>CAWVTS010000056.1:0-13819 GCA_963933045.1 uncultured Lutibacter sp. | reverse complement strand
ACCCTCTGATTAACAGTCAGATGCTCTAACCAACTGAGCTAAGGAGGAATTTACCGTTTTTTAAATTCGGTGTGCAAATATATATTATTTTATACTTCTGCCAAATAAAAAATGAAAAAAATTAAAGAATAAATCCATAATAAATAATAGAATCATTTTAGTAAAATTTGTATTTTTGTTCTTGTTTTAATTAAAACATTTCAGTACAAAAGAAAATATGGATAAATTTTCATTTTTAAATGCCGCACATACTGGTTTTATTGCCGATTTATATGAACAATATTTAACGAATCCTGATGCTGTTGAGCCAAGCTGGAGAAGTTTTTTTCAAGGTTATGATTTAGCTAATGAAAATTACGATATAAGTGGAGAAGAAGTTGAAGTTAAAATTCCTAAAGAAGTTCATAAAGAATTTCAAATTCTAGAACTAATTAATGGTTATAGAACTCGTGGGCACTTATTTACTGAAACGAATCCTGTTAGAGATAGAAGAACTTACAAGCCAACTCTTGAAATAGAAAATTTTGGGTTAAATTCTGATGATTTAGAAAACACCTTTAGTGCTGGAGAGATATTAGGTTTAGGAACTACATCTCTTAAAAATATCATTAAGCATTTAGAACTAATATATTGTGATTCTATTGGAGTTGAGTACATGTATATTAGAAATCCTGAAGTATTAAAATGGTGGCAGAGTAAACTCAACGTCAATGATAATCACCCTTCATTTTCTAATGAAGCAAAAAAATACTTACTCTCTAAATTAAATCAGGCTGTAACTTTTGAAAGTTTTTTACAAACCAAATATGTAGGTCAAAAACGATTTTCTTTAGAAGGTGGTGAATCATTAATTCCTGCTATTAGTGTTGCTTTATATAACGCGGTTGAAAAATACGGGGTTAAAGAATGTGTCTTAGGTATGGCACATCGTGGGCGCTTAAGCACATTGGTAAATGTATTTAGAAAACCACTTCATGAACTCTTTAGTGAGTTTGAAGGAAAAGATTTTGAAGACGAAGATATTGATGGTGATGTGAAATATCACCTTGGGAATACAATTGATAAAACCTATCAAAATGGAAAAACAATTAAGATGAATCTGGTTCCAAATCCATCACATCTTGAAACTGTTGCTCCTGTTGCCGAAGGAATTACTCGTGCAAAAATTGATAAAGATTACAATGGTGATGATTCTAAAATCTTACCAATAATTGTTCATGGTGATGCCGCAATTGCAGGTCAAGGTGTTGCTTATGAAGTTGCTCAAATGAGCCAATTGAATGGGTATAAAACGGGTGGAACAATTCATATCGTAATAAATAATCAAATTGGATTTACTACCAATTATTTGGATGCTCGTTCTAGTACGTATTGTACTGATGTTGCTAAAGTAACGTTATCTCCAGTATTACATGTAAATTCTGATGATGCTGAAGCGGTAGTTCACGCTGTGGAAATAGCTTTGGAATACAGAATGAAGTTCAAGAGAGATATTTATATTGACTTACTTGGATATAGAAAATATGGCCACAATGAAGGTGATGAACCAAGATTTACACAACCAAAATTATATAAGGCAATTTCAAAACATAGCAATCCGTTAAAAATTTATTCTGATAGATTGATTGCTGAAAATGTTATTGATGAATCATATGCTAAAAAAATAGTTGCTGATTTTAAAGAAACACTTGAAAAGAATTATACAAAGTCTAAAGAATTTGATACTTCAAAAGTTCGTGAATTCATGCAAGAGCGTTGGACTGATTTTGATCGCCAACGATTGGACGGAATGTTAAAACCAATTGACAGTTCTTATGCTGAAGATAAATTAAAAAATATTGCAAAAGTTGTATCAACAGTACCTGAAGGTGTTAAGTTTCTTAGAAAAGCCGAAAGGATTTTGGATGGAAGAGCAAAGATGGTTTTTGAAACCGATACTCTAGATTGGGGTATGGCAGAAACGCTTGCTTACGGAAGCCTACTTGAAGAAGGTTTTGATATTCGTATTTCTGGACAAGATGTTGAAAGAGGTACTTTTAGTCACCGTCATGCAGTATTACGTGATGAAATTTCTGAAGAACGTATCAATTTATTAAATACCAATCCTTTTAATAAAGGGCAAATGTATATTTACAATTCTTTATTATCAGAATATGCAGTTTTAGGTTTTGATTATGGTTATGCCATGGCCAACCCTAATACTTTAACGATTTGGGAAGCGCAATTTGGAGATTTTTCAAATGGAGCACAAATTATTTTTGACCAATATTTATCTGCAGCAGAAGATAAATGGAAACTTCAAAACGGAATTGTTATTTTACTTCCGCATGGTTATGAAAGCCAAGGTTCTGAACATTCATCAGCAAGAATGGAACGTTATTTACAATTGTGTGCAGACGATAACATGATAGTTGCAGATTGTACAACTCCTGCAAACTTTTTCCATCTTTTGCGTCGTCAAATGAAACGTAATTTTAGAAAGCCTTTAATTGTATTTACACCAAAAAGTTTATTGAGACACCCTAAAGCAGTATCTACTGTTGGAGATCTTGCTAATGGAGGATTTAATGAAGTAATTGATGATACAATTAATCCAGAAAATGTTAAAAAATTAGTATTCTGTACTGGTAAATTCTATTATGATTTAGAAGCAGAGCGTGAAATTTTAGAAAGAGAAGATGTTGCATTAATTAGAATTGAACAATTATTCCCATTACATCTAGAAAAAATTCAAAAAGTAATAAATCGTTATCCAAATGTTGAATCATATGTTTGGGCACAAGAAGAACCTAAAAATATGGGTGCTTGGAGTCATATGTTAGAACGATTAGATTTAGTAAAATTAGAATGTGCTTCTAGACCATATGCAGCAGTTCCTGCTCCTGGATCTAGCACAAGAGATAAGAGAAGACAAAGAAGAGTTATTGACAGCATTTTTACTGCTGTCTAAAAATAAATAGAAATTAAAATTATAGTACCATGATTTTAGAAATGAAAGTTCCTTCACCAGGAGAATCGATTACAGAAGTAGAAATTGCATCTTGGTTGGTTGAAGATGGAGATTATGTAGAAAAAGATCAAGCAATTGCTGAAGTAGATTCAGACAAAGCAACTTTAGAATTACCTGCTGAAGAAAGTGGAATTATCACTTTTAAGGCAGAAGAAGGTGATGCTGTTGAAGTTGGCGCTGTAGTTTGTTTGATTGATATGGATGCTAAGAAACCTGAAGGCGCTGCATCTGAAAAGAAAACTGATGCTCCAAAAGAAGAGAAAAAAGAAGTTGCAAAAACTGTAGAATCTACTACATATGCAACTGGCTCTGCTTCACCTGCAGCTAAGAAAGTATTGGCTGAAAAAGGAATGGGTGTTAAGGGTATTTCTGGAACTGGAAGAGATGGAAGGATTACCAAAGAAGATGCGATAAAAGCAGTCCCTTCTATGGGAACCTTGCCTGAAGGTGATGAAAGAGGAACTGAGCGTAAGAAACTATCAATGCTACGTAGAAAAGTTGCTCAAAGATTAGTTTCTGTTAAAAATGAAACTGCAATGTTAACGACGTTTAACGAAGTGAACATGCAGCCAATATTTGACTTACGAAAAGAATATAAAGAAGATTTTAAAGCAAAACATGGTGTTGGTTTAGGATTCATGAGTTTCTTTACAATGGCAATTGTAAGAGCGCTTAAAATGTATCCAGACGTTAACTCAATGATTGATGGAGATTTCCAAATCAAGCATGATTTTCATGATATTTCAATTGCAGTCTCTGGACCTAAAGGTTTAATGGTGCCTGTAATTAGAAATGCAGAAAAATTAACTTTTAGAGGTGTAGAAAGTGAAGTGAAAAGATTGGCAATTCGTGCACGTGATGGACAGATTACAATTGATGAAATGACTGGCGGAACATTTACAATCACTAATGGTGGTATATTTGGATCTATGTTATCGACTCCAATCTTAAATCCTCCTCAAAGTGGAATCTTAGGAATGCACAATATTGTAAACAGACCAATGGCTGTTGATGGACAAGTAGTAATACAACCAATAATGTATGTTGCGCTATCTTATGACCATAGAATTATTGATGGTCGTGAATCTGTAGGATTCTTAGTTGCTGTGAAAGAAGCATTAGAAAATCCTTTAGAATTATTGATGGACAACAATCCTAAAAAAGCATTAGAAATGTAGCCAAAAATTTTGGCTTATAATTTTAAAAACCCAAAACAATTGTTTTGGGTTTTTTGTTTGATATGATTTTAGTTTGGTTCCTAACTCTAAAAAAAATAACTTCTCTTATCGACCGATATAGTTCATTAAAACAATCCATATCTAAACGACAAGCGGAACTTTTATTTTTCTTCTAAATTTCATATTATCCTTTAAAACTTGTAAACCAACTTCTTTAAATACAATCGTTTCTTTTTGTAATCTATAATTGCTTCGCCTATATTTAAAATATCTGCACCAATAATTCCCTCGACAGTTTTAGCACCATGATTTTTCAAAGCAATATTTACATGTGACAAATCAAATATGATTAAATTCAAATTCTCATATTTCCAATCACCAATTTTCAACTTATTTTTTGAAGATTTATGCGCATCCATTTCAGAGGCTCCTGCTCCTGCTGCCTTAATTTTAGACTCCTTAGTGACTAATTTGAATCTGTCGGTCATGTCGTAACCTACACATGAATTTGAAGCGCCTGTATCTAAAATAAATCGCCCTTTAACACCATTTATTTTTCCTTTTACTTCAAAGTGATTGGTCTTGGTTTTTGTTAATTTTATTTTGACATACCCTTTTTTAGAAAGGATATTTTTAAGGCTTATCATTTAGTAGTATTTTTACCAAAAGTAAATAATCTCAATGAATATTACCGATACACATACGCATTTATACAGTTCTCAATTTGATGAAGATCAAGAAGAAATGATGCAACGCGCATTAGATGCAGGAATCAATCGTTTTTTTATTCCAGCAATAGATTCGTCGTATACTGATTCGATGTTAAAACTAGAAAAAATCTATCCTGAAAATGTATTCTTAATGATGGGATTACATCCTACATCAGTCAAAGAAAATGTTGAAGAAGAGTTGGCGCATGTGAAAGAAATGATTGACTCATGTGATTTTTATGCGATTGGAGAAATCGGAATTGACTTATATTGGGATCAAAGTTTTTTAAAGCAACAGCAAGATGCTTTTCGAATACAAATACGTTGGGCAAAAGAAAAAAAATTACCAATTATCATTCATTGTCGTGATGCTTTTGACGAAATATTTGAAATTTTAGAAACCGAAAAAGACGACAGCCTTTTTGGAATATTTCACTGTTTTACTGGAACTATTGAACAGGCACATCGTGCAATTTCCTATAATATGAAACTCGGTATTGGAGGCGTTGTAACTTTTAAAAATGGTAAAATAGATAAATTCTTGAATGAAATTCCAATTGAAAATATAGTCTTAGAAACCGACTCTCCTTATCTCGCTCCTACTCCATATCGTGGCAAAAGAAATGAGAGCAGTTATATAATACAAGTCATAGACAAGTTGGTTGATATTTATGATTTATCATTTGAAGAAATCGCAAATATCACTACTCAAAACTCAAAAGACGTTTTTGGAATCTAATCATACTGCATATTATAAAACACCTCTCGGAACAGCCAAAATTATTGGAAATAACGATGGGATTATGTCTGTATCAGTATTGGATGATGAGATATCTACTACAGTTTCAATTCCTGAATGTTTACAAGATTGCGTAACGCAATTGGATGAATATTTTAATGATTCTCGGAAAGAATTCCACCTGAAATTAAATCCACAAGGAACAGAATTTCAGGAAAAAGTGTGGGATGAGTTACTTAACATTCCTTTTGGAAGATCAAGAACCTATCTTGAGCAAACAAAACAAATAGGTAATGTAAAAGCAATACGTGCCGTAGCATCAGCAAATGGGAAAAATCCAATTTGGATTATTGTACCGTGCCATCGAGTTATTGGATCTGATGGGTCTTTAACTGGATATGCTGGAGGTTTATGGCGTAAAAAATGGTTGCTAGAACACGAAAGTGGCATTAAGCAACAAACACTGTTTTAAAATACCCTAACAATATTAAATCCAAAGAATATATCTCCATCACTCCAATCTCCTTCTGCATTACTAATAAATCCTGGTTCATTCGTTGATTGTGCATTAGAAAATAATAATTGAAATACGTGTCCGCCTGTTTCAATATCTAATCCAATAGTGAATGGATTGTTATAAATAGACTCTTCATATCTACTAAAATTATAGACATAATCTAAATTTACAGACATGCGCTTACTTACTTTCATTCTTCCTCCTGCTCCTAAAGCAAATTGATTATGCTGCTGTTCTGGTTCGTAAACTAAATTTTGACGCACAAAAGTAGGTGCTAATTCTATAGAGAATTTATTATTAATTCGTCTAGAAATTAGCAATTGTGAAGCGTAACTCACTCTGTCTCCAAATTTTATATATGGATATCTATCTGTGCTCACTTCTGAATTGATATTAGCAGTTGTATAACCAACAACACTCATAGGAAATTTATCATTCTGCTCTTTTAATTTAAACTTTGCAGATACTGCATAGGTTTTGCGTAAGGACTCTCTACTTATTCCTAACTGAACTCCATCAAAAACACCATAGACAAATTGGATTTTAGTATTGGCATTATCAAAACCAAAAAATGTACTAATCCCATCTTTTAAAGTTCCAAATCTATGCGAAACATACATGTATAAATCTCCTTTAGCAGCAACTTTAGTAGATTGTAAATTGCCTATTTTCATTGCTTTAAATGCTGGTTGTTCAAATTTCTCTTCAACAACTTCACTCTCCAACTCATCTAATAAATCATCTTGAGCGTACAAAACATTTAAACTTAAAATTGTAATAATTAGAAAATATTTCTTCATGATTTTTATTTAATAATAACGGTTTTATCTAATTTGGTTTCTTCTAATAAGTCATCATATCCTATCATACGTCCTTTAATTTCAATTTCTTGGCCAACTTTTAATCCTGATAGAGAAGTCGTTTCATCCATTTGACAAAATATAGTGTTATTTAAATTTATTCCTTGAACTTCAATTGAAGTAACTTTTCCTTTTATTTGAACTGCTGCATCATTAAAAAAAGCATTATTTTCTTTGATTTTAATTAAGAAATCCGTTGCATCTCCAGAAAACTTCAATTCTATATCATCTATTGTTTTGTGAGGCTTATATGTATATTTATACATTGAATAACCTCCAATAATGATTAAAATTAATCCTAATAAAATTCCTTTATTTCTTTTCGATAAACTCATACTCTAAAGTAATATTAATTTGTTCGGAAATCTTTTTTCTAACAATGTTTGGAATCTTAATCTCAAAATCTTGAGGCGTAACACTGAAGTCAGAAATTAATGAAATAGTACCATTTACCAATTTGATTTTGGCAATAGCCTCAACTTCTTTATCAATTCCTCTTATATTTAATGTTCCGTTAATAGTATATTCCTTTTCTGTTTCTGATAAATCAGAAAAATTAAAACCATCTATGTAACCCCTAAATGTTCCTTTCGGGAATTTATCAGAATCCATATAGTTTTCATTGAAATGCTCTTCCATCAAGGCAACCTCAAAATGAAAAGATTTCATAAATAATAATGCTGCAATACTACCATCGGCAGTGTTTACAATTGCAGTTGTACTATTACTAGTTGCTGCGACAGGTTCAAAAGCATCAACAGATGCTTTAAAATTTGTAATTCCAGTTTTAGTAAAATACTTTTGCGCTTGCATAGAAGTACAAAACGAAACAAGTAAAATACTTAAAATTATTTTTTTACTCACCATAGTAAATTTTTTTTGTGTTAGTGAACTTTTATAAATGTTTCATGATTCTTAATTTTCTAAATAACCATCAGCTACCCATTGATCAATTACTGCTCTTGTAGAAGAAGGTAAAATCCCACTTTGAGGCATAGGGTTTACTTGATCATTAATTCGATTCAATAAATTTCCATTTTCAGCAGCAAATCTCACATTCACATAACTAGAAAGGTCAAGACCTGCTTGTGGTGAGGATCCTCCATGACAAGAAACACAATTGGCTGAAATAATATTTTTCACATCATCATTGTATTTAATTGTTGTTGCTATTGGCCCTGTATCTTCGTCCTCTAAAATTGCCGAAGTACAACTAGAAAGTCCAAGAAAGAGTAAAATAAGTATTAAGGTGTAATATTTTTGTGAATTCATTATTATAATGTTTTATGTGTAATTATATTGTTTTGATAATTTAAAATGTCAATAGAAATTATCAAATTTCATTCCAATTAAAATTGGAAAAAGCATTTCGATAAATCTACAAAAAAAAATCATAGCCTATATATTAAACATTTTGACAATGGAATTCCCTGAGGTTTTAAACTATTTTTGTCTCTCTAACGTTTTTGAATAAATAAACTTTCAAAAATATATTAGTCCTTCCACCATTCTAAAAAAGTTGATTGAGTTTCTATTAGATCTATGGGCTCACCTATTTTGGGAGTAATTAATTCAATATTTAATTCTTCCGCTTTTTTGGATACACGCTCAACCGGATCAGTCCATCTATGTGTAGATAACTTAAATGCTCCCCAATGAATTGGCATCATTTTTTTAGCCTTTAAATCAAGTCCTGCTTGCGCCGTTTCTTCAGGAAACATATGAACGTCTGGCCATAATTCATTGTATTGACCACATTCTATCATGGCAAAATCAAATGGACCATACTTCTCACCTATTTCTTTAAAATGTGATGCATATCCACTATCTCCACTGAAAAAAATCTTCTCTACTTCTGATTCTATAATCCATGAACTCCATAATGTTTTCATTCTATCATTCAATCCTCTTCCAGAAAAATGCTGTGCTGGAGTACTACGAAAAACCAAATCATCAAATGCAACTTCTTCCCACCAATTCAATTCTACAATTCTTTCCTTTTCAATTCCCCATTCTTGCAAATGAGCACCTACACCTAATGGAACAAAAAACTTTCCAACTTTATCTTTTAACCTCTGAATAGATTCATAGTCCAAGTGGTCATAGTGATCGTGAGAAATTATCACAGCATCGATCTGTGGTAGTTTCTCGATTTCTATTGGTAATTCTTTACTAAATCTCTTCGCGCCTAACCAAGGATGTGGAGCAGGAACAGTTCCAAACATTGGGTCAATTAATATGTTTTTATGATTCATCTGCAATAAAAATGCCGAATGGCCAAACCAAATTAACCTCGTTCTAGAATTGTAATCTGCGACATTAGTAGAATCAAGTTTATGGACAACAATATTCTTTTGAGGCCTTGTACCTGAATTAGGGTTGAACATTTTTCTAATAACATTTACCATGTCGCCAAAACCCATATCCATATTTATACGCTTTTCATTAACAAATTTCCCTTCTTTATAGTTTTTATAGGTAGCGTATTTAAGTTCTTGTTCGCTTGTTGCTTTTCCACCAAATTGTGAACTTAAATTGATAAAAAGAAACCCAATCACAAACAACAACACTACTATTGAAACTAAACCTATTACCATTCTTTTAAGTGTTCTTTTTATCATAATCAATTTTCGATTTTCAAAAATATAAAGAACTATTATAGTACACCTAATTACTCATCCTTTTTATTATAATCCAAACTTCATTTTTCAATTTAACTATCAACAATAATTTTAAACTATTTTTGTTTTTTAATCGTTGGTACATAAATGAAGAACGTTTTATGGATAGGAATCTTTTTATTTGGGCTTTATGCGCATGGACAGACAGATTCTAAAAACTTTCGGACAAAAAAAATAACAGTTGAAAAAGATTCCATTATTATTGATTCTGTTAGTATCAATCCGTTTCATTTTAAAATTTTAGATTCAACTAAATCTATCATAGATTCAACCAATTATTCAATTGACTTTAGCAAATCACTTCTTGTAATTGACAGCAAAAAATATCAAGAAATTGAAGTTGAATATTTTGCGTATCCAGCATTTTTAACCAAAACATATTTTAAATTTGACAAAAAATTAATTGTAGAAAAACCTACAAGAAATTCAACTCTTTATTCTCTTAGAACAAATAATAAAAATCGCTTTTTTAAACCATTTGACGGCTTAAATACTGCTGGAAGTATTAGCAGAGGCTTAACCGTTGGTAGTAATCAAGATGCCGTATTAAATTCAACATTAGACTTACAAATCACTGGAAAACTATCTGACAAAGTAACCTTAAGAGCTTCAATTACTGATACTAATATTCCAATACAAGAAAATGGATATACGCAGCAATTAAATGAATTTGATCGTGTTTTTATTGAATTGTTTAGTGAAAATTGGAGTATAAAAGCAGGAGATGTAAATCTTGAAAACACAAATACTCATTTTGGAAATTTCACTAAAAAAGTAGCCGGAATTTCATTAGATGCAACAGTTAATCATCCAGATTCTAAAACAAACTTTTTTGCTTCAGGTGCTTTAGTTAGAGGAAAGTTTACAACCTACAAATTTTCAGGTCAAGAAAGTAATCAAGGTCCTTACAGATTGTTTGGTCCAAATAACGAACAGTATATTATCATAATTTCTGGTAGTGAAATTGTATATGTAAACGGAACTCCATTAAACCGTGGAGAAAATAACGATTATATTATTGATTACAATACTGCTGAAATTAGATTTATGCCTACATATCCTATCAATGCAAATATGAGAATCACAGTAGATTTTCAGTTTTCTGATAGAAATTATACCCGTTTTATTACTCATAATGGCGTAAATTATGAAAGTGAGAAGTTTCAAATTGGTGGCTCCATTTTTTTAGAAAGCGATTCTAAAAATCAACCTATACAACAAGATTTATCTAATATACAAAAAGAGATTTTAGCAAATGCTGGAAATGACCCCAGTCAAATGGTTGCTGAAAGTGCAGTTTCACAAGCATATGATGAGAATAGAATTTTATATAAAAAAGAGTTTGTTGGAATTGAAGAGGTATTTGTTTATTCAACCAATTCAACAGATGAATTATATTCAGTTAGGTTTACGAATGTTGGTCAAAATCAAGGAGATTATGATTTAATAAACACACTAGCGACTGGAAGAGTTTACGAATATATAGGTCCAGATTTAGGTAATTACAATCCAATAATTCAATTAGTTGCACCAAATAAATTAATGCTTGCATTAGTAAACGCTACCTATAACCCTTCTGAAAAGACAACTGTAAATGGTGAAATCGCTTTTAGCCAAAACGATCAAAACCTATTTTCTACAATAGACAATGATCAAAATGATGGTGTGGCTGCTAAAATTGAGTGGAATCAAATATTGATAGATAAAGCATGGGCCTTGAAAAGCACACTAAACTTTGAGTCTATAAATGCTAATTTTCAAAGTGTAGAACGCTTTAGAAATATTGAATTCAATAGAGACTGGAGTGTTCAAAACACTTTTGGAAATCAACAATTAGTTAATACTTCTCTTCGTTATTCTAATGAAGAAAATGGTGGTATTTCTTATCGCTTTGAAAAATTAAAATTCAGTGAATCATTTGATGGAAATCGCCATGTTATTGATGGTAATTTAACTTTTGATAAATTGAAGATGCACCTAGTGAGTAGTTTTCTTAATGGTGAAAGTATTGAAACAAAAAATACTTTTTCACGCCTAAACTTCTATTCAAAATATACTTTAAACAAAAGTTGGCTGGGAACAAGAGTAAACGCTGAGAATAACAAATTAGAGGATATTGTTACTCAAAACCTATCTCGATTAAGTCAAAAATTTAATGAGTATGAAGGGTTTTTTGGGGTTGGAGATTCTACAAAGGTATTTGCTGAAGTTGGTGTAAATTTCAGGTCTAATGATAGTGTGAAATCAAATAAACTAAAGCGAGTGAGCAATGCAAAAACATATTATATTAACTCTCAATTAATAAAAAATAAAAATTCAAAACTTTCATTATACGCCAATTTTAGAAACGTAGAAAATATTGATTTTAATAACACTAAATCTTTAAATTCTAGAGTGCTATATAATCAAAAATTGTTTAATAATATTGTTAGTTTGAGTAGTATTTACGAAACTGTTTCTGGAAATTTACCTCAACAAGAATTTACATACTTAGAAGTGGAGCCTGGACAAGGGTTTTATACTTGGATTGATTATAACAATAATAGTATTCAGGAAATAAATGAATTCGAAATTGCTCAATTTCAAGATCAAGCAACTTTTTTAAGAGTTGCCCTACCAACAATTAATTACATAGAAACGCATCAAACTAAATTCAGTCAGTCATTAAATTTGAATTTTAGTCAATGGAGTAATAAAGATAAATTCAAAAAAGCCATTTCTCATTTTCAAAATCAAACATTTGTTTTGATAGATAATAAACAAAAAAGAACTGAATCAGATTTTAACTTAAATCCATTTAAAATAGATACTGATGATTTACTAGCATTAAACTTTAATTTTAAAAACAGTTTATTCTTTAATCGAGGTAAGCAAAAATATTCTACAACGTATAATTTTATAGATTCTAAAAACAAAACTAGTTTTGCGATAGACAATATCGAAAATAAATTAAAATCTCATCAAATCCAATTTACACATAAAATTAGTGCGTTTTGGCTAATGGATATAAAAGGTAATATCATGAGAAACAAAAATACTTCTCAAAATTATGTAAGCCGAAATTATAGTTTGAATAGCAAATCTATAGATCCAAAAATATCTTACGTATATAGTCAGAATAAGATTTTCGAGCTGTCTTATCAGTATAAAAATAAGGAGAATACTATTGGCAATTTTGAACGTTTAAACTCACAAAAAATGGGTGCTTCATTCAAATCATCTAATCAAAAAGGAACCTCTTTTAGCAGCGAATTTAATTTCTTTATCAATGATTATATAGGGAATCAAAATTCTCCTGTGGCTTATCAAATGCTAGAAGGTTTACAACCTGGAAATAATTTCACTTGGAGTTTATTATGGCAGCAAAAACTGACATCATACTTAGACTTGAATATCAATTATTTAGGTAGAAAAAGTGAAACCTCTAGAACTATTCATACTGGAACAGTTCAACTAAGAGCTCATTTTTAGGCACAATTCTTGTTCACTAGTACGCAACTATAACATACATTTGCCATCTTATTTATAATATAAAAAACTATAACATGAAAAAAATCACACTTACATTTGTTTTATTAATCACTGTGTTCGCTTCATTCGCTCAAGATATTGAAATTGAAGAAGACACAGTTGGAAATAACGAAGTAAAAATAAACATGACTAATTTAATTGGTTTTAAATGGGTAGACTTCGCTTATGAGCGTTTAATAAATGAAGAATCTTCTTTTGGAGTTGGGCTTTTAGTTGCTCTTGATGATGAAGATACTGGATTAGATGAATACAGAACATTTTCTTTAACTCCATATTACCGCCATTTCATTTCTAATAAATATGCCGAAGGTTTTTTTATAGAAGCCTTTACGATGTTACATAGCGGAAAAGAAGAGTTTTACACTCCTAATAATAGCGGAAGTGGAACATATAATGAAGAAACATATACTGATTTTGCAGTTGGTGTTTCTGCTGGTTTTAAAATAGTAAGCAATAGAGGTTTTGTTGCAGAATTTTACGCAGGTTTAGGCCGAGATTTATTAGACAAAAGTGACTTAGAAGTTGTAGGCCGTGGAGGAATCTCTCTTGGTTATAGATTTTAATAGTTGAAAAATTGTGTAAAGATCACTTTA
>CAWVTS010000055.1:0-13899 GCA_963933045.1 uncultured Lutibacter sp. | reverse complement strand
TATAGCCATTGTTGTTAAGCGCAGCAGAGATTCTATACGAACTTTCTTTAATAGCGTTATCAGGAAGGCCTACGAGATGATAGCCAATCCCTTTATCAATATTTACTTCAACGGTAATAGTTGTGGCTTCAACGCCAAAGACGGCGCTTCCAAAAACTTTAACTAGCATATTTTTTTCTATAAATATAAGGAAAATATAGAGACTCGTATATTATGTTGTTTTAACTGTTCTCTTGAGGATATTTTAGCCCAACTTGATTTCTAATAGAATCTAAAATAGTAATCAAATCTATACTATTTTGATGCGACCATAAATTACTTTCAGTTTTATTTGCAGCTAAACACTTGTGGCATTCTTCAATTTCATGTGTATATCCTTTTCCTATTTTTGAAACTTTGAAGGTTACTTTAAGACCATTTCTAATAATAGAAAACTCTTCGGCTTCATGCCATCTACTATGAATATGTATTTCACCATTTGTACCACTTATTTTGGCAATCATTTTAGAATTTGAAGTAAAACCACAATATAAAACTGCTTGTGAATTTTTATAATCAAAGACCATGGAAGTTTGTATATCTGCACCTGTTTCTTCTTGAAAGATTGAAGATGCTGTTATTTTTTGAGGAATTCCTAAAATTGCATAGGTTAAGAAAACAGGATAAATACCAATATCTAAAATTGCTCCGCCACCTAAAGCCAAATTATAAACTCTGCTTTCTAGAGAGTGATTTGATTTAAAAGCAAAATCAGCATTTATATAATTGACTTCACCAATTTCATTATTTTTAATTCTTTTTAAAACTTCTACAAAAACAGGATTGAATCTTGTCCATAAAGCTTCCATGAAAAAACGATTGGTACGTTTAGAAGTTTCAATCATTTTTCTAGCCTCATTTACGCTAAGTCCTAAAGGTTTTTCACACAAAACATGTTTGCCGTTTTCCATAGCCTTTATACTTAATTCGGCATGGGAAACATGTGGTGTTGCAATATAAACAATGTCTATTTCATCATCTTTGAGTAATTGTTCGTAAGATCCGTAAAACTTTTTTGTACGATGATTTCTCCCAAATAGAGTCGCTTTGTCAAAAGTTCTTGATGCAACAGCAGTCAATTCGGCAGATTCAATAAGTGCTAAATCTTTGGCAAATGTATTGGCGATATTGCCACAGCCTATAATTCCCCATTTTACTTTAGTAGTGCTCAATCTTTTTTAGGTGTAAAAATTAACTTCGTAGACACTTTTTCAATTTCCTCTTTGTTCAGTTTCATTTTTCTAAACTCTCCATTCACAAACATTTCTGCTTGGTCTCTATAGAACTCGCTAAAAGGATTTCCTGAATTTCCGGTAGGAAGAATGCTCATGCTATTTTCAATATCTGAAAAGTCTACAATTCTACGTGTAGAGGGTCCACTTTTGACATCATTTACAGGAGTATTACTAATATCAAATCCTTGCTTATTTATCACTCTATTTGATCCGTTTATTTCATAAGGACCAATATTC
Source organism: uncultured Lutibacter sp. (assembly GCA_963933045.1). Lineage (GTDB taxonomy): Bacteria > Bacteroidota > Bacteroidia > Flavobacteriales > Flavobacteriaceae > Urechidicola. Next base: position 12,388 of record CAWVTS010000055.1, on the reverse strand, counting down.
AAATTAAAAAGAAAGTCCAAGGCTTTTAAAGTTCCTAAAGGATGTTTGTGAGTTACGGTATGCACACGATTCCAAGTCCATGAGTTGACATCATTTCCAAGTTGGTTTTCTAAAGTTGCGACCGTTTCAGAAAATGATTGAGATAAAATTTGAGACTTATTCTCTTTGGTTTCTGTAGTTTTAATATTGTCCCACCAAATTGACTCTTCTTTTTTCAATTGTTCAGAAATTTCACGATACATAACATGTGTATTAATAAAACTTGCAAAAACAGTTGTGCCTATTTCATCTTCAAATGTGTTCTTGAGATACATATAAATAAACTTGGTAAAAACCGTAGCTCCAACACTCGATTTTGTGAAATCTCCATCCCATTTTTTCAATTCATCCAATGCCTCTTTTTCGTTGTCTATACTCAAGTTGTCGTTAACGTTATTGACGATAATTTTAACCAATTCAGGAGCGATTGATGATTTGGAATCCAAAATAATTTTCATAAAATCTTCTTTTGTCCAATCATTTTTAGGCTCCAATAATTCTACAATTCTTTTTCCTCTATCTCCTGGAGCGTAATATCCTGGATACAAGATTCCTGCAATAGAATCTGGCTGATTGTTGGCAGAATACACATAGTTCCATGGAGGATTATGTGATTGAGGATTCTGATTAAAATCTAAATATTCAGTAACTTCATGTTCACCGTTTGAGCCATCTAAGACAAATTTTGGGTGTGCGTTTTTTGGTAACTTGTATAATTGTGCCGCTGCCCACCAAGCGATATCTCCTTCGGCATTTCCATACATAATATTAAGTCCAGGAGCATGAATCAGTGAAACTCCTTTTTCGAATTCGTTCTTATCTTTTGCATGAGACATTAAATATGATAAACGTAAAAATCGGTTGGGAAATTGGGTGTAAATCCATGACATTGCCAATGGTTTATCACTTTCAATCTGAGTAATAAGGTCATTCATAATAGGCCCATGACCTGTAGATCGTATTTCTAATTTTAATGGATCTTTATCTTTAATATTAATGGTCTTTAAACTAGTTTCATACGATTTATAACCATCTTTAGTTTTGTATTTTGATGCGTCCGTAGGATGATTTTCTTCTTGATAAAAATCAATATCATCATTTTCAAACATTGTAATTCCATAGGCGTATTCCCGATTGTGAGAAAGCATAGGGAATGGAACTCCACCAAGATAATACCCATAACTCTCATAGTCTGGTGCAGTTATATGGGCTTCGTACCATACGGATGTTGCTGAATAAGGGATATGAGGATCATTGGCAAATAAAACGTTACCATTTTTTGTTTTTGGAGGCGCTACAATCCAACTATTACTTCCTAGAAATGCTGGAACTGGCATTTTATCTATAATATTCGCTACAGCAATTGCTATTTTTTCATTTGCGGTATTGTAATTTTTTATCAATGTAGAATTAGGATTCACATCTACACCTAATTCTTTTATATAATTGCTTCCTAATTTTGCTTGAAGATTGCTTAAAACTGGATCTGTTTTGTGAGCAGCAGCAAAACTAAATGCCATATAACCGATAATATTATAAGAATCTTTCAATTCAAATTTTTTCTTATCTATTCCTAAAATGTAAAATTCAATAGGTGTAGGGCCATTTTCAATAAATTCATTCACGCCATCAATATAAGCCTGAGCAAGCGTGTACATTTCACTTTTTGTATCTAAAGATAGAAGCGCTTTTTCTGATGCTTCTTCAATACCAAGTCCTGCAAATAAAAGGTCGCTTTCTAAAGCAACTTCACCAAAAATTTCTGCTAATCTTCCTGGAGCAATTCTACGAAGTAACTCCATTTGCCATAGCCTGTCTTGTGCATGTGCATAGCCTAAAGCACGTTGTGCATCTTCTTGGTTGTCTGAATAGATATGAGGAATACCATAATCGTCATAATTAATAGTGACTTCAGATTTTAAGTTTTGAAGTTCAATAGTTCCTTTGTAAGTAGGTTGAAGAAAATAAGAAATTAAATATTTTGTTGCGAAAAGTAGAACTACTAAAAAGAAGAGTACTCTAAATACTTTCTTGGTTTTTTTGATCATTTTTATATAAAAATTGTTGTACCCTAAAATTAACTAAATTATTTGTGATTTAGTTAATTTTAGGGTACAACAATCTTTAAATACGATTAAAGTAAAACAGGATTATTTAAAGTTAGAGATGCCTTCGTTTAACCAACTGTAATATTCATCAACATTAGGAGTGTAGCCAACAGGATCTAATAAATTTTCTTCATTATGATCCATTAAAACATAATATGGCTGCGCATTTGTGCCGTATTTAATTGTTTCTAATTCACTCCATTTTTGACCAATAAATCGAAGTTTTTTTCCTGGATTTAATTTAGAATCAATAATTTCATCTTCCGCGAGAGGTCTTTTATCATCAACATATAAAGAGATTAAAACAATATCATTCTTGATGATTTTTAGTACTTTGTCTTTCACCCAAACATTTTGTTCCATTTTACGGCAATTTACACAAGCCTTTCCTGTGAAGTCAATCATAACAGGTTTCCCAACTTTTTTCGCATACGCCAATCCTAAATCGTAATCATTGAATGCTAAAATATCATGAGGAGCCATTAAATGAGCACCTTCAGGGATTTCTACTTGACTCGTAGCGCCTCCAAGTTTTGAAAATCCAACTCCATAAGGCGATTCGCTATAATCTTGTGGCGGCGGAAATGCGCTAATTAGGTTTAATGGTGCTCCCCAAAGTCCAGGAATCATATACACTGTAAATGATAATACAATTAAACCTAAACTTAATCTTCCAACAGAAATGTGTGTTATTGGCGAGTCGTGAGGTAATTGTATTTTCCCGAAAAGGTAGAATGCTAAAGTCCCAAAAATGGTGATCCAAATAGCAATAAACACTTCACGTTCTAAAAGATGTAAGTCTAATACTAAATCAGCATTTGAAAGGAATTTGAAAGCCAATGCTAATTCTAGAAATCCTAAAACAACTTTTACTGTATTCAACCATCCTCCAGATTTTGGTAATGAATTTAACCATCCTGGAAAAGCAGCAAATAGTGCAAAAGGCAATGCTATTGCTAATGAAAATCCAAACATGCTAATTATAGGTGCAATCCCGCCTTGTGCTGCAGCGGCAACTAGGGCTGTACCAACAATTGGCCCTGTACAAGAAAAGGAAACAATTGCTAAGGCTAGTGCCATAAAAAATATCCCAACCATTCCGCCACGATCAGCTTGTTTGTCAACTTTAGTTCCCCAAGAACTTGGTAAAACAATTTCAAAAGCACCTAAAAAAGATACTGCAAAAACGATTAATAAAATAAAGAATATAAGATTGAACCAGACATTTGTTGAGAGTGCATTTAGAGCTGCAGGACCAAATATTTTGGTTACAACAATACCTAATAAAACATATAAAACGATAATTGATAGTCCGTAAATAATGGCATTTCTAATTCCTACTGCTTTATTTTTACTTTGTTTGGTAAAAAAACTTACCGTCATAGGAATCATTGGAAACACACAAGGTGTTAATAATGCCGCAAATCCAGCAAAAAAACTAAGTATAAAAAGAGTCCATAATCCTTTTTTTGAAGAGTTATCTTTCTTTTTTGGTACTACTTCACTTACTTCACTTTTTTTTTCTTGTGTTAGTTCTTTTATTTCCGTTTCAGTAGCAATACTTCCAGCCGTTCCTTGAATTGAAAAATCAAGATTTTTAAATGTTGGAGGAGTACATTGACTATCATCACAAGCCATAAACTCTATTTCACCGTTTATATCAATTTTTTCATTTGTCAAAAGACGGACACGTTGCTTAAATGTGGTAGTATTTTCAAAATACTTGATTTCCATATTAAAGGTTTTGTCAAAAGAAGTATGCCCTTTTTCTTCAATAGGAAGCCCAATTAATTGAAATGTATTTACTGAATCTTTTAAGTATATAGTAGTTGCGATTGGTCCATCTTCTGGAACATTTTGAGAATACAGATGCCAACCCTCTTCAATACTAGCCTTTATAACTAAATTAAAATCAGAATCTGAAATTTTTTCAACAGATGTTGAATATTTTACGGGATCCAGTATCTGAGCTTTGGCAAAAGAAACAAGAAAAATAAAGATGAATAAACTAACTAATTTTTTCATTATTGAATTGTTATTTTTAGGGTTTTGGTTGTGCTTTCTGTAATTTTAAATCGATTATCAAGGCGTTTTCCAACAATCCAAATAACTTCATTATTTGCACTGCAAAGTAACCAAGTTTTTTCTTTTTCCAAAATTGATATTTTTTCATCTTTAAAAAACTTACTTAACTTTTTTTTTCCTTGCATTCCCAATGGGTAAAAGTAGTCTCCATTTCGCCATTTTCTTACAGTTAAAGGGAATTTTAACATTTCTTTATCAATACAAACTACTTTTTCAGTTTCAGTTACTTGCTTGGTTCCCTCTGTTGTTTCAAAAGTTAAGTGTAAATTTGAATTTTCAAAGGCAGTTAAATTTTCAGTTAGCTGATATTGTTCAGTATTATTTGTTTCTATTTTTGATAGTAATAAATGAGTTCTGTCTTTAATTAATCGATGTGTTTTGCTTAATACTTGTTTACCACTTTGTGCGTTTATCAATTCGCTTAAATCTCCCCATTCAGTAAAGCCATATTTTTTTAAAATTTCAAACAAATAGGCTTTTGGGCTTGATAGTTCTCTGATTTTTTTGATATCAAATTGATGAATTTCCCCATCAAAATTCTCAATTGAGAATTTGACATCTTCAATTTTATCATCAATAATCTGTTTACTTTCATTTAAATTTTCCAATGTTTTGTCAAACGTACTCATCAAACTTGGATTCAATTCTTTTAATACAGGAATTACTTGATGTCTTATTTTATTTCTAAAGTATTTTGTAGAAGCATTACTTTTATCTTCTCGCCATTCAATATTATTTTCGATGGCATATTTGTGTATTTCTTCACGTGTAACATTCAGAAGAGGTCTAATAATTTTTCCGTTTATAGTCGGAATTCCTGTTAAGCCTTCTAAACCTGTACCTCTTGTAAAATTGATTAAAAACGTTTCTAACACATCCTCTTTTTGATGTGCAGTTAATATATAATCAAAATTGTTTTCTAATTGAATTTTATCAAACCAATTATATCTAAGTTCCCTAGCAGCCATTTGAACAGATAACTTGTTTTTTTTGGCATAAGTTTCAGTATCAAATGAGGTAGAGAAATGTTGAGTCTTTAATTTAGAAGCAAGGTTTTTAACAAATCCCTCATCTAAATTACTTTCGTTTTCACGAAGTTTAAAATTACAATGCGCTAAAGAAATATCATATTTTAAGGTATGTAATAAGTGAGTAAGAGCAACACTATCAATTCCGCCAGAAATAGCGATTAATAATCTTTTATCTTTTATAAAAGAGAAGTTGTGTTCTATATGTTCTTGGAATTTTTGAAGCAAATAATTGATTTTGAAAGCAAAGATACTAATTAGGAATTCAATAAAACTTCTCGCATTGCTTTCGCTTTTAGCAAACACTCTTCATATTCTTTTTCTGGAATCGATTTTGCTGTTATTGCCCCACCAACTGAATATGAAATGTATTGTTCGGTTTCATTATATAATATACTTCTTATAATTACATTAAAATCAAAATCGCCAGTAGGAGAGAAGTAGCCAACAGCACCCGAATAAAGCCCTCGTTTTGTTTCTTCAAGTTCTTCGATAATTTGCATCGCAGCTATTTTTGGTGCTCCAGTCATACTTCCCATTGGAAACAAACTTTTGATAATGTCTATAGAGTTCGTTTCGGTTTCCACTTTAGATTCAATAGTAGAAATTAATTGATGAACTTGCTCGAAAGTGTAAACTTTGCATAATTCAGTAACCTTTACGCTCCCTTTATTAGCGGTTTTAGAAAGGTCGTTTCTGACTAAATCTACAATCATTATATTTTCTGCACGTTCCTTACTATCATTTTCTAATTGAGAAATTAACTCTTTATCTTCTGATGAGTTTTCGCCACGTTTTATAGTCCCTTTTATAGGTTGAGAAATAACAGTATTTCCAGTTCTCTTTATAAAGCGTTCTGGTGATGCTGAAAGCAGGAACCTATCATCTGCTTTTAAAAAAGTTGCAAATGGAGAGGAAGATATTTTATTCAGGTTTTGATATGCTTTTACAGGGTCAATAGTACTGTTTTCAGCAAAAAACTCTTGACAAAAACTCACTTCATATATATTACCTCTTAAAATGTGCGCTAAGACTTTATTTATTTTAGAATAATATTCATCCTTATGAATTCGTAATTTTATTTTTATGTCACTTGAATTAGAATTTTTACTTGAGAGTTTATAGTTTTCAATTTCTAATAAATCACTTTCAATTTCTGATTCAAATTGCAATAAGTATCTAACTTCTAAAATAGCTCCTTTAATAAAAAACATTTTTTTTGGTTGAAAAAAGAATACGTCTGGAAATTTTAACCCATCAAAATTATTTGAATTCAATTTTTCAATATCGTTTTTTAAATCATACCCAAGATATCCAAAAATATAATCCTTAGTCTTTTTTTGAAATTCTTTAAGTTTTGAAAATGAATTAGTATGATTAGAGGATATCTCTGAAAATGAATCTACTGCTAAAACAGCATCAAAATCTGATTGAATAGGGTTAGAATTTAGATTTTTATTGTTATTAGAATCTAACCAAATAACTCTTTTATACTCTTGTGACCACGCTAATAATTTGATTTTAAATTCATCAATATTCTCGATGGAAAAAATGGTATAAGTTCTTTCAGTCATATGTGCAAAAGTACAAATCTTATTTTTTGGAAATAGGAATTTTCAAACTTACACCAGTTTGAATGTCTGGAGCGTTATTTACTGAGAAATCTTCTTTTATATATAACATTAATTTATATTTTGGTGTTCCATAAGTGTAAATGAATGTCCAGTTTGACATATTTTGGTACAAGGTGCTGATACCATTGTGCCATCCTGCGTAAATCTCTTGCCACTTCCCAAGTAATTTGTAATAATCGGCTTCCTTAACTTTATTATATCTTGTTTGAATTTGGTAGTTTAATCCAAAAGAGTGGTAATTTTTCTTTTTGGTATACATTGTATATTCAACTTCGCTTTCAAAACTTGCTAAAAATTGATTATTTCCGAAATTAACATTTTCTTTAAAGTCAATTAAATTTTTCTTTAAAACACTAACTCCTAAACCAATATTATATTCATTATTGCTTTTCAATTTGATTTTTTTTACAGTATTGGCTGATAAACCAAGATCTATTGATTGATTGTATTTAGAAGTGTTTACACCAAGATGTGATCCGAAATTGAAAAATAAATTTGCATTCTTATTTGTTAATTTTGATGGGTAAAAAAAATGATTTAATTCAATTCCTCCAATAAAAAAATCACCATTATTAAACTCAACAACACGTCCATCTCTATCAGTATATTTAAAATTTACTTTATTTAAACCGTAATATCTTCTTCCAAATGGATCTTCTCCACCAGCAATATTACTATGAACCCATTCGATACTTTCGTCATTAGTGAAAAATGAAAAGGGATATTTACCGTCAGTAATTAAATAGGAGCGAAGGGTAATTCCAAGTTCGTGTTCTTTGGTTAATTGCATATTATAATCAAGCCGAACTCCTTTAATTACAGCATCTACAACAATATTCATATAGTCGGCAGGAGTCGTTTCTTGATCTATAAAACTAAATTGTCTGTTAAACCAAGGAATTTGGCTTAACTGTTCTCTAACATTTGGGTCTTTAGGTAAATAAGCTTCAACAAACGGATGCATTGTATTTCCACTTTCAATGCTAAAGTTTAATGTTGACTTTTTTGGTGGAGATATTTTAAAGTTTTGATTAATTCTAGAATTAAAAATACCAAAGTGATGCGTTGCCAAAATATTTGGTTTATCGATACCGTTTTTAATAACCAACGAGTCTTTTTTCTGACTGAAAGAATAATAGCAAGATTGTGATAAGATGAATAAAACAATCAGAGATTTTCTGAGCATAAACAAAAGTAATAAAAAAGCATCCAATATCAATATTGGATGCTAGATAATATTATTTAGAAGTTTTATATTAACTATGTAATGCTCTTCCTGCAACTGCAAGACATGCTTCTTTAATTGCTTCTGTGTAGGTAGGATGCGCATGAGAACTACGCGCAAGATCTTCTGAAGACGCTCTGAATTCCATAGCAATTACTGCTTCAGCAATCATATCTGCGGCACGAGCACCTATTATATGTACACCTAATATTTCGTCAGTTTCAGCATCAGCCAATACTTTTACTTGTCCATCAATATCCATACTCGCACGAGCACGACCAAGCGCACGCATCGGGAAACTTCCAGATTTATAATTTACACTATCTTCTTTCAATTGCTCTTCTGTTTTTCCTACAGATGCAACTTCTGGCCAAGTATACACAACACCAGGAATAAGGTTGTAATCGATATGTGGTTTTTGTCCTGCGATAATTTCTGCAACCATAGAACCTTCTTCTTCTGCTTTATGAGCAAGCATAGCGCCTTTTACAACATCTCCGATTGCGTAGATGTTTGGGATATTGGTCTGTAAATGAGCATTTGTTTCCACTTGACCTCTTTCTGTAACTTTTATGCCTACTTTTTCTAAACCTAATTTATCAGTATAAGCACTTCTTCCTACAGAAACTAAACAGTAATCTCCAGAGAATTCAATAGGATTTCCTTTTTTATCATCTACTGATACTGTTACCGTCTCACCAGTTGTCGAAACATTGGTTACTTTATGACTTGTAAAGAATTTAACTCCTTGCTTTTTAAGAGACTTTTGTAATTCTTTAGAAAGCATACTGTCCATTGTTGGGATAATCTTTGGCATATATTCAATTACAGATACTTCTGCGCCAAGCCTACTATATACTTGTCCAAGTTCAAGTCCAATAACTCCTCCACCTATAACTATAAGGTGTTTTGGGATTTCAGAAAGTGACAGTGCTTCTGTTGAAGTAATCACTCGTTTTTTATCTACTTTTGCAAATGGCAATGAAGTTGGTTTTGATCCAGTTGCTATAATTGTATGCTTAGATTCAATAGTTTCAGTTTTATCATCAGCACTGATATTAATATGAGTAGCGTCTTTAAAACTTCCAAATCCTTTATATACGGTTATTTTGTTTTTATCCATTAAAAAATCAATTCCGCCAGAAGTCTGTGCAACTACTTCAGCTTTGCGATCGATCATTTGCTTAAAATTCACTTTTACATCGGTAACCTCTATACCATGCTTTTCAAAATGGTGAATAGCATCATAATAATGATGAGAAGAGTCCAATAGTGCTTTTGAAGGAATACACCCTACATTTAAACACGTTCCACCTAAAGTATTATATTTTTCTATAATAGCAGTTTTCAAACCTAGTTGCGCACATCTTATTGCAGCAACATAACCTCCAGGTCCAGAACCGATAACAATCACATCATATGTACTCATAAAACATTGTATAAAATGAAAGGCAAAAGTACTATTTTTTGTTAACAATTAAACAAAAAAACAATGATTTTGAATTTTAAAAAACGACTTATTTCACGTTTTTTTTTTAGTTAAGAAATGAAATATAACAGTATCAAAAAGCATTTTTTTTCGTTTTTTGTTTGGTAAACGTATAAAATTCACTATGTTTGTTCCGAAACTTTGAAGTAATATTCAATTTTTTGATCCTATCAACCCCGCGATTATCATAGAACATATTTTGTTGAGAAGCTTTTTGCGATCAATTCTGTAAACTGAGACTTTTAGATCCCACTACTAAAAGGTAGGTTATTATGAACTAAATGTGGGCTACATGATGAAAGGATTTAAATTATTTAAAATTGGACTATTCTCATTATTAATTGCTTTCCCAAGAACTTCTTTGGGTCAAGAATTAATTGAGAGAAAAATTGACGGTAAAGAATTACATTCTACTAAACATTCTTTAGGATATATAGAAAATCACAACAAATTACTAAAACAAAGAGCGGTTATATATAATCAATCTAGAAAATCTAGGATGGTTAGTTCTCGTATAGATAATCCAGTCGGTACTTGTAATGTTATTACATGCGGTTCATTTAATAATGCAGATACTGAGCCTATTGCATCCTGGGGAGGTTTTTTAACTGCTATTGATGGCAGTACATACGCAGCCAACGTTGCTTATGATTGTTGGCAAGATAGCGGAACATTAGATTATTCTGAAGGCCAATATATTTCATATTCTAATTCTAATGCAGCCCTCGATACTCCTGCAATTATTTCACCATCTCCAGATGGAGGAGGTTTCTCAATCTTTTCTTATAATAATGAAACTATAAATCAAACTTTAACAGTTTTGCCAAATACTGTTTATACTGCTTGTTTTGAAATTGCAGTAATCCCAAGATATAGTAATGATGATGGAAGTTATATTGAATTTACACCTAACTTACAGTTTGGAATAAATTCAGGAGGTGTTCAAATCACTAACCCTTTGACTTACACTCATAATGATTTAAATATTCAACCTTTAACAGTTTTTCCTACTGAATTATCAACAAACCCTACTGGACCATTTCAAAATCCAGGAGATGGAACTACAGGGTGGACGGAAATTAATCCATATTGGGAAACAGTTTGTATTAATTTTAGGTCAGACGCTTCAGGTTCAGTAAATATATTTTATCAAACTGGAAGTCCAGGAAGATCAGTTGTTTTAGTTGATGGTTTAAGATTGGCTCTTGAAGGTTTTGCTAATTCACCTGAATTAACAATAGATACTATAGTTACTAATAATGGAACGGATACTTTTTGTGATAGTAGTTTTTCAGTTGATTTAAATGATTATGTTACATCAACTTCACCTTCATGTTCTATTTTAACCTGGACAACAAATTCTGATTTATTAGATTCTAATGATCATTTATCAAACACTATTGTAACAAATTCTGGAGTTTATTATGTGTTTTATTATAATCCAATAGATACTTGTGCTTCTCCTGCTGCAGTTCTTACAATTGAAATTTCAGATTTATCTGTTCAATTAGATTCTACTACAAATGCTCATTGTTCAGGAAATAATAATGGCTCATTAACAGTAAGTGGAAGTGGAGGTGCAGAACCTTATACTTACAGTTTAGATAATATAGATTTTTCAAATACATCAGGTAGTTTTGATAACTTTACTCAAGGCAATTATACAGTTTATGTTCAAGATAGTAATAATTGTATTGCGAATATTGAAGTTACTATTGAACTTCTTGATAATGAAAATCCGACAGCTTCAAATCCAGACCCTATAACAGTTGAATGTATTGATGATGTTCCTTTACCAAATATTAATGTAGTTATTGACGAATCTGATGATAATACAACTAATCCAACAGTAGAATTTGCTTCAGATACTTCTGATGGGAATACATGTCCTGAAATAATTACAAGAACTTATAGTATTACAGATGATTGTGGTAACTCAATTAATGTGATACAAACCATTACAATACATGATACAATTGCACCAACATTCAATGAATCTTTACCTATTGATTTAGATGTTGATTGTAATGCCGTTCCACTTGCAGCAACTTTAACTGCGGATGATAACTGTGGAACAGCAATAGTAACTTTTGAAGAAGAAAGAATTGATGTTACAGTATATGCAGGTTGTCCAAATGGTTATAGATTGTTTAGAACATGGACAGCTACAGACGAATGTGGATTGACCACGGAATATGTACAAAAAATCGAAGTTCATGATACAACCGCACCGACATTCAATGGTACCTTACCAGATGTAGCAATTACAGCAGAATGTGATGCAGTGCCAACAGCAGCTACTTTAACAGCATCTGATAACTGTGCTTCAGCAACCGTAACTTTTGCTGAAACACGAGAAGACGGAAGTTGTGATAGTGCTTATGTATTGACAAGAACATGGACAGCAACAGACGAATGTGGCTTGACTACAGAGTTTGTACAAGAAATTACAGTAGAAGATACAACCGCACTGACAATTGAAACAGAAGCAGTTGATTTAGTATTAGAATGTGATGGAACGAGAAATGAAGATGCAATTCAAGATTGGTTAAATGCCAATGGAAATGCAATTGCAAAAGATAATTGTGGATCAGTAACATGGACAAACAATTATACAGGAGTAGCATCAGATTGTTCAGCACCAATAGAAGTTGTATTTACAGCAACTGATGATTGTGGAAATTCTAATACAACAAGTGCAACATATAGAATAATAGATGTTCTCGCACCGACATTCAATGTTACCTTACCAGTAGATGTAACGGTAGAGTGTGATTTAG
>CAWVTS010000054.1:0-14177 GCA_963933045.1 uncultured Lutibacter sp. | reverse complement strand
GCATAGTAAATTTAAAAAAAAGTACTATCTTCGTACCGATATTAAAAACATCATTTTATTATTAAATAAAAACTTCTAAAAATAGAATTTAAATGAAAATTTTAGTTTGTATTAGTCATGTTCCAGACACGACTTCAAAAATAAATTTTACAGATAACGACACAAAGTTTGATACTAACGGGGTGCAGTTTGTAATAAACCCATATGACGAATTTGCTTTAACAAGAGCAATGTGGTTTAAGGAAAAACAAGGCGCTTCAGTTACTGTAGTAAATGTTGGAAATGCAACAACAGAACCAACTCTAAGAAAGGCTTTGGCAATTGGTGCAGATGATGCTATAAGAGTTAATACAGAAGCAACAGATGGTTTTTACGTTGCAAAGCAATTGGCTGAAGTAGTGAAAAGCGGAAACTTTGATTTGGTTCTAGCAGGTAAAGAGTCTAGTGATTACAATGGTGGTATGGTTCCAGCAATGTTAGCCTCTATATTAGATTACAATTTTGCAAATGCATGTACTGGTTTAGAAATTGATGGCACAAACGCTACAATTAATTGCGAAATTGATGGTGGAAAAGAAACTCTTTCTTCAAGTTTACCATTAGTAATTGGCGGTCAAAAAGGATTGGTTGAAGAAAAAGATTTAAGAATTCCTAATATGAGAGGAATTATGATGGCTCGTAAAAAACCTTTAAATGTTGTTGATGCTTTAGAAACTGAAGAAACTTCTGTTTCAACAAGCTTTGAAAAGCCAGCGCCAAAAGGGGCTTGTAAATTGGTTGATGCTGATAATATTGATGAATTAATTTCATTATTACACAACGAAGCTAAAGTTATTTAATTATCTAAAAACAAAACAGAATGTCAGTATTAGTATATGCCGAATCTACGGAAGGAAAGTTTAAAAAAGTTGCATTTGAAGCAACATCATATGGAAAAAAAGTTGCTGAGCAATTGGGCACTAACCTTGTTGTATTGACAATAAACGCTTCTGATTCATCCGAATTAAATACGTATGGTGCTGAAAAAGTATTAAATGTAAGCAATGATTCATTAAAAATTTTGAGTGATAAAGTAGTTGCAAACGTTATCAAACAAGCTGCTGAAAAAGAAAACTCTTCAGTTGTTATTGTTGATTCTAGCGCCAATGGCCTGAGTGTTGCACCAATGGCTGCAGTTAATTTAAATGCAGGTTACGCATCAAATACAGTTGGGTTACCAAGCAGTACCAATCCGTTTATAGTAAAAAGAAAAGCATTTTCAAATAAAGGGTTTAACTTCACAGAAGTTAAAACTATAAATAAGGTAATTGGTATCGCAAAAAACTCTTTTGGATTGGTTGAAAACTTTGTAAGCGGTTCAACAGAAGAGTTCAATCCAACATTAATAGAAAGTGGTTTAACATCAATATCGGTTGATAGAAGCACTGGTAAAGTAACTATTGCAGATGCAGACATCGTCGTTTCGGCTGGAAGAGGTCTTAAAGGCCCTGAAAACTGGGGTATGATTGAAGAGCTTGCCGAAATTTTAGGAGCAGCAACTGCCTGTTCAAAACCAGTTTCAGATATGGACTGGAGACCTCATGGTGAGCATGTAGGGCAAACTGGAAAGCCTGTTTCATCAAATCTTTATATTGCAATTGGAATCTCTGGAGCGATCCAACATCTAGCTGGAATAAACGCATCAAAAGTAAAAGTAGTAATCAATACAGATGCTGAAGCACCTTTCTTTAAGGCTGCAGACTATGGTGTAGTTGGTGATGCATTTGAGGTTGTTCCTAACTTAATTGAAAAGTTGAAAAAATTTAAAGCTCAAAACGCATAATTTTTATTAAATTGTGCACCGAAAGGCTGTCTAATTTTAGATTTATTTAAGTCTGAAGTTAGACAGTTTTTTTATGTTATATTATTATTTTTTAATACTAAAAAGGAATTAAACATTGAGTTTAGTAAGATTAGATATAAAGGGCATCTCATATAGCCAAACGCAAAGTGGCGCATATGCACTGGTACTTAGCGAAGTTGATGGAACTCGAACTTTACCAATTGTTATTGGCGCTTTTGAAGCTCAATCTATTGCAATAGCGCTAGAGAAAGAGATTAAGCCACCACGACCTTTAACGCACGATTTATTCAAAAGTTTTGCCGATCGATTTAATATAATCATCAAACAGGTGATTATTCATAAGCTGGTTGATGGTGTTTTTTATTCAAGTTTAATTTGCGAACGTGATGGTATTGAAGAAATAATAGATACTCGAACTTCTGATGCAATTGCATTAGCTACTAGATTCTATGCTCCAATTTTTACGTATGAAAATATTTTAGACAAAGCTGGAGTTTACTTAAAGTTAAAAGACGAATCAAAAATTGATGAAGGGAATATAGTTTTGGGTGATTTAATTGCTAAAACTGTTAAAGAAACTTCATATTCATCAGTAACATTAAAAGAATTAAACAAGCAAATGAATGAAGCAGTAGCAAATGAAGATTATGAATTGGCTGCTCAAATAAGAGACGAAATAAACAAACGAAATAAAAAATAAGATGAACAAAAAGCTCATATTTACTTTAGGACTTGTTTTCAGTTTTTTACTGATGAATGCTCAACAAACTGTGCCAAATGAAATAATTCCAAGTCAAGGGTTTTCATTTAACTCATTATGGAGAGGTGTATTAGGAATGGTTTCTTTAATATTTATAGCCTACTTATTTAGCAGTAATAAAAAGAATATTGATTGGAAAACTGCAGGTTTAGGTTTAGCATTTCAATTAATCATAGCAATTGGTGTACTAAAAGTTCCCTTCATTCAGTCGATTTTTGAAGCAGTTGGACAAGTATTTATCAATGTGTTAGATTACACAAGAGCAGGAAGTGAATTCTTATTTGGCGGTATGATGAATATTGATTCTTTTGGATTTATCTTTGCCTTTCAAGTACTTCCAACTATTTTATTCTTTTCAGCTCTAACCTCTGTATTGTTTTATTTAGGAATAATTCAGAAAGTTGTAAAAGCAATGGCTTGGTCGTTAACTAAGGTACTTAAAATATCAGGTGCAGAAAGTTTAAGTGTAGCTGGAAATATCTTTTTAGGTCAAACAGAAGCTCCTTTATTAATCAAAGCATATTTAGAAAAGATGAATAAGTCTGAAATGCTTTTAGTTATGATTGGCGGAATGGCGACCGTTGCAGGGGCAGTTCTTGCGGCATATATAGGTTTTCTTGGAGGGGATGATCCTGCTTTAAGGTTAGTATACGCAAAACATTTATTAGCAGCATCAGTTATGGCAGCTCCAGGAGCAATTGTAATTTCTAAGATTCTATATCCGCAAACTGAAAAAGTAAATACTAATGTAAAAGTATCATCAGAAAAAATTGGAACCAACATACTTGATGCCATTTCTAATGGAACTACAGAAGGTTTAAAACTGGCTGTTAATGTTGGAGCTATGCTATTAGTCTTTGTTGCTTTTATAGCAATGATAAATGGAATTTTAGGTTGGTTTGGAGATATTACATCTCTAAATGATTGGATGGCTGCAAACACTTCTTATCCACAATTTTCTCTTGAAGCTCTTTTAGGAACAATTTTCGCTCCCTTAATGTGGCTAATTGGAATTGCAAAACAAGATATGATGATGATGGGACAGTTACTTGGCATAAAATTAGCAGCAAGTGAATTTGTAGGTTATATTCAACTTGCCGATTTAAAAGATGTGTCAAACGCAACACATCTTACATATAACAAATCTATAATAATGGCTACGTATATGTTATGTGGATTTGCAAATTTCGCATCTATAGGTATCCAGATTGGTGGCATTGGATCTTTGGCTCCTGGACAAAGAAAGACATTATCAAAATTTGGAATGAAAGCTTTGATTGGTGGTACAATAGCATCATTAATCTCTGCAACTATTGCAGGAATGATTATTGGGTAAACTAAGAAAAAAGTTAATAACTTATTAATATAATTTTGAAAAGCACTAAGCATTATTGTTAGTGCTTTTTTATTTTTATAGCATCAATAATTTCTTTCATTTTGAAAGGATTAAGACTGATTTATGAAACAATATTTAGATTTAATAAAACACGTTCGTGCAAACGGAATAGAAAAGACAGACAGAACAGGAACAGGGACGAAAAGTGTTTTTGGATACCAAATGCGATTTGATCTCGCTGAAGGGTTTCCAATGGTAACAACTAAAAAGTTGCACCTAAAATCTATAATTCACGAACTTCTTTGGTTTCTAAAAGGCGATACAAATATTGGCTATTTACAAAAAAATGGTGTTAAGATTTGGGATGCTTGGGCTGATGAAAATGGAGATTTAGGTCCGGTTTACGGGCATCAATGGAGAAATTGGAATAGTGACGGAATAGATCAAATTGTTGATGTTGTAGATACTATAAAAAATAATCCTGATAGTAGAAGAATGATTGTTTCTGCATGGAATCCGAGTGTCTTACCTGACACTTCTGTTTCGTTTTCAGAAAATGTCGCGAATAATAAAGCCGCTTTACCTCCATGTCACGCTTTTTTTCAATTTTATGTGGCTAATGGAAAATTATCTTGCCAATTATATCAGAGAAGTGCGGACATCTTTTTAGGAGTTCCGTTTAATATTGCATCTTATGCTTTATTCGTGATGATGATTGCTCAAGTATGTGATTTAGAGTATGGCGAATTTATTCATACATTTGGTGACGCTCATATTTACAATAACCATAACGAGCAGATAGATTTACAACTATCAAGAGAGGTTAAAGAATTACCGACGATGAAATTAAATAAATCAATTACTGATATTTTTGATTTCACTTATGAAGATTTTGAATTGGTTAATTACAATCCACATCCATTAATTAGAGGTAAAGTTTCAGTATAAAATTATGCAAGACCAACACGAACTATACGAATACGCAAGAAGTCGAACTAAACAAAAGAAGCGATTGTATCTACATTTTGTTGTATTTATTGTTGGTTCTGTTTTTTTATTTGTATTAAATAAAGTTTTAAATATTGGCGAGGAAATTCTCAATGATTGGTTTATTTGGGCTATACTTTTATGGTCATTTTTCTGGATATTACATTTCATAAATGTTTTTGTGACCAACCGTTTTATGGGCAAAGAATGGGAAAGAAAGCAAACTGAAAAACTGGTTGCAAAACAGGAAAAACGAATTACAAAAATTAAAAAAAGATTGGAAAAAGAAACTAATTTTAAAGCAGAAAGTGAATTTTATACTGAACAAAAAAGAGTTGAGCCAAAAAAGAATGATGTTGTGAAAAAACAAACGATCACCTTAATTGCTGCCATTGCAAATGATAATGCTTTAGGGAAAGACAATGATTTGATTTGGCATTTACCTGCAGATTTAAAAAGATTTAAGACTACAACTTCTGGTCATCATATAATAATGGGTCGTAATACTTATGAATCTATTGGAAAACCTTTACCAAATAGAACTTCTGTAATTATCACTAGAAATCCAGATTATAAAGCCGAAGGCTGCATTGTTGTAAACTCATTAGATGAAGCCTTAAAAGTTGCTAAAAATGATGATGCGCCTTTTATTATTGGAGGTGCTCAAATTTATAAAGAGGCCGTTCATTATGCCGATAAGTTAGATATTACTGAAGTCCATCAGTCTTTTGAAGCAGATGTTTATTTCCCTGAAATAAACACAACAATATGGCAAGAAACTAGTCGTGAAGATTTTGCTGCTGATGAAAAAAATAAATACGATTATAGTTTTGTAACCTATGAAAAAAAGTAATTACTTAATATCTATATTGTAAGGAAGCCTTGCTTGAATCCCTTTAATTTTTGACATTTTTTCAACTTCTTTATATATTTTATAATTTACCTCTCCTAATTCTTCTTTAATCATATTATCCTTCATATTCATAAAAGGAAAACTTTTAAATGAATCTTCAAGATTATTTTCGAATCTAGGATAACTCGTTGTTTTATACTCTGTAATTTCAGCCATTTTAGCAGCATAAGCAACAGCATCATCTAAATTCCCTAATTCATCTACCAAACCTATTTCTCTCGCTTCTTTTCCAGTCCAAACACGACCTTGAGCAACAGCATCTGCTTCTTCCATTGTCATATTTCTTCCTTTCGCTACTCTATCTAAAAACATTTTATAAACCATTTCCACCCCTTCTTTGGTAACATCATAAAATTCTTTTGTCATAGGCTCATATGGAGTATAACCAATTGAATTTTTATTTGTAGAAACTTGCTCTGCATTAATTCCAATATTCCCTATCAATTCACTAAAATTAGGGATCGTTCCAAAAACTCCAATAGATCCAGTAATTGTTGTAGGTTCAGCAAAAATCTTATCTGCATTTGCAGCAATATAATAACCACCAGAAGCAGCAAGATTTCCCATTGAAACTATTAATGGTTTCTCTTTTTTTAATAATTCTAATTCTCTCCAAATTAAATCGGCTGTCAAAGCAACACCTCCAGGAGAATTTACTCTTAAAACCACTGCTTTAATCCCATCATTATCTTTAACTTTTCTAATTGCTTTAATCATACTTTCTTGACCTATATAAGTCTCGTCACCTTTACCGTATAAAATATCTCCTTGAGCATATAACACTGCAATTTTATTAGAAGAAATTGATCTCATTCTACCTTTTCCAGTAGCTATATAATCTTCCAAACTAACAGTCTCTACCGCTGTATCTCCAACTAAAATATCTAATCTATCAGCATACTCATCTTGATAAATTGCACCATCCAACATTCCATTGGCAACCGCTAATTCAGAACTACGTGCTAATAAATCATCAGCAATAAGATTCAATTCATCAACAGTTTTATTTCTGCTTATAGATATATCTTCTATAATTTCACTCCAAATAGAATTTAAGAAAGAAGAGATTTGCTCTCTATTCGCATCACTCATTTTATTATTAAGGTATCCCTCAACTGCACTTTTATATTTTCCATGACGTATTACTTCCATTTTAACGCCGTATTTCTCTTGAAAATCTTTATAAAAAAGACGCTCACTAGACAAGCCTTTAAAGTCAACTCCACCATAAGGAGTTACATAAATTGAATCGGCTACCGAACTTAAATAATAATTTTTTGAGGTATAAAAATCTGCATACGCAGTTATAAATTTACCTGTTTCTTTAAATTCTACTAACTTATTTCTAATTGCTTGCGTTTGAGCAATTCCAGCATTTACAATTAAGTTTAGGATACTTATTCCTTTTATTTTATCATCATACTTCGCATTTTCAATTGCGTTGATAATACTACTCAATTGTAGTTTATCATCATCAAAAAGTTTGTCAAGAGGGTTGTCTGATACTGGAACGTAATCCTTTACAGGACTTCCTAAGTTTATTTCTAGAACTGAATTATTCGTTACAATCACTTTGGAGTCTTTGTCCATAGATGAAACTAAAATTCCGAATAAAAAAAATCCTGAAAAAGTTAATATTATTAATGCAATGCTAGTTCCTAGACAACTTGCCAATACTTTTCTAAAAAAATCCATAAAAATGTTTATAAAATGGTTTGCAAATATACATTTTTCAATTATACATTTCTTTACTTTGTAAACCGAAAATGAAAATCGTAAGAACTACATATCTATCTCTTGGAAGTAATCAAGGTAACAAATTAGATAATTTGCAAAAAGCAATTGATTTAATTGGTGAAAAAGTTGGTGCTATTCACAAAGTATCATCAATTTATAAAACCAAATCTTGGGGTTTTGATGGTGATGCTTTTTTTAATTGCTGTTTAGAAGCTTCAACTAATTTAAATCCTGAAACACTTCTTAAAACACTTCTTGAAATTGAAGAAAGTCTTGGGAGAGTTAGAACTAATTCAAATGAATACTTAGGAAGAAGTATTGATTTGGACATCTTACTATTTGATGATGAAATTATTTTTTCGCCTAACTTAATTGTTCCGCATCCTAGAATGTTAAAGCGGAAGTTTGTACTAGTTCCACTAACAGAAATTGCACCGAATTACAGGCATCCTATTGAAAAGCAAACTATTTTAATGTGTCTCCAAAATTCTGATGATTCAAGTGCTATTGAAAAAATTGACGATACGCTTGTTCGCCCAATCTCATTATTTGAGAAATACAACTACATAGCGATTGAAGGTAATATTGGTGCAGGAAAAACATCGCTTGCCAAAATGATTGGTGACGATTACAATGCTAAATTAGTTTTAGAACGTTTTGCCGATAATCCTTTTTTACCCAA
This sequence comes from uncultured Lutibacter sp., assembly GCA_963933045.1. GTDB lineage: Bacteria > Bacteroidota > Bacteroidia > Flavobacteriales > Flavobacteriaceae > Urechidicola. The sequence continues at coordinate 5,919 of CAWVTS010000054.1, read as the reverse complement.
GTACTATGAAGATATGGAGCGCTATGCGTTTCCATTAGAAATGAGTTTTTTGGCAGATAGATACAATCAATTATCGGAAGATTTAGCGCAATTTGATTTGTTTAAAAATTTCATCGTCTCAGATTATTACATTTTCAAATCATTGATTTTCGCTCAAGTTTCATTACACAAAGATGAATATGCATTGTATAGAAAAGTGTTTGACGTGATGTATCGAGAAATATCAAAACCTGATATTTACGTGTATTTATATCAGAATACAGACCGTTTACTAACTAATATTAAGAAGCGTGGTCGTGACTATGAGCAAAATATTGAGCCTGAATATTTAGATAAGATTCATGCAGGTTATGCTACTTTTATCAAATCAGAAAAAGAATTAAATACATTGGTGATTGATGTCTCTCAATTAGACTTTGTGAACAGCACTGAAGATTACCAATTTATAATCAAACAGATTTCGGAGTTTAAGAGTTAATCTATTATTCTTTCTAAATGAAATTCTACACCTCCAAGACTTAAATAATATTTTTTAACTTCTTTTTCCCTAAATTTTAAAAACAAAAGAGTTTCTCCCTCTAATGATTGATGTTCAATTGAATCTTCTTCAGTTATAATCCATTTAGAATTATTAAATCTCAAAAACTCATTTTGATTAGTTGGATGGCTACAATTAAATAGACCAGATTCTGTAAACTCCAGTTTAGTTTTTATGATTGGCTTAATAAGTTCATCAATAGAGATTACATCTCGTGGACAACCTATAATGAATTTTTGTGAAATGTCCTTAATTAACCATTTCCCAATAATCTCTTCATTTACATCTTGAGAAAATAAAGACACTGAAAAAAGTAATAGGAATAAATAAAAATATCGCCTCATAAAAATAAGACGATATTTAATATATTATGTTACAATTACTATTTCTTCAACTCCAACTTCTCTGCAAAATAATCACAAAAATCTCGCATAGTTGCAGTCATTTTCTCATCATTTGTAGCCGTTTCAAAAGTACTGGTCATAGAAACCAATGTTTGATGGAAGAATTGTTTCATTTCATCTACAGGCATATCTTTGGTCCACAAATCTACCTTCAAAGTGTCTTTTTTGTTGTGGTCCCAAACAGAAACTAACATTGCTTTTACTTCTGAATTTTTAATGTTTCCATCATCAGCACTCCAATTTAATTCTTCTGGAATTTTATTTTCGTCAAGACCAATTATAAATTCAATTTTTGATTTAGATGTTACAGCCATATGATTATTACTTTCTTGGTTTGTATTTAGATTTTTTATAAATTGTTTCTGGACTTGTAGCCATTAATTGCTGCAAAGTTACATCATTATTCTTCATATATGCACGAACAATTTGCCAACCTGTCCAAACACCAACTCTTCCAGGAGTTTCTTGATCAAATTCTTTATAAAATTTAGAAAAAGGTGCAACATCAATAAATCTAGTATTCAATTTAGAGTCATTACTAAACAGTAATTCGTTTTCAATAAAGTATTTCCAAATATTGATTTCATTCATTTGCACAAATTCCATTTTATCAGCATCATAGTTCATCTTTAATTCATCAGAAGTATTGGGCAAATAACGATCTAACAGATATAAAAATTTACCTTCATTTATCATTCTCTCTAAAAAAGTTCTACTTTTTTCTTTTCTATAACTTAGATTGATGATGTCTTTTGCAGCATCTACAACAACTGCTTCTTTGACGTAGTTTTGAGATATATATTTAGGAAAATCACTATACACAATATTGTTTTTTCCCAAATACATATCTAAGGCAACAAATAATAAAGTGTCTGCATAAATTACTGGATAATCATAATCTAGATTAGAAATATGAGTGATGATATTCGGTGCTTTAAAGGTAGGTGTGTAATATTTTATATGTTTAAATAATTGCTCAAGTTCGCTTTTCGTTTCTGAAAAATTGCCAAAAACTTTTTGAGATTCGTTAAACAAATGAAGTTCATCTTCATTCTTCATTTTATTCAACCATATGCTATCCTCTACTCCAGAAAGCATTCTTGGATATTCTTTTTTTAGTGTATTTAAATCTGAAGATTTTGCAGTATAGAATTTTTGATCAAATCTATCTAAAGAAAAGTCTACTTCAATGTCTGAAACATCAACTACATTTTTCTTATCGTCAGATGTACAGGCGGAAAAGAGTAAAAAAATCAATACATAGGAGGGAATTCTTGACATTTATTTTTTTATATTTACATTCAAATTTAATAACGCACAAAAATACTAAATAGTTTAAGATGAATTCTGAAAAAGTAGTAAATCATATCGTTAAATGGCTTAAAGATTATGCAACCAAAGCAAATATCAATGGATTTGTAATAGGTATATCAGGAGGAATAGACTCTGCGCTAACCTCAACACTATGTGCTAAAACAGGATTGAAATTATTGACTTTAGAAATGCCTATTCACCAAGAAAAAACACAGGTAAGTAGAGCAATAAATCATATAAACTGGTTGAAAGAAAATTTTGATGATGTATCTAAGTTAGAAGTTGATTTAACTCCAACATTTGACACATTTATTGATGCAGTTCCAGATGTAAAAAACGAAGAAGATCGATTTATGGCACTAGCAAATACTCGTGCAAGACTTAGAATGACTACGCTGTATTATTTTGCTGGATTACATGGATATTTAGTTGCAGGTACAGGAAACAAAGTAGAAGATTTTGGTGTAGGTTTTTATACAAAATATGGTGATGGAGGTGTAGACTTGAGTCCAATTGCAGATTTATTAAAATCTGAAGTAAACGAATTAGCAGCTCATCTTGGAATTAATCAAGAGATTTTAGATGCTGCACCAACTGATGGTCTATGGGGAGATGACCGAACTGATGAAGATCAGATAGGCGCATCTTATCCAGAACTTGAATGGGCAATGGATATGGATAAAAAAGGCAAAAAGAATACTGATTTCAAAGGAAGACAAAAAACCATCCTTGAAATATATACGCGTTTAAACAGGGTGAATAGACACAAAATGGTGCCAATACCTGTATGCGAAATACCTAAAGATTTAAAATAGCCTTAGGCCATTTCCATCAGTGATCTTGCTTTCTTTCTTAATTTTTGTTTTGTTGCATTTGTAAATGCAAACGGTAGATTAAGCAATATAAATATTGCCCTTGAGTAGTTTTTTAAGGCTCTCATAGCTTTTTTTTTGGGGTTGTTATATCAAACGTAAGAAAAAAAAATGGTTTAAACTAATAAATAAATCTAAACAACTCTATTTAACTCATTAAATAATCGCTTTTTTAAGTTAGAATAATTAACGATTTCTTCTAATATACTATCGTTACTTTTATCCATTGAAACATCTTTTTGTAGTTCCCCAATTTTCTCGTCAATTAAGATTCTACGAAGATTAAATACTGAATCAGAGACTAATTTTGACAATCCTTCATCAATACCTTTTACAACAATCTCTTTTCGTTTCCAATCACTTAAAGTATGTTTTTCATCATCCATTAAAATATTGGTCACTAAAGATGATATTTCAGTGTTTACATGATTGATGAAAGCATCAACACTTATATCTTCCTCTTGATTTAACTGACTAATAACATCAAAATAAACTTGCCTAAACACTTCATTTGTAAACTCAATCTCATCGTCTTGTAGGTCTAAATAGATTTCTTGAGAAATCAAGTTTGTGTAAATTTCTTTCTTTTGACCCTCTGCTTCATCATCAATTAAATCAACAAAATCAATTTTTTTATTCCCATGAAGTAAGAGAATTTTAATTATTTCTCTTTCATATTTTTCTAATTCATTTACATTTTCCTGAGTAGATGTTTTTTGTAATACAGGCTCTTCAGGCCTTATTTGAAGTGGTTTTTTAGAAGCCTCTCTTTGTTCTTTTTTAAATATTTGTGCTAATTCGCTAAATAATACCGTTTCAGAAATACTCATGATACGAGCACATTCTTGAATATACACTTCTCTTTGAATACTATCTGGAATTTTAGAAATACTTACTACAATATCTCTAATCAATCCTGCTTTTTTTACAGGGTCATTTTTAGCGTCTTCTAATAATAGAGAAACTTTAAAATTGATAAAGTCTTGAGCGTTTTCACCTAAATACTCTTTTAATTCATCAGTAGAAACACGTTTTGAAAAACTATCCGGATCATCACCATCAGGAAACGTCAATACCTTGACATTCATTCCTTGCTCTAATATCAAATCAATTCCACGTAAAGAAGCTCTCATTCCTGCCGCATCTCCATCAAAAAGAATGGTAATGTTTTTGGTAAGTCTACTAATCAATCTTATTTGATCAGATGTTAATGCTGTTCCAGAAGATGCAACAACATTCTCTACGCCATTTTGATGAAAAGAAATAACGTCTGTATACCCTTCAACTAAATAACAGTTATCTTCTTTTGCAATGGACTGTTTAGCGTAGTAAATACCATATAAAATTTTGCTTTTATGATATATATCACTTTCAGGAGAATTTAAATATTTTGCAGCTTTTTTCTCATTTGTAAGTATTCGCCCTCCAAATCCTAGAACACGTCCGCTCATACTATGAATAGGAAATAAAACACGGCTTTTGAATCTATCAAATTGACGGGTCTCATTGACAATTGTAAGTCCTGTTTTTTCTAAATAATTAATGTCATATCCTTTTCTAATTGCAGTATCAGTAAAATGTGACCAATCATCGAGACTGTACCCTAATTCAAACTTTTTAATCGTTTCATCTGTAAAGCCACGTTCTTTAAAATAAGAATAACCAATAGCTTTACCTTTTTGATTATTTAATAAGATGTCATGAAAGTAATCTCGAGCAAATTCTGAAACCAAAAACATACTTTCTCGCTCAGTCGCTTGCTCCTTTTGCTCGTCAGTTTGTTCAATTTCATCAATCTCAATATTATACTTTTTTGCTAAAAAACGTATCGCTTCAGGATATGAATAATGCTCATGTTCCATTAAAAAAGAAACTACATTTCCTCCTTTACCAGAAGAAAAATCTTTCCATATCTGTTTAACAGGAGAAACCATAAATGAAGGCGATTTTTCATCCGAAAACGGACTCAATCCTTTAAAGTTACTTCCTGCTTTTTTTAATTGGACAAATTCGCCAATCACCTCCTCTACACGAGCAGTTTCAAAAACAGTATCAATGGTATTTCTAGAAATCATATATCCTTTATCCTAAGTTTTTATATTCAAAGGACATGAAAGCAATTTAAGAAACTGCTTTCAACTTTTTAAGTGTTGTTTTGGTAATTTTCGCTTCCGCATATTTTTTAGTTACACGCAATTCTTTTTCTTCACTTCCAGGCAATTCAAACATCGCATCAGTTAAAATTGCTTCACAAAGTGAACGTAATCCACGAGCTCCTAATTTATATTCAACAGCCTTACCTACAATATAGTTCAATGCTTTTTCATCAATAGAAAAATCAATTCCATCCATTTCAAACAATTTTTTATACTGTTTGATTATAGAGTTTTTTGGCTCCGTCAAAATAGCTCTTAATGTACTAGCATCTAGAGGATTCATATGTGTTAAAACAGGTAAACGCCCAATAATTTCTGGAATTAAACCAAATGATTTTAAATCGGTTGGTAAAATATATTGTAATAAGTTCTCTTCGTCTATGTTATCATCGCTTATAGAAGCACTATAACCAACTGCCTGACGATTTAATCGCTTACTTATTTTTTTATCAATTCCAGAAAATGCTCCACCGGCAATAAATAAAATATTTTTAGTGTCAACTTCAACAAATTTTTGATCAGGATGCTTACGACCTCCTTTTGGCGGTACATTCACAACCGTTCCTTCTAACAGTTTCAATAAAGCTTGCTGAACTCCTTCTCCAGAAACATCTCTTGTAATAGATGGATTATCT
>CAWVTS010000053.1:0-14651 GCA_963933045.1 uncultured Lutibacter sp. | reverse complement strand
CCTCTTTAAAACCTACAATTAAATTTGCTTTATCATCAGCCTGCATCACATACCACATTTCAGTTTTCCCGAAAGAATTATGTCTTTTTTTGGCCAATTCATCATGAGGATGCAACTGAATACTTAATGGTGTTTTTGCATCAATAAATTTAATAAGTAAAGGGAATTTTTCACCGAACAATTTATAGACTTCCTGCCCAACCAAATCACCTTTAAATTCAGAAACAAGTTCTTTAAGGCTTTTACCTTTAAACTTTCCGTTTGAAACAATTGAAGTATCTGCTTCAACATCAGATATCTCCCAACTCTCTCCAATATTATTCTTATCAGATGTTTTGTGAAGTAAACGCATTAGTTTATCTCCTCCCCAAATCTTTTCTTTTAATATTGGACTAAATTTAATTGGATAATCTAAACTCATTTATAAATTTTTATTTAAAATTTTAATAGGCTCATCAATGTGCTTTTATATGTACAGTTCCTTTTGGCATTACTATTCTTTTATAAAATTATAATATTTATCAAAAATGATTCGAAACCATGCAGTATAAACTTTAGGTTGTAATTCCATGTCAACTTTTACTTCCTCTAACGTCATCCACGTATAAGCTTCAACTTCATCTTTATTTATAATAGGGCTCTCATTATACTTTCCAATCATCACATGATCTAATTCATGCTCTGTTAGTCCGTTTTCAAAGGGCGCTTTATAAATAAATGTAAATATTTCTTCTAATTCGCATTCAAAACCCATTTCCTCTTTTAATCTACGTTTACCAGCATCTAAACTAGTTTCACCGTCTCTTTGATGACTACAGCAAGTATTGGTCCATTCTAACGGAGAATGATATTTTTCTGATGCTCTTTGCTGTAACATCAATTCACCACTATCATTAAAAATAAAAACTGAAAAAGCACGATGTAAAACAGCCTTTTCATGTGCTTCCATTTTGGGCATCAAACCTATTTGGTTATCGTTTGTATCGACTAATATTACTTGCTCTTCAACCATAAAACAAAAGTAACAAATTACACGTTATAATTGTTTATTAAAATTGGTGTTTTATATTTGCTATAATTATCAATCACGTTATGCGATATTTAAGAATTCTACTTTTATTGGCAATCATCACTTCATACTTTGGCTGTAACAAAAAGCATAAACAACCAATCATAAAAGAGAAACCTGAACTAAAAATTCAAAAAAAAATAAACAAAAAAGAAAAAACTGTTGAGAAAAATTGGGATAGTTTAAATAGAAATAATGTAAATGCATTTTTTGTTGAATACGGCAAACAAAATAAAGAGACTATTGTAAGAATTAAAACAAATTTCGGGAATATTAAAATACGCCTGTACAATGATACTCCAATTCATAGAGCAAATTTTATTTTCTTATCAAAAATTGGCTATTTTGATACGACTGTCTTTTATCGGGTTTCTCCTAACTTTGTCATACAAGCTGGAAACTCTGAAAGAAAAGATGCTTATGACTACAGAAAGAAATATAGGTTTTATAAATTACCTCCTGAATTCTTATCGCATAGAAGACACAAATATGGTGCTATAGCAGCAGCAAGAGATTGGAATAATAACCCTAAAAAAATGTCTAACGGTTTCCAATTTTATATCATTCAAAATAGAAATGGTGGTCATCACTTAAACAATGAGCATACCGTTTTTGGCGAAGTTATTTCTGGTTTTTCTACAATCGATAAGATATCAAGACTTGAAACAACTTCTGATGAATGGCCCAAAATAGATGTCCCTTTGAAAGTTAAAGTTATTCGTTGATATTTATATTACTTAGCAGTATATTTGCAAAAGAATTTTAATCGATTGAATCTTATATGTCTTTTTTAAAAGAATTAGAGCGCAGACGTACCTTTGGAATTATTTCGCATCCAGATGCAGGTAAAACTACATTAACTGAAAAACTATTACTTTTTGGTGGTGCAATACAAGAAGCAGGTGCAGTAAAAAACAATAAAATAAAAAAGGGAGCAACTTCCGATTTTATGGAAATTGAGCGTCAGCGTGGAATCTCTGTGGCAACATCTGTCCTTGCGTTTATCTATAAAGACAAAAAAATAAACATTCTTGACACTCCTGGACATAAAGATTTTGCAGAAGATACTTTTAGAACTTTAACTGCTGTAGATAGTGTTATTGTTGTAATTGACGTTGCAAAAGGTGTTGAAGCACAAACTGAAAAATTAGTTGAAGTTTGTAGAATGCGAAAAATTCCAATTATTGTTTTTATTAATAAATTGGATAGAGAAGGAAAAGATGCATTTGATTTATTAGATGAAGTAGAACAAAAATTAGGTTTAAGAGTAACGCCCTTAAGTTTCCCAATCGGAATGGGTTATGACTTTAAAGGAATCTATAATATTTGGGAGAAGAAATTAAATCTTTTTTCAGGAGATAATAAACAAACTGTTTCTGAAGGAATAGAGTTTAGTGATTTAAATGACTCTAGACTTGATGAAGAAGTTGGAGAAAAAGCAGCAAATGAACTTAGAGAAGAATTAGAATTGGTCTATGAAGTCTATCCTAAATTCAATAATGAAGAATACTTAAACGGTTCTTTACAACCTGTTTTCTTTGGTTCTGCATTAAATAATTTTGGAGTAAAAGAGTTGTTAGATTGTTTTACTGAAATAGCTCCTACGCCACAACCAAAAATGGCTGAAGAACGTTTGGTTGATTCAAAAGAAGAAACATTATCTGGATTTGTTTTTAAAATTCATGCTAATATGGATCCTAAACATAGAGATAGATTAGCATTTATAAAAATTGTTTCTGGAACTTTTAAAAGAAACGCTCCGTATCTTCATGTTAGAAACGGAAAGAAAATGAAGTTTTCAAGTCCAAATGCTTTCTTTGCAGAAAAGAAAGAAATTGTGGATGAATCATTTCCTGGAGATATTGTAGGATTACATGATACTGGGAATTTTAAAATTGGAGACACATTGACTGAAGGTGAAGAATTGAATTTTAAAGGGATTCCAAGTTTCTCTCCAGAGCATTTTAGATATGTAAACAATGCTGATCCCATGAAATCTAAACAATTGCAAAAAGGATTGTTGCAATTGATGGATGAAGGTGTAGCACAGTTATTTACACTAGAAATGAATGGTCGTAAGGTTATTGGTACTGTTGGTGCACTTCAATATGAAGTAATTCAATATCGTTTGGAGCATGAATATGGCGCGAAATGTACCTATGAAAATTTACCAATGCACAAGGTATGTTGGGTAGAACCTGAAGACCCTAAAAATATTGAGTTTAAAGAATTTAAGAGAATTAAACAGCGATATCTTGCTAAAGATAAGTTAGGAAAGTTAGTTTTCTTTGCTGATTCTTCTTTTACTATTCAAATGACACAAAGTAAGTTTCCTACCGTAAAATTACATTTCACAAGTGAATTTGAGTAAATAAATTATTCAATTACAAAATCAAAATATTGATTTAAAAACGGCTCATCTCTTAATGTAAAGTGCCACCATTCTTGAGGATAATTTCTGAAACCCTGCTTTTTCATAACATTTTGAAGTAGATCTCTATTGGCTTTTTGTAGTACGGTAATACTGTTATAAGCAACCCAAGATTCTGGGCCAAAAAAATCATAAGGTGTTCCCATATCCAATTCTTTATTGGTTTTTAAATCAACTAATGTAATATCTATCGTGCTTCCACTACTATGTCCTGAACGTGTGGCTATATAACCTTCTTTAAATAAGTTCTTCTTTTTTACATTCGGATAAAACTGCTGTTTCGTTAAGGTGTCATTCACATCTTTTGCCCAACGCCAAAAATGGCTCACCGCTCGTTGTGGTCTATATGCATCATATATTTTGAGAGACAAACTATCTTTTAACAATTCATATTGAACCCTTTTCAAAGCCTTTGTTGCTTGACTAGACAAAATAACAACATTGGCTTCGTAGCCATCAACTTTAGTTCCTACAAAGTTATTATCTGAAAAATAACGCAACTCAATTTTGATTGTTGGTATTTCTTCTTGTACATATGCAAAATCATTTGGTAACTGTCCAAAGGATTGAAAGTAGACGAAAAAGAAGATTATTTTTATGGCTGATTTCATCCTTGCAATTTAGTTATTTTTTCTTGGCATAATATTTGTATTTGTAGAAGTAATATTAATAATTAAATATAATAACATGAGTAAAGGAACAGTTAAATTTTTCAACGAATCAAAAGGATTTGGTTTTATAGTTGAAGAAGTTTCAAACACAGAACATTTTGTTCACATTTCTGGATTAATAGATCAAATAAACGAAGGAGACGCAGTAGAGTTTGATTTAGAAGAAGGAAGAAAAGGATTAAACGCAGTAAATGTAAAAGTAATATAATATATACATCACTAGTTTTGACAGAAAGCCCATCATTTTGATGGGCTTTTTTAGTTTTATTCTTTAATAATATTTTCCAACACCTCTTTATTTCCATCAATAGTTAAATGTGAATAGTCTAACTCCAAGATTTCTGAAACCAATGGAAAAATATGAATATTTTCAAAAGCTTCAATTTGCTTGTTCTTTTTAAATGCAGGTCCAGTAGCATAAAAAATAGCACCCATTTCTTCAGACTCAGTTGGGTCATAACCATGAGTGCTACTCCCTTTATTAAAAGGTCTAGAACGACTTCCAAAAGTGTAAGGAGGCTTTGGCATCACTATTAAATCTCCTACTCTATCATCTTCAACATTATAATGATAGTGTTTCGGCATATTTGATTTCAAGTACACATTTATACGAGTTGAGTCTTTTTTGAAATTAGTATATAAAGAATCGATTAGTTTCGAATCTTTAGAATATACCATTAAAGGAAAACTCGCAGAAACTATCGCGCGTTTTGGAATCATTTCTTTATAGTAAATGACATTATCTACATCAACCTCTTGCATTCCATGGTCAGAAACGACCACAAAATTAATAGGTAAATTTAGTTTTTTAGTTTTTGAAATTAAATCTCCAATGGTTGCATTTAATTGTTTAACAGTTGTTTCAATTTCAGGTGAATTGGGTCCGAATTTATGTCCAATATCATCGGCTAATGAAAAATACATTGTGATGAAATGCGGTCTTTTTTCTTCTGGCAATTTTAGCCATTCTACTGCTTGATTAACACGCTGCTCATTTGTTACTCTTCCATTATAATTAAAATAATATGTTGGATACATGTCTTTAATTGGAGCTTCTGAGCCTACCCAAAACATACTTGCAGAAACCATTTCTTGCTGTGAAGCCAACACCCAAAGAGGAGTTCCTTTATAGTATTCTTTATTTCTTACAACATCTCTATTTCTAATTCTATAATGCTCTTCTCTCTTTGGATTGTAAAAGGAATTACTTACCAATCCATGATTTCCAGGATACAAACCTGTTGCAATTGCATAATGATTTGGAAATGTTTTTGTTGGAAAAGATGAGATCATCTTATCTGCTTTTACATCAAAATTCAAAAGATTAGTTGCTCCAAAGCGTTTTGCATAATCGTATCTAAACCCGTCCAAAGAAATTAAAATTACATATGGTTTTTGTAGCGTAGCCTCACTGTTTTCCTGAACTCTACTAATTTCATCCTTTGGCAAATCAGTAACTTCAGCAAAAACTGTTTTTTTTGGATGACATGCAGAAAAGAAAAATATGACAAGACAATATATATAAAGTGATTTAACTTTCATAGAGAATGTTTTTTTTATAAAAATAACGATAAATTACCAACATATAGTTTTTAAATTTTTGCTATCTAAAAAACTGTTGGTTTTACTAAAATGTTTGTTCCCAAACCAATAACCTCTATTTGCACTTAATGGAGAAGGATGGCCTGTTTCTAAAACATGATGTTTCTTCTTATCAATTTTCTTTCCTTTTTTCTTTGCAAACCCTCCCCAAAGTAAGAAAACAACATCTTGCTTGTTATTAGAAATATATTGAATGATTGCATCTGTAAATTGCTCCCAACCTTTCTTTTGATGACTTCCTGCTTCATGCGATCTTACTGACAGCGTTGCATTTAGCAATAGAACTCCCTGTGCAGCCCACGATTCTAAATTACCACTTTCAGGAATTGGTTTTCCTAAATCACTATCTAATTCTTTAAATATATTTTTAAGCGAAGGTGGATGCTTCATTCCGCCATTTACAGAGAAACACAAGCCATTTGCTTGTCCGTCATCATGGTATGGATCTTGACCTATAATAACGACTTTTAAATCATTAAATGAACAGTAGTTAAATGCCGAGAAAAGTTGTTCTTGCTTAGGAAAACATTGGTGATTTGCATATTCATAATTTACAAATTTTTGTAATTCTTTGAAATAGTTTGCATCAAACTCTTCTTCAAAAATTTTGTTCCAACTTTTCGGTATGTTTAAGTTCATATAATTACAAGAATTATTAAGAGTATGTTCTAAATTTTCTTTTATTTTTACATCCGATTCAAAGATACAATTTTGGCAATAACAATATCAGAAAAAACATTAAGTGATTTAGAATTCGGAACTATTATAGATCGAATTCAGGCTTTTTGTATTTCAGATTTAGGGAGAGAATCAGTAAAAAATATCAAACCATTTTCTGATAAAAAACAATTGCTTTCTGAATTAAAGAAAGTTGATGAATATTTAACTTCTTTTCAAAATGATAATAGAGTTCCAAATCATTCTTTTGATACTATTTCAAAAGAAATAAGTTTACTAGAAATTGAAAATAGTTATCTAACTCCTGAGAGTTTTTTAAAAATTCAAAATGTTTCAGAAACTGCAAATGAACTATTAAAATTCTTTAAAAATTTTAAGGAAATTTATCCTGTCTTATTTGAACATTCTCGAGAAGTTGAATTCACCACAATAATAGTAGATTATATCAAAAAAATCATCACTCCTTTTGCTGAAGTTGATGATAAAGCATCTACTAATTTAAAGTCGATTCGTAAAGATATTTCATATACTAGAAATCAAATAAACGAGAGTTTTAACAGAGCGCTGAGTAAGTTTCATAGTTCTGGGTATTTAGATGATATTAGAGAATCTATCGTAGATAACCAGCGTGTACTTGCAGTAATACCAATGCATAAGAGAAAAGTTAAGGGTACGATGCTTGGCACTTCTAAAACAGGAAGTATCACCTTTATTGCTCCTCAAGCCACGCTACAATACACACGAGAATTAGAAAACTTGATGTTTGAAGAAAAACAAGAAGTCATTTTAATTCTTAAAACACTTACAGACGAATTAAGACCTTTTCAGTCATTGATTATTCAATATCAAGAATACTTAACACAACTAGATTTGATTGGAGCAAAAGCAAAATATGGGAATCATATCAATGCTATTTTACCAAAAATAGCTACTGATAAAAAGATTTTTTTGAAAGATGCCTTCCATCCTATTCTACTTGAAAAAAATAAAGAAAATAATTTAAAAACAATTCCGCAGAGTATAGAGTTAAATGAGAAACAACAAATCATTGTAATTTCTGGACCTAATGCTGGTGGAAAGAGTATCACACTAAAAACAATTGGTTTATTACAAGTAATGCTTCAAAGTGGAATTCTAATTCCTGTGAGTGAAAAAAGTACAATCTCAATTTTTGATAGAATTTTAACAGATATAGGAGATAATCAATCTATTGAAAATCAACTAAGTACATATAGTTATCGCTTAAAAAATATGCGTCAATTTTTAAAGAAATGTAATTCAAATACGCTCTTTTTGATTGATGAGTTTGGCACTGGATCTGATCCTGAATTAGGAGGTGCTTTGGCAGAAATTTTCTTAGAAGAGTTTTATGAAAAAAAGGCCTTTGGAATTATCACAACGCATTATGCAAACCTAAAAGTTCTTGCAGACGAACTAGAAAATGTTGTGAATGCGAATATGCAGTTTAATGAACACACACTAGAACCTCTTTTTAATTTACATATAGGACAAGCTGGAAGTTCTTTTACTTTTGAAGTTGCTCAAAAAAACGGAATTCCATTTAGTTTAATAAATAGAGCAAAGAAGAAAGTAGATGGTGAAAAAATACGTTTAGACAAAACTATTTCTAAACTGCAAAAAGAAAGAAATAAACTGCAAAAAAATTCTGAAAGTCTTGAAAAAGAGCAGAATATAGCCAAAGAGCAATCAGCAAACTTAACCGATAAACATGATAAAGTTCAAAAAAAACTAGAACTTTTTCAGGAGTTGTATGATACTAATCAAAGAATGCTGATTACTGGAAGAAAGGTAAATGAACTTGTAAATAAGTACTTTCAAACAAATAATAAAAAAGAGATGATGTCCGAATTTTTAAAATGGGCAACAATAGAAAGAACAAAATACTTGAAGAAAAACCCTACTGAAAAGAAAACAAAAACTGAAAAAAAACAAGTTAAGGTTGTTGCTAAAGAAAAGAAAGAGAAGTTTGAAAAAATAGAAAAAGAAATCCTTGCTAAAGTTGAGAAAGTAAGAGAAGTTAAAAAAGAAAAAGCAGAAAAAGAAGCGAAAGTAAAAGCTGATTACATTTTTAAAGTAAACGATAAAGTTCGTTTATTAGATGGTACATCTACTGGAACCATTGAAAAAATAGAAAAGAAAATAGCAACAATCAACTATGGTTTTTTGACAACCAAAGCTAATATTAGTAAGATAGAGATAGTACAAGCAGCAAAATAAAATTACTTGACTAATCTTGATAACGCTTCATTTCTCTGTCATAAAAAGCACTTGCTTCTTCGATTAATCCAGCAACTTCAATTGCCAATTCATCTTCATCATTTCTTTCTAGTGATTCAAACCATTCAATTTCATCATCAACCAAATTGATAATAAAACGTGGATATTCAGTATGAATTACAAAAATTGCATCTTGATGATCTGTATTGTCTCCCAATAAAAAGTTAGGTAGTTCCATGCTTCTCTAAAATTAATTTATTTGTTAAATAGTTAAATCGTATCGATAATAATATAGCTGCTGATGTTAAACCTGCTAATAACCCTAGCCAAATTCCAAAACTTGCATAACTCTCTTCTTTTCCTAAATAATAACTTACAGGAAAACCTATCAACCAATAAGATACAAATGTAATCAAAGTTGGAATCTTTACATCTTGTAATCCTCGTAAAGCTCCTAAAACAACAACTTGAATTCCATCTGAAATTTGAAATATTGCTGCAGCCAACAATAATTTTGATGCAATTTCTATTAACTCTGTATTGTCTGCAAAGTTATTAGCGTCATTTAAATCTACATAAAAGGTTGGTAATATTGAATTAAAAGTCCAGAAACAAGCTGCAAAAATGGTAGATAAAATTAAGGTTAGTAAAAATATTGAAAACGCAATACGCCTCAGCTCTTTAAAGTTTTGTAATCCTTTTTGATTTCCAACTCTAACCGTTGCTGCAACACCCATTCCCATAGCAACCATAAATGTCATAGAGGACAAGTTCAATGCTATCTGATTTGCTGCTTGTGGGTTTTTACCAAGTGTACCACTTAACCAAATGGCACTTGTGAAAATAGCTACTTCAAAAAACATTTGCATAGCTCCTGGAAATCCTAAATTCAATATTTTTTTAATGACTACAGTGTCTAACACAAAGAATTTAATATTGGTAACCAAAGCTTTAGATTTTTCTTTTCCTCTTAATAGCCACCATAAATAAAGTAGCATAACAAATCTTGAAATTAATGTTCCATAGGCAGCACCTACAATTCCTAATTCAGGAAAACCAAATTTACCGAAGATTAAAACGTAGTTTAAAACAATATTCACAATATTTGCAATTAAGGTTGCATACATTGGATAACGTGTCATTGACAAACCATCTGAAAATTGTTTAAAACCTTGAAAAACGATGAGTGGGAATAATGAAAAAGCTACTAAATTTAAATAAGGAATTGCTAATTGAACTACCTCTTCTGGTTGATCCATAAAATACATCAATGGCTTTGCTAATAGTACTGCAAGAAACAATACGATTCCCAATGCTGAACATAAAAATAAGCCATTTTTGAAAGTTGCTTTTGCTTTTATAGCATCATTTTCCGTATCAGCTTCGGCAGTTAAAGAGGTAATTGCAGTAGAAAAACCAATTCCTAGAGACATGCCAATAAATACAAAACTGTTACCCAAAGAAACTGCTGCTAATTCGGCTGAACCTAACTGACCAACCATAATATTATCAACCAAACCAACAAAAGTGTGGCCCAGCATTCCCATAATTACAGGTACTGAAAGTTTTAAATTAGTTTTAAATTCTGATGTGTAACTACTAAGATTCAATGGTTAATTTATTTGAATTTGCAAAGTTACACATCTCTAATTGTTTTCTAATAAAAAAGATTAAAATGTTGAAAACTTGTTTGACTTTAATAATCCGTAATTAACTCACTTTTTTCTTCCAAGGTATTTTCACTTCTTTTCCATGTCCTGACATTAGTCCTGCAATAACTCTGGTGTTTTGAAACTGTTCAAAAATAATTTTAATAACTACCGTAATTGGTATTGACATTATCAATCCTGGAATTCCCCAAATATATCCCCAAAGCATCAACATAATTAAAACTGTAATAATGTTTAACGAAAAGGTTTTTCCCATAAATATTGGTTCTAAAATCCCTCCCATAACAACTTGAACTAAGGTAATAGCAAGAATAAAAAGTAACAATGTACTTGATGGGTCAATTTCTACAAAAGCAAATAAAGACAATATTACGACAGAAATAACCGAACCAATCATTTGTACAAAGTTGATTAAAAATGCAAATAATCCCCAAAAAATAGGGAAACTAATATCAAAATATAAACATGCAAGACTAAACCCAATTCCAGTAAATAGACTCACTAAAAATTTAACTTTTACAAACTTAATGATGTCTTTTTCTATTTTTATAAATGTTTTTACTGATGAATACTTACTAGTAAAAATAGTTGTACTCATCATTCTTTCAAAATTTATTGACTCAGAAAGCAATAGAACAACAAAAAAAGCGGTCATTAAAGTCATTGAAAGTGTCTGTTTTATAAAATTAAATGTAGACCCAAAACTCTCTAAAATATTATCACTTTGAAAATAATATTTTATCACACCTTCATTTTCCAATCTCTCTATTCTAAAAACATCTTCTATAGAGACAACTAAATCAATCAATTTAGTTTCTGCCTTTTCAAAAAACTGACTATCGCTAGAAAGTATTTCATTACTAGATAGTTGCACCAACTCCCCTCCCAATCTTAAAAACCCTAAAACAACTAAAACAACTATAAAAACACTTATAGGTTTAGGTACTTTTATCATCAATAATAATCTCATTATTGGTGTCAATAACAAGGCAATAAACATTGATAAGATAAGCGGAATGAATATAAAAGAAAGCAACTTGAGTAGGTAAAAAATTAGCGGAATAACAATAATCAACAATAATTTATTCGTCGTTTTTAAGTCTTTTATAGTATTTTCTTCTTTCATAACTTTTGGGAGTTAACCCTTTTATAACAATTGACTAAATTACAAACTCTTAACTTATTATAAACATAAAAAAGATTGGATTGTTAAAAATATTTAAATTTAAATTTATATAAATTAAACTAAATACCACCAACATAGGAATCCTAAATTACTAGAGGTTAAATCCAAAAGTATAAAATGTTAATTTCTTTCACTCAATATTTCCTCAATATCAGTCAGGTTAAAACCTTTGGCTTTTAATAAAATTAAATAATGGTACATTAAATCTGCGGCTTCGTTTTTAAATAAATCAGCATCATTATCTTTGGCTTCAATCACCAATTCAACTGCTTCTTCACCTACCTTTTGTGCTACTTTATTAATTCCTCTTTTGTATAGTTTATTGGTGTACGATTCCTCATCGTTTTCGTCAATTCGCTGGTGAATTATTTGTTCTAATTCGTATAAAAAACCCTTGGAAGTTTCTTCCTTAAAACAACTCGTGGAACCTTTATGACATGTTGGACCTTTTGGAATCGCTTTGATTAAAATAGTATCATTATCACAGTCAATTTGAATATCTTTTACGGCTAAAAAATTACCAGACTCCTCCCCTTTTGTCCACAATCTATTTTTACTTCGGCTGAAAAAAGTAACTCTATTTTCTTTGCTCGTTTTAGTATATGCTTCTTCATTCATATAACCAAGCATTAATACTTGTAACGTATTTACATTCTGTATAATTACTGGAACGAGTCCATCTCCTTTTGTAAAATCTATAGTTTTCATATTATTTTCTAATTGGTATATTTTGTGCTATCAAATATTCTTTTAATTCAGGAATTGGTATTTCGCTATAATGAAAAATACTCGCTGCAAGTCCTGCACTTATAGTCGTATTTTTAAATAAATCTACAAAATGATCCTTTGAACCTGCGCCACCCGAAGCAATCACAGGAATATTAATTAAATTACTCACTTTACTCGTTATATCTAATGCAAAACCGCTTTTAGTACCGTCATTATTCATTGAAGTAAGCAATATCTCTCCAGCACCTAATCCTTCAACTTCTTTTACCCATTCCAATGTTTTTAAAGGTGTAATCGTTCTTCCTCCATGCACAAAAACCATCCAATCCTTTTCTATCAACTTTGTATCAATCGCGACTACGACACATTGTGATCCAAATTTATCAGCAATCTCTTTGATCAATTTTGGATTCTTTACTGCTGACGAATTCACACTAACCTTGTCTGCTCCTGCTTTTATCAATCTTGCAGCATCTTCTAGTGAATTGATTCCACCACCTACTGTAAAAGGGATATTAATTTCTTGCGCAATCTTTTCAACCAATTCTAGTAGCGTTGCACGTTTTTCTATAGTTGCTGTGATATCTAAGAAAACCAATTCGTCTGCTCCTTGTTGCACATATGTTTTAGCCAACTCTATCGGATCTCCAGCATCTTGAATATCAACAAAATTTATACCTTTTACGGTTCTTCCATCTTTAATATCTAAACACGGAATAATTCTTTTCTTTAGCATAATTTCTGCAATTCTTTAAGTGAAATATTCCCTTCATAAATCGCCTTCCCAAGAATTGCTCCTTCACAGCCCATTTCTTTTAGTAATAATAAATCATCCATACTAGAAACGCCGCCACTTGCAATCAAGTTTACTTTCGTTTCTTTAAGTATCTCTTTGTACAAATCATTGGAAGTTCCTTGCAGCATACCATCTTTAGCAATATCAGTACAGATTACATATAATATTCCTTTTTCTTGGTATGACTTAATAAAATCTAATACATCTAGATCTGATTCTTTTAACCAACCATTCGTAGCAATTTTTCTGTTATTACAGTCTGCTCCTAAAATTATTTTTTCGCTTCCGTAATTTAAAATCCATTGTTCAAATAATTCAGGGTTATTGGCTGCTATGCTTCCACCTGTAATCTGTGACGCACCACATTCAAATGCTATTTCTAAATCTTTATCAGACTTTAACCCACCACCAAAATCTATTTTCAGGTTTGTTTTAGAGGCTATAGATTCTAATATTTTATGATTTATAATTTGTTTTGATTTTGCGCCATCTAAATCTACCAAATGCAAATATTGAATTCCGTTAGCCTCAAATTCCTTCGCAACTTCAAGCGGATTTTCATTGTATATTATTTTTGTGTTATAATCTCCTTTTGAGAGCCTCACACATTTGCCATCGATGATATCTATTGCAGGTATTATTCTCATAACGCTAAAAAGTTTTTAAGTATTTGTTCACCTACAGTTGCTGATTTTTCTGGGTGAAATTGAGTTGCATAAAAGTTGTCTTTTTGCAGCGCAGCGCTAAATGGAAATATATAATTGCATTCTGCACTTGTTTCTTCGCATAATTCGGCATAAAAACTATGCACAAAATATACATCTTCAGAAGCACTCATTTCTTTAAATAAATCTCCTTTTAACTCATACAAAGTATTCCATCCTATATGCGGTACTTTTTCTTTTGGAGGAAACAATTTAACTTTCGCATTAAAAATACCTAAGCAATCAGTCTTTCCTTCTTCACTTGATATACACATCAATTGCATTCCTAAGCAAATTCCTAAAAACGGCTGTCTGATATCTTTTATAAAAGTATCTAACTCATATTTTTTGAGGTATTTCATGGCAGTACTCGCTTCTCCTACTCCAGGTAAAATCACTTTATCAGCACGCAATATTTCATCTTTATCTCTAGTGATAACAGACTCATATCCAAGCCTTTCTAGAGCGTTTTGAACCGAACTTATGTTTCCTGCATTATAATCTATAATTGCTATCATATGATTCCTTTGGTACTTGGAATTGAATAATTTTCTGTTTTATTAACCGCCATTTTTATGGCTTTGGCAAATGCTTTAAAAATAGATTCTATTTTATGGTGTTCATTTTCTCCTTCAGATTTAATATTCAAATTGCATTTGGCCGCGTCTGTAAAAGACTTAAAAAAGTGCATAAACATTTCTGTAGGCATCTCTCCAATCATTTCTCGCTTAAATTCAGTTTCCCATACAAGCCATGGTCTTCCTCCAAAATCAATCGCTACTTGCGTCAAGCAATCGTCCATGGGTAATAAGAATCCATATCGTTCAATCGCTTTTTTAGATCCTAATGCTTTTATAAAAGCCTCTCCTAAAGTGAT
>CAWVTS010000052.1:0-14670 GCA_963933045.1 uncultured Lutibacter sp. | reverse complement strand
TATTAGAGATAATGAATCCAATACTTCAATTACTAGGAAGTTGATGAAACAATAATAATTTACTTATCATTTAACTATAAAGCTCATTTTTTTATATAAAATGAGCTTTATAGTTAAATGATATTATTGAATAAATGCCATACTTTCATAAAATCTAATAAAAATGATGAGGAAAATGCAATCAACCATAAAGTGCTTTTTAGTTGCAAGTTTATTTGCATTTGTAAGCTGCTCTGATGATGACACTCCTATAACACCAGCGAGTTCAACACCTGATCCAGACCCAATAACACTTGCGCCAGAAGTAGAAATATACGAAGCTGATAAAATTCACAACAATCTCACACTTGCGGTTGTTAATGGAAGTAATAATGCTTTTTTAGTAGATAAAACTGGTGAAAAGCTACACGAATTCAATTTTCCAAGCAACCTTGGGAACGATCTTGAGATTTTACCCAATGGAAAATTATTAGGCATTTTTAAAGCTGAAAATCCTAGCATTATTTTTGGTGGTTCTGCTGGAATTGTCCGCATCATGGATCTTGAAGGAAATATAGAATGGGAATACTCATTGAGTACTGCTGACTTTATATTGCATCATGATGTGGAAATGTTACCAAATGGAAATATATTAGTACTTGTTTGGGAACGCATCGATGAAACAATTGCTGAGTCACAAGGCTCTACAAGTCCTGGAGATATTTATACTGAAAAATTAATGGAAATTAATCCAACCACAAATTCAATAGTTTGGGAATGGAGAAGTTTTGATCATATTATTCAAGATAACGATCCAGCATTTCCTAATTATGGAAATATAAGTCAAAACCCACAATTAATGCATATTAATTATAATTTACAGGCAGATGGAGACATTATGCATGCTAATGGTTTTGACTATGATGATGATAAAGATGTTATTTATTTAAGTATAAACTTTTTTAGCGAAGTTTGGGTAATTGATCACAGTACTACATCTACTGAATCAGCTACAAATAGTGGCGGAAATTATGGTAGAGGTGGAGATATATTATATCGTTTTGGTAATCCATTGGCATATGATAACACTGTGGGAGAAGTAAGAAGTGATCGTAATCACTTTCCCAATTTACTTGAAAATGGAGTCCCTGGCGAAGGAAATATGTTGTTATATGTCAACGGAAATACCTTAGGTGTTTCAAGAATTTATGAGCTGGAAATGCCACAAAACTTTACACTTACTCCGGATGCAGATAACGAACCAAACGTAGTTTGGTCATACACTAATACGGCTATATTTTCAGGTAAAATATCTGGCGCGGTACGTTTAAACAATGGAAACACTTTAATTTGTGAAGGTGATTTTGGGTTTTGGGAAATTACACCTGCAAAAGACATTGCTTGGCGCTATAATGGTGGCGATGGTGTAAATTTTTGGAGATGCTACGACTACGAAGTTGATGACCCAGTATTAAGTGATTTAGGTTTATAATAAGATTAAAAAAATAGTTTAATATACAGCCTTCAGTTTCACTAGAAATTGGAGGCTATTTTTTTAAAACAAATAATACTTATTTTGTGTAACATACAACGCTATTTTCACACTAAGACTTAGCACCAAAGTTGAAAAAGAAACGTATGACCAACACAAAGCTATTCAACCGCAACTTGGTAAGGTTTGGAATTCCTGTTGTACTACTCATTATACTTATTGTTTTTGTAAAAAATCATAAAGTGGATTCTACAGATATTCTCTTAATGGGACAATGTGAAGTTTGTTGTTTGTGAGTATTGGTTACAACGTTAAGATAAATTCAGTTTTAATAAATTTTATCGTATGATAGGTGAAGTTAGTGATAAAAATTGACAAAGTCAAGTTACTGCAATCCCCAAAAATTGCCCTAAAAAAATAGTTGAACTTTTTTAGGGCATTTTTTCTCTTATAAATAAGAAGTCAATTATCTTAAAGATTCTAATTTTTTTATTAATTCCTCAGGACTCATTCTAGTTTTATAATCAGCATTTACATATTCATAGATTATCTTTCCGTCTACACCAACTACAAATAATGATGGAACAGGTAATATATCAGCGTTTTTATCTCCTGAATGTTTTAAAAGCATGTTGCTGTATTTTTTTGGTGCTTTAAAGGCAATTCCCATACCTTTCATTAATGTACCATCGCCATCAGAATATAAATCGTACTCTAATTTATTTTTAGAAACAGATTTTTTTAATTCTTCTGGAGCATCTGGACTTATTCCAACAATTTGGTATCCAAGTGCTAAAATTTCATCTTTAGATTGTCCTACTGCTGCTAAATGTTTGTTGCAATAAGGGCACCATCCACCTCTATAAAACAATAGAATTGTCGGCTTGTTTTTTACTATTTCCTGAAGAGAAACTTGAGTATTCTCTAAAGAAGTCAGTTCAACAGTTGGAACATTTTCACCAACTTTTAATGGCATAACGTCTTCTGCATTTTCAGCAACTTGCGCAAAACTAGTGGTGAATGCTATTAAAAATATTGAGATTGATACTACGATTTTTTTCATCAGTGATCTTATTTGAGATTGAATTAGAATAGTCTTTTATTAGGTGTATCCTTACAAAAATTAAGGAGTTATTATTAAAGTTCTATTAACTTCTCTACCATACCCTTTAATTTGTATGCTGTCTTTATAAAAATTTGCTCTAGCAAAAGAAGTAGAATCAGACGTATTTACCATTCCTTTGAAAGTTAGATAATGAACGCCTTTTTTAAAATCATACGCTCCTTCATGTTTGTGTCCATTCATAAATACTTTCACATGATTATTCTTTTCTATCAGTTCTTGTAATTCATTTGTGTTCCAAAGGTTCCCATTATTTATAGGTGATAAAGGGAAGTGACAATAGAATCCAACATTTTGATTGTTGTCTTTAGCATCAACCAACTCTTGTTCTATCCAAGTAAACTGTTCTTTACTCAATCCGCCATTATAAACTTTAGCATATGGTAACGAGTCACTTTCTTTTTTACTGAATAATTTTTTAGTCTCATTTAGTTTTATTGAATCTAATGAGCCATAAAAACTTAAATCTGTACCGTCTAGAACAATAAATTTCCAATCGTTTTGATTGATACTATAATAGCGTTTTTTGAGATTTAATTTCTCAAAAATTTGTGACTTCAAACTGTCTTTAACTTCAAAATCATGATTTCCAAGAACATGATATGAAGTCGAACTTAATCGATTCCACGTAGGAACCAAACTGTCAAAACTAGAAAAATGTTGATCGATAAAATCACCTAAATGAATCGTATAGGCCAAATCATGTTTGTTCAATTCATTCACAGCCTCTCGAAGTCTTTGAGGTGCTTTTTTATAATAGCGATTCCATTTTATATCACAATCGCAATATTGGCAATCTGCAATGATGCCAACTGAAAAATCTTTGTTTACCTCAGTTTTTGAACAACTAAATAGTATCAATAAGAAGATTGAAAAGAAGATAAACTGTTTCATAATTTTATTCTACACGTATAAAAGTAATTGCATCATCTGTATCAAATTTTGTAGGTCTACTGCCATTAAAACCTAATGAAATTTTAATTTCATTTTTATTAATTACATCAATAATACCAAATAATTCGAGCGTTTCTTTTGTGTCAAAACGAGTAGTTATAAAATCAAATTGAATAGGGTTTGTTGTATAATCAATTACGTATTTCATTGAACCTTTTTTTCCCTTTATTTCAAATTCTTTTCCTCCAATAATTTGACCTTGAACTTCAAAGTATGCGTAATTTTCTTCTAGAAAAACAAAATAGCCAATTTCATTATTATCACCGCCTTTCCATTTTCCAACAATATTGAAATCTGATTCTGAAGTGTTTTTAAAGGAGGTTAAACTTAAAATGATGATGAGTAATAAAAGAATTTTTTTCATAAATAGTCTTTGTTTTTTTATATAAATATAACTAATTATTTTGCAATTTGCGCGTCAAATGTAACACTGTCTTTAAATGCACATAGGTTTCCATCTGGATCAAAAAATTTAGCAATTGTTCCCCAAGAATGCTCTTGATAATTCACGTTGATATTTTTTGCTATCAACTTATCAGCAAGTACTTTTACATTAGGAACGTTCATTCGTAAACAATTTCTAATTCTCGTTGAGTTTGGTTCGTTTGGATTTTCATCATCCACTTCAACCATTAAATATGAATTCCCAAATTTAAAACAAGTGAGCATATCAGTATTGAAGTGAACTTTTAGCTCAAGGATGTTTTTATAAAAGGCAACACATTCTTTATAATTTATGACGTATAATATAATTCCTGTTCTATCAAAGTTCATTTTAATCTTTTTTAAAAATGTAATAATACTAATCCAATAAGTGCAGGAATAGATTGAATATAAAATAATTTTATTTTTTTGGTAGAATAAGCACCATAAATTCCTGCGATAATCACACATGATAAAAAGAAAATGGCAACAGCTGTGTTTTCAGAAAGTATAGACCATATTAATCCTGCAGAAAGAAAGCCGTTATACAAACCTTGATTTGCTGCGAGAACTTTTGTTTCTTCAGCAAACTCTTTGTTCTTTAAACCAAATGCCTTAATCCCTTTTGGCGTGGTCCACATAAACATTTCTAAAATCAAAAAATAACCGTGTAAAAAGGCAACTAAAGCAATAAAAATAATTTGTATAGTTGTCATAATTAAAAGTGTTTTTTAAGTTCAGTTAGTGCTTTTGAAACCTCACTTTGAGGTAATTTACAAGCGCCATCTACACAAATATAAATTAAAGTTTCGTCTTTGTTATATCTATCTTGCATTAATGGTATTGTGCTTTCTGTTGTTGCTCCAGCAATTAACTTGTTTGGGATGTACTGTTCGTTGATTTCGTTTATTTTTTTGAAAGCATCATCTCCAGAAACAGCAACCTCATAATAACTTCCAACATAGTCTGTCATTAACTGCAACCAATTTGCATAACTAGATGAATATTTGATAGCGTCAGACTTCACATTATTCAGCATTTGTTTACTTGTTTTCGCATAATGAGTGTTTGCATAATAGTGACTCAATTTAAATAAATTTTTAGCCATTATTGAATTTGAAGCAGGAATCACATTGTCATGAATTTCCATTTTTCGTGTAATTAATGGGTTGTCTTCATCAGACGTAAAGAAAAATAAATTGCTTTTTGAATCATAGAAATGATCAAAAGAATAATCAGCTAATTGCTTCGCAGTGTTCAGCCAGTTTTCATCAAGTGTAACTTCATATAATGAAATAAATGCATCAATCAGCGTAGCATAATCTTCTAAATAACCGTTGATGTTGCTTTTTCCATTTTTATAATTATGGTTCAATCCACCATCTTCTTTTAATTGATTTTGCATTAAAAATTGAGCGTTTTTTAGAGCAATATCTTTGTAGTGTTCATTCCTAAACACACGATATGCGTCTACATACCCTTTTAGCATCAACGCATTCCATGAAGTTAAAGTTTTGTCATCCAATCTTGGACGTTCTTTTTTATTTCGCTCTTTTAATAACGTTTTTTTCCAACCTTTCACTTTAGACTTTAGTTCTGTAATTTCAAGATTGTATTTTTTTGAGATAGTTTCATCACTTTTATTTCTGATGAGCACATAATTCTCTTTCTCCCAAAACCCATATGAATTGACGTTGTAATACTCTTTGAATAATTTGTAATCATCATTCAATATTTCTTTCAACTCCTCTTTTGTCCATACATAAAATGCACCTTCTTCCAACTCTCCTTCTGGAGTATTACTATCGGCATCTAAAGAAGAATAGAACCCGAATTTATCATTCATCAACTCTCTTTCTACAAACTCTAAAGTTTCTTCAACAACTTCTTTATACAATTCATTTTTTGTTGCTAAGTATGCATTAGAATATAAACTTACCAATTGACCATTGTCATAGAGCATTTTTTCAAAATGTGGAACATGCCATTTTTCATCTACTGAATAACGAGAGAATCCACCCCCAATTTGGTCATAAATTCCGCCATACGCCATTTGCGTTAAAGTAGTGTTCGTGTATTCTAAGAGTTCTTTATTTTCTGTTTGATATCCATAACGCAGTAAAAAATCATAATTTGTAGGCATTGGAAACTTTGGTGCAAAATTATTTCCTCCAAGTTTGAAATCCATTTTAGATTTCCAATTTTCAATAGCAGTTTCAAGATCTGATTTTGAAAAAACAGCCTCATCAGTATTTAATGTTATTATTTCTGAATTTTGAACACCTTCGGTTAAGTTTTCTGCGTATTCAATTGCTTTTTCAGGATCAGATTTATATAAATCAGAAAGTTGTGTAAGTACTTGTATCCATTTATCTTTTGGAAAATAGGTTCCACCAAAAAGAGGTCTTCCATCAGGAAGTGTAATACAGTTTAAAGGCCATCCACCTTGACCTGTCATCAATTGTACAGCACTCATATATACTTGATCAATGTCTGGGCGCTCTTCCCTATCAATTTTAATATTGATGAAATTATCATTCATTACTTTGGCAACTTCAACATCTTCAAAACTTTCATGTTCCATAACATGGCACCAATGACAAGCTGCATAACCAATAGAAATAATTATTAATTTATTCTCTTTTTTTGCCAATTCTAAAGTCTCATCATTCCAGGCATGCCAATTCACTGGATTATGAGCATGCTGAAGTAAATATGGACTAGTTTCGTTTATTAAATCGTTGGTAAACGTGTGTTTTGTCATCTCTTTATTAGTTTGACTTTTACAACTAGATAAGAAAAATAATAATAGTATAGATGTTGTAAAAGCGCGAAGCATATATTTATTTTTTCAAAGATAGTGAAAGATTGCGGATAGTGGAAGTGGTGGAAAAAGAGAATTATTGAGGATAGGATAATTTAATTATACATTCTGTTGGCAACAGTTATTCTTTTTTTACTCCGTTTATATAAGATTCAACTTTAATTAAACTTCCATTATTATCATAGATGTTTACTGTACCATCGCCATTTACTAATGTTCCTTTATCAATTGGTTTTCCTTGAGTATTTAAGCAAGATATTATATCCATTAACTTTCCATTTTCCCATAAGCGGATTTGGTGAAGTTGACCATTTCCATAATATTGTTTCCACTCACCAGTTGTGTATCCATTATCATAGTTACCTATCCATTGTAATTGTCCATTTTCATAATACTGTTTTCTTTCCCCTTCAGCTTTCCCGCCTTTATACTCAGTAATAGATGCTAATTGTCCATTTTCATAATACTGTTTTCCTTCACCCTCAAATTCTCCATTCTTAAACCCAACAATTGATGCTAATTGCCCATTTTGATGGTAAACTTTTCGTACCCCTGTTTTTTGTCTATTTACATAATTAGCAATTTCTTGTATTTGTCCATTTTTATAATAGACTTTCCACTCTCCATTTTGCACTCCCTTTATAAACTCACCGATTCCATGTATTTGTCGAGTATCATAATAAAATTTCCATTGACCGCTTTTTTTATCATTTTTAAATTTTCCTGTTGCTTTTAATTCTCCATTTTTATAATATTCTTTCCATTCACCATCTTTTTCATCATATTCATTAAATGTACCAATTTCGTATAAACTTCCGTTCTCATAATAGAATTTCCAATCTCCTGACTTTAAATCATTCTCATAAAGTCCAATTAACAACAATTGCCCATTTTTATAAAAGTCTTTCTTTTCTCCTATTCTCAGATCATATTTATAATGTCCTATTTCTTTTAATTTTCCATTTTCATAGTAGGTTTTCCATACACCATTTCGTACTCCGTTTTCATACGTAACAGTTAAATCTATATTTCCATACCCGTCATAATATTTAAATTCATCTATTCTTTCTCCATTTTCAAAATTTCCAGTTTCTTTTATTTGACCATCTTTACGATAAAAGTCCCATTTCCCCGTCTTTGAACCATTTTTATAATTTCCGATGGATATTAATTTTCCATTAAAAAAATGCTTTTTTCGTTCTTGAGCATTCAAAGAAAATATAAATAATAGAAATATAAATAATGAAATTATCTTTTTCATAATGTGTTGTTTAATTGTTTTTTTTAATCCCTCCAATTGTGTAAACATATTCATAATAACAAATACAGTTACAGTATTCTCCTGAATAATCTTTACACGTTAAATTAAGAATGTTCTTTTTAAGAAATCTATTTTTTAAATCCACAGAAGCTGAAACACTTCCACAACAGTTGAATTCAGCTGTAATTTTTATAATTAATGTACTCTTATTTTGTTTTTTAGAAAGTATACGATCTCCAATTCCTCTTTCTTCATCACAGGTAGATTCTTCAAAATTCACTAATCTTATTTCTTGACTAAGAGCAGTTGAAGTTATTAAAATAAAGTTTCGTCTTAATAAAATTTATCATTGGGTCATTCTATAATTTCGTAGTCAACACTTAGTTTTCGTAAAGTTCTTAAAGCAGAGCCGGAATTTTTATCTTCCACCTCAATATCTACAGCATCTCCTTCTAAGAGTATATCTGTAAGTTCCTTTGACAAGGATTCACTTATGTTAGATGAAATCTCCGAAATACATTTGGCAATTGCTCTTTTATCTGGCCTCTGAGCATCACAAGACAATAAGTTTAATTTCATATTAATAATTTATTAATGCAATATGCTAAAGTTGGGATACCTCTGGATTATAACTAGCCTGTTATTCATTTTAATCGTCGTTAGTAAAGTTATAGATAATAATTGACAAAGTCTAACTTGGAATGTTTTAAGCATAAAAAAAGCACTCAGATTTCTGAGCGCTTTTTAAAAGTATATTGTAATAATTATTTTACTTCAAAAGTGATTTTTACATTCACTCTAAATTCCGTTACTTCACCATCATTAACAACAGCACTTTGCGATTGTACAAAAACAGATTTGATTTGTTTTACACTCTTTGAAGCATGTACAACTGCTTTTCTTGTAGCGTCTTCCCAACTTTTGCTAGAATTTGCTAACACTTCGATAACTTTCATTACTGCCATAACATATATTTTAAGGTTGTTTTTTACCTTATAAATATACCGAAAATTAATTAAAATCTAAACCTTAATTTAACTTAAAACAGTTTTTATTCTTTTTACTGCTTCTCTAAGATTTTCTTCAGATGCAGCATAAGAGATTCTAATACAGGTTGGCGCACCAAATGCATCTCCAGTAACTGTAGCAACGTTTGCTTCTTCAAGAAGTAGCATAGAGAAATCTGAGGCATTATTTATTGCATGGCCTTTAATTGTTTTTCCGAAGAAAAAAGAAATGTCTGGAAAAACATAAAAAGCACCTTTTGGAATATTCAATTTAAAACCATCAATTTCTTTCAACAGTTTTAAAACCATGTCTCTACGATTACGAAACTCTTTCACCATATATTGAATGTTAGAAACAGGTGCTTCTAGTGCTGCAATAGTAGCGCGTTGTGCAATACAATTAGCACCAGAAGTAATTTGACCTTGCATTTTAGTACATGCTTTTGCAATCCATTCTGGCGCGCCAATATAACCGATTCTCCATCCTGTCATTGCAAAGGCTTTTGCAACTCCGTTAACAGTAATTGTTCTATCATACATAGATGGAATTTTTGCAAAACTAAAATGTTTAGTTCCGTAATTTATATGCTCATAAATTTCATCTGAAAGCACAAAAATATTTGGGTGATTTTCTAATACTTTTGCCAATTCTCTATATTCTTTTTCTGTATAAATACTTCCACTAGGATTATTTGGCGAATTAAAAAAGATCATTTTGGTCTTAGGCGTAATTGCCTTTTCTAATTGCTCTGCTGTAATTTTGAAAT
This sequence comes from uncultured Lutibacter sp., assembly GCA_963933045.1. Classification (GTDB taxonomy): domain Bacteria; phylum Bacteroidota; class Bacteroidia; order Flavobacteriales; family Flavobacteriaceae; genus Urechidicola. Next base: position 4,840 of record CAWVTS010000052.1, on the reverse strand, counting down.
TTGTTTCTATTGTAGATGGGATTTCAACAAATTTTGCCTCGCATAATATTGCAATAGCAGAATAACTTACCCAATAAGGTGCGGGTAATAAAACTTCATCACCTGGATTTAACAATACTTGAGCAATATTTGCTATTGATTGTTTTGCTCCTGTTGATACAACAATTTGATTAGGCTTATAATCTAATTTATTGTCTCTTTTGAATTTTAAACAAACGGCTTCTTTTAGTTCTACATAACCATCAACTGGTGTATAAGAACTGTAATTATCTTGAATTGCTTTTATTGCAGCGTCTTTAATAAATTCTGGAGTATTAAAATCGGGCTCTCCCAAACTTAAACTAATAATATCCTTCCCTTGTTTTTTTAATTCTCTAGCCTTTGCGGCCATTGCTAATGTTGCTGAAGTAGGTAAGCTATTAATTCTATCTGAAAGGAAATCCATGGTGTTTTTTTTAAGATGCTAATATATAAAAAAAGGCAAAAAAATTAATTTTTGCCACTTAAATAGTTTTAAAATTTTTATTATGCTAAAACAGGCTTCTTTCCTAACTCACGTAATTGCTTGTAGTGTTCAATTATAGCTTTTCGCATTGTTTTATACTCGTTGTAAGGTAAACTGAATTCTTGAGCAGTTTCTTTTACAATTTTTGCCAATTTTTTATAATGGATATGACTTATATTAGAAAATAAATGATGTTCTACTTGGTAGTTCAGTCCACCAGTAAAAAATCCAACTAACCAACTTTTTGGAGCAAAATTAGAAGTTGTATATAGTTGGTGTATTGCCCAAGTATTTTTCATGTTTCCAGTTTCGTCTGGAGTTGGCATTTCAGTATTTGGCATTACATGTGCTAATTGAAATACAACACTTAAAATAATTCCTGCTGTATAGTGCATTATGAAAAATCCAATTAATACTTGCCACCAAGCAAAACCAACTACTAGAGGTAGTACTATCCAAATTGCATAATACACAATTTTTCCAATGATTAGTTTAGTCCATTGTGTTGTAGGATTTGGAAACTTACCATAAGATAATTTACGTTTTAAGTATATGTATGTTTGTTTAAAATCTGTAGTTATCGCCCAGTTTATGGTTAATAAACCATACAATAAAAAAGAATAATATTTTTGATATTTATGAATCCAAGACCATTTTGCATGCTTTGAAAAACGAATAATTCTTCCAGCATCAATATCTTCATCGTGCCCTTGAATGTTTGTATATGTATGGTGTAATACATTGTGTTGTACTTTCCAATTATAATCATTTCCAGCAAGTACATAAATGCTACTTCCCATCAATTTATTTACCCATTTTTTACTTGAAAAAGATTCATGATTTGCATCATGCATTACGTTCATTCCAACTCCTGCCATTCCAACTCCCATAATAACCATGCAAAGTATCAATGTCCAAGTAGACATAGTAAGCGTAAGAGCCAAAACTAAAGGAACTATTAATAAAGCAAACATAAAGATTGCTTTTAGATATAATTTCCAGTTTCCAGTTTTTTTAAGATTATTCTCTTTAAAATAACCGTTCACTTTTTTATTCAATGTTCTAAAGAACTTTGCTTTATCTATTGTTGAAAATCGTATAGTTTGCATTGTATATGAATTTTAGGCAAAATTAAGGTACTTTTTTAATAAGTTGACTTATAAACGTTAGAAATTTGTTAATTATTTCAATGCAAGATAGTATTTTTGCTGAATATACTTTACTTGATGAAAATTTTACAAAAATATTTTACAGAATTATCTGAGAATCAGATTTCACAGTTTATACAACTGGAAGGTTTGTATAAAGAGTGGAATATTCAAATTAACGTTGTTTCGCGTAAGGATATTGATGAATTATACATTCGTCATGTCTTACATTCTCTTGGAATTGCTAAGGTACAGGCGTTTGAGCCTAAGTCTAAAATTTTGGATATTGGTACAGGTGGAGGTTTCCCAGGAATCCCTCTAGCAATTTTATTTCCAGAGGTTGATTTTTACTTAGTAGATTCTATTGGGAAAAAGATAAAAGTGGTGAATGAAGTTGCAAATGCTTTAGGACTGAAAAACTTAAAAGCTGAGCATGCTAGAGCAGAAAATGTGAAGGGAGAATTTGATTTTATAGTTAGTAGAGCTGTTACAAACATGAGTGATTTTGCAAAATGGACTAAAAAGAAAATTAGAAAAAAATCGAATCACAAACTAAAGAATGGAATTTTATATCTAAAAGGTGGAGACTTGAGAGAAGAGTTAAGCACTTTTCCAAAAGCAACGCTTTACAATCTAACTGATTATTTTACCGAAGAATTTTTTGAAACTAAAAAAGTGGTTCACATTCCTTTGAAATATAAACCATAAGTTTTAGTTGATTAAAATTTTCGTTTTAAATATCGTTTCAGAATCGTTTAATTCTAACAGGTAAAGTCCTGAACTTAAATTTACAGAAATCTCTATTTGATTTGAGGGATTGCTAAATATTTTAGAATAAACTTCTTGACCAGTTATTGAAAATATTTTTGCAGAGATGTCTTCCACATCTTGTTTATTCGTTCTTATTTGAATAACATCAGAAACAGGGTTTTTTACAAGCGTATATGAATTGTTTAAATCAAACTCTTGAGTATTTAAAAACCCTAATACAATTTCATCCCAAGCAAAATTAAAATTACCTTGAGTTATCTTAGTATGAGTTTCATTCGTTGGAGGCATATACCATGCGTCAAAAGGTGTCGTATTATTGATGACACCAGAAACTAAATCTGAAGGTATGTGAAACCAATCTATTTCATCATTTGTAACTTCTAATGCCATTGCACTAATCGTCGGAATGAAATTAAAATAATCAACATTTAATGCTTCAAAAAACGCATCTATTGTTGGGTCTGAACCACCAAGTTCATCTGCCATTGCAATTAGATCAAATAAGCCTCCTGATCCGGCGTCTATACCGTTAGAATACGGAAATGCTTTTGAATTTGCATCAGCATAAATATCACAAAAACAAATCCAGGGAGCATCAATCCATATGTCATCTACCTTGATTTCTTGATTTGCGTATGGTGTAAGCCAGACTTCAAAATACGCATCTGTTAATGTTGATACATTTGGAATAAAGGCATCTAAAACTTTATCTCCAGGAAGCACATCACTTCCATCTTGATGTTGATATGGACTTCCTTCTCCACTTCCATTAATCATGGAAGTTTTTCTTAAATTTTCAGGGTAACCTGAAGTTGTAAGCGAATTTAAATCAGTATAAAAAATAGATTTAAAGGGATGTGCAATTGGTAGCGTTAAACTTGAATCAAATTCTGCTATTTCTCCGGATGCTAAATGTGATTCAAATTGATCCGTTAGCATTTGTCTTGCCGCAGATGATTTTAACATACCATCTACTATTGGTCTTAAAGCCTCTATACTAAAATCTCCAGCCCAAGTGTCTAATCCGTATGATAAATAGTTGAAAAGATGCTGAAAACCAATAGGAACATTTGCGCCTAAATGTGGTGAATCAAAAGAAAGCCATAATCTTGTATCATGGTCTAATGATTCGTTTTCCATATAGTTTAATGCGTACCTTGAGATGAGCCCTCCCACACTTGGGCCAACAATGACATTTTGGTTGTTTCCAATTTTTTGAGCGTTTATATTTTCAATTAAATCAACTAAAAGCATTGCATTTCGTTCAATATAATCTGCGCCTCCATCAACCTCAAAGTTGCCGTCATTGTTATATACAGGGAAATTTAAAATGATGACATCAAAATTTTCTAATATCACTAAATCTGCTAAATTTTGAGTGGTTCCATTATTGTCAAAATCTAAAAGGGAATAAACGTTTTCAATGTTTCTTGTGTCTCCAGGATCAAAACCATCAAGAACAAAAATAGGTTTATCTAAAATATTATCGGCACTAAGAAAGATTTCATACTCTCCAGTTCCTGGATATGATGTTGTTTCTCCATATGCTGATAAATCTACTGAAGTAGTGCTTGTAAAAGTGTTAACTACTCGACCAAACAAAGTGTTTAATTCGGAGTTAGAATATTCTATTTTTAAGGTTGATGATGATTTTTTTATGACACCATCATTAAAAGTGATTTCGAAATCAAGTTTTTTTAAACCTTCCGAAGTGTAATTAATTAAAATATTTTGATTGGGAAGAACCTCTTTAGAGCCTTCTCCGTTATCGAAGTTTACTTGAATCGATTTTATACTATTTTCGGTTGTGTTATAAATATCATTCAAGTCTAAATTATAAATTTGATGTAAACCTTTCTTTTTTATGATTAATGGAGTACTAATTGTAATCTCTTTTTTTTCAAATATAGGTTGGTTGTTGGTTCTCGTTATTTTTCCGTTTGCATTTTGAACTATAGAACCGTTTGATTTCGCTTCTTTAGTTATAGCGTCATATTCGGCATGTAAAATAGTTAAAGAAATAATATCTGACTTTGGTCTGCTTTTTAATTTTGATAGTGAAGGTAAACGATTATCTAAATCACTCTGAGCAATTGATTTATAGATTTGATAAAAATTATACATGTTTGCAGATTCATTTTTATAGGCATCTAAATCAGTAGGTATGAGATAGAGAATAGAAGTTTCCATTCCAGTTTTATCAAAATTTTCTAAAAAAGTGGTTTTGTCGTTTTGTGAGAATATATGGAATACAGAGAGTAAGAGTATAAAGACTAAATAATTTTTCACGGTAAATTTTATTTTTACTAATATAATATTTTTTTTTGAAACTAAAAAAGGCGAAAATCTATGATTTTCGCCTTTTTAATATTAGGTTATTTTTTTAAAAAGATGTTGTTAAATTTATAGTTAAACC
>CAWVTS010000051.1:0-14706 GCA_963933045.1 uncultured Lutibacter sp. | reverse complement strand
AATTTCCATTTCATTTGTTTTGGTATCATCAAAAGATACATCTACTTTCCAAGTTGCATTTTCGACTCCATCAATACCATTTGCCGCTTTCTCAATAGTATTCTTACACATTCCACAGTTCCCTCTAACTCCAAAGGATAGTTCTGTCATAGCAATCTCATTTGAGATTTCTGTAGTTTTTGTTTCTTTTTTGGTTTCGTTTTTACAACTTGTTAAACTTATTGTTACTATTAAAGCGGCACTTAAAATTACTTTCTTCATTGTTTAAAAATTTCGTTGTTATTATTTTATTACTAGTTTTACTTTTTCACAGGTTAACATAATATCACCAAAATATAGGTTGATTACTTTTGCTCATTGTTTAACCAATATGTACCCTTATTATTAACAGTCATTGTGCAAATGATAACATACATTTTCATTAACTCCAAGCAGTTGAATAGTCTTTGCCAAATATAAAGACAAATGTCTATCTGATTTAACCCATCCAGATAAAATATACTTAGATACTTTTTGTTTTAAAAAAAAATCAGCAACTTTTATTAAAACTACAAAACATTCGCTTTTATTTTATGCCACATTTTATATAGCATAAATCCTGAAATAAATACTAAAACTGTAAATACGATTGCATATGTATGTTCTCCATAGATCCAATAACCAGTCGCAAATAAGATACTATAAATAAATAGACAACCAATTAACATGGCTATAATTCCTGAAGGAACACTCCATGCTTCTTTTGTATCAATGATGTTTATGTTTTCTTGTTGTGCTTCAAGCACAACTTTATTCCAGCCTGGACCTCCAGGTTGTGTTCTTTTATAAAAACTCTGAAGTACTGCTTTTGTTTCTGGCTGTGTCAAAAGTGTAATCAATATCCAAATGATAGTTGTAATTAAAACAACCATTGGAAATTTCGCCCAACTTGGCATCAATGCTTCATTACCAAATAATGAGTCTCCAATTGTTTTGGAAGCAAATAATAATGAAACGATTCCAGAAACAATCATTGCTGATATTTCGCTCCAAGCATTAATTCTCCACCAAAACCACCTAAGTATAAAGATAAGCCCGGTTCCGGCTCCAAACATAATAATGATGTCAAATAGTTGCTTCGCATTTTGAAGGTACAATGCAAATAAAGCACTTAAAACCATTAATACAACTGTAGAAATTCTTCCAACAAGTACCAATTCTTTTTCGCTTGCATTCTTTTTTATTTGTTGCTTGTAAAAGTCATTTACAATATATGATGATCCCCAATTTAAATGTGTTGAAATAGTAGACATATAAGCAGCAATTAATGATGCTAACACTAAACCTAACAATCCGCTTGGTAATTTAGTTAACATTGCTGAATAGGCTAAATCGTGTCCTAATTTATCTTCAGATATGTTTGGAAAAGCTTCCTGTATACTCGCAATGTCTGGAAAGACAACTAATGATGCTAAAGCAACTAATATCCAGGGCCAAGGACGTAAAGCATAGTGCATAATATTAAAAAAGAAAGTAGCACCTATTGCATGATTTTCATCTTTTGCAGCCAGCATTCGTTGGGCAATATATCCTCCGCCTCCAGGTTCTGCTCCAGGATACCAGGAACTCCACCATTGCACAGCTAGTGGAATAATAAGTAAAGTAATTAATGCTTCTTTATCATTAAAATCAGGTAAAATAGAAAGTTTGTCAGCAACATTTTCATGTAAAAACAACGCGTCTAAACCACCAATTTCTGGTAGATTCACCAAGTAATAAGCAGCTCCAATTGCACCTGCCATAGCAGTGAAAAATAAAATAAAATCGGTATAAACAACACCTTTAAATCCACCTAAAGCACTAAAAATAACAGTTACCGTACCAGCGTAGACAATTGTTTCCCAAGGTTCAAGACCCAGCATAATACTTCCAATTTTAATAGCCGCTAGTGTTACACCCGCCATTGCAAATACATTAAATAACAACCCTAAATAGAGTGCTCGAAAAGCTCTTAAAAATCGCGCAGGTTTTCCTCCGTATCGCAATTCATAAAATTCTATATCTGTATTCACATTTGATTTTCTCCATAACTTAGCATATACAAAAACAGTAAGAAGTCCAGTGATTAAAAATGACCACCACATCCAGTTTGCAGAAACACCATCTTTTCTCACAATATCTGTAACAAAGTTTGGCGTATCGGTAGAGAATGTGGTTGCAACCATAGAAATACCTAATAACCACCAAGGCATATTTTTTCCTGAAAGAAAATACTCTGCTGAACTTTTTCCTGATTGTTTTGAAACATATATTCCAATAAACAGGGTAATGGCAAAAAATGTGATTATTAATGTATAATCTAGTGTTGATAATTCAATCATCATTGAAAATTTTATTTAATTCAAAAATACATTATTTTTTATCAATTTAGTTTTTAAAAAAGTTTTCAAATTCTGATACTGATGAATGGTAAAACTTTGTAAAATTTTTAGTAATTTGCTATTTACAAATGATTCAATTTATACTTAACAATACTATAATAAATACTTCTGCAAATGCAAGTATGACATTACTAGATTTTATTCGAGAAAATAAAAGACTAAAGGGAACTAAAATAGGTTGCCGAGAAGGAGATTGTGGTGCTTGTACAGTTTTAGTTGGTGAGTTAACGGGAAACAATGTTTCTTATCAAAGTATTACGTCATGTATTTGGCCTTTGGGAAATGCTATCGGTAAACATATTGTGACTGTGGAAGGAATTAATCTGCCCGAAAAACTCAATATTGTTCAACAAGCCATGACCGATAATTATGCTACGCAATGCGGTTTTTGTACACCAGGATTTGTCGTTTCAATGACTGGTTATGCATTAGAAAATGATAAAGGCACAACGTGTAATGATGCAATCAGCGGAAATATTTGCCGCTGTACTGGATATAAATCTATTGAAAAAGCAGGTTTTGAAATTGAAAACAAATTGCAACAAAAAGATGATAATCATCAGATAGAATGGCTGATAAAAGAAGGTTTTATTCCAAATTATTTTGAAACAATACCTGATAAATTAAGAGGTTTGAAAATTCCAAAACTATCCTCAGAAGGAACAATTGTTGCCAACGGAACAGATTTATATGTTCGTTATGCGGATAGATTATCAGAAGAAAAAATTCGTTTGATATCACATGAAACTGATTTAGAAGGGATTTCAATAGCAGATAATGTTTGTACAATTGGAGTAAATACAACCGTTACACAATTGCTTGAAAACAAAGAGTTAAGAATGATTTTTCCGAAACTAAAACAGTTTTTAAAACTCATTTCTTCTGAACCGATAAGAAACATGGGAACTCTTGGAGGGAATTTTGTGAACGCTTCGCCAATTGGTGATATGTCTATTTTCTTTTTGGGATTGAATTCAACTTTGACAATTCAGCATAAAAACAAAACAGAACGAACTATTCCATTTCATAAATTTCATCAAAATTATAAAGTGTACGATTTACAAGAGAATGAAATATTAAAATCGATTTCATTTCCTGTTCTTAGAGAAAACGAACATTTCAATTTTGAAAAAGTAAGTAAACGAATACATCTAGATATAGCAAGTGTGAATGCTGCTGGAAGAATATCTCTAGAAAATGACTGTGTGCAAGACGCCCATTTCTCTGTTGGAGGAGCTGCTGCAATTCCAAAATATTTATCAAAAACAAATGACTATTTAATCGGAAAAATAATTAATTCTGAAACAGTTAAAGAGGCAGAAAAGGTATTGCAATCAGAAATTTCTCCAATAAGTGATGTTCGCGGAACTTCAGACTATAAAAGATTATTAGCAAAACAATTATTCTTTGCGCATTTCATCGAGTTATTCCCAACCAAAGTTGAACTTCAAAAATTGATCGCCTAATGAAAAATATAGACAGTTTTACACACGTTCGTGGCGAATCACTTTTTGTAGATGATTTAATGATCAGGCAAGATGCTTTAATTGGGTTGTGTTTTGATTCTCCAAAAGCGCATGGAAAAATAATTTCGGTAGATTATTCCAAAGCAGAAGCATTAGAAGGTGTTGAAAGAATATTTACCTATAAAGATGTTTTAGGCGAAAATCAGATCGGTGGAATTATTCCTGATGAGCCACTTTGGGCAGAAGATGAAGTTCATTTTTGGGGACAACCTATTGCTTTTATTGTTGCTGAAACGGAAGCAATCGCAAAAAAGGCAAGAGCCTTAATCGAAATAGAAATAGATGAATTACCAGTTATCACAACTGCTATTGAAGCCAAAGAAAAGGGAAGCTTTATTAATGAACCTCGCTCTTTTGTTTTAGGAAATACTGATGAATCATTTACAGATTGTGAGTATGTTATTGAAGGAGAAACTTTTTCTAACGGACAAGAGCATTTATATCTTGAAACACAAGGTTGTTATGTTGTGCCTCAGGAAAATGGAAGTATAAAAATTATTTCTTCAACTCAAGGACCTACACAAGTTCAAAAAACGGCTGCAAAAGTATTGGGAGTTTCGATGCACAAAATCGAAGTTGATGTTATCAGACTTGGTGGAGGTTTTGGAGGAAAAGAAGACCAAGCAACACCTTGGGCTGTAATGGCTGCAGTTGCTGTTCAACATTTGAACAAACCTGTAAAATATATGTTGAATCGTCATGACGATTTACGAATGACAGGTAAACGTCATCCATATTCTTCATTTTTTAAAATAGGACTGAATAAAGGTCTAAAAATCAAGGCTTTTGAAGCCGAATTTCTACAAAATTCTGGCGCTGCGGCAGATTTGTCGCCAGCAATTGCTGAACGAACTTTGTTTCATGCAACCAATAGTTATTTTGTGCCAAATGTAAAAACAACAGTATATAGTTGTAAAACCAACCTGCCGCCAAACACTGCTTTTCGTGGTTTTGGTGGTCCACAAGGAATGTTTGTCATTGAAAGCGCGATTGCTAAGGCTGCAGATAAAATAGGAATTGATAGACGTGAAATTCAGGAAGCCAATTTATTAGAAGAGAACGATGAGTTTTCTTACGGACAAATAGCCACTGAAGTACAAGCAAAAAAATCTTGGTTTGAAGCTAAAGAGAAATTTGAATTTGAAAAATTAGAACAAGAAGTTACTGATTTCAATAGTCAAAATGATCATTATAAAAAGGGAATTTCATTAATGCCAATTACTTTTGGAATTTCTTTTACCAATACACCGATGAATCATGCACGAGCGTTGGTTCATATATATCAAGATGGAAGTGTAGGTGTTTCAACTGCTGCTGTTGAAATGGGACAAGGGGTAAATACGAAGATGCTCCAAGTTGCGCAAGATGTACTTGGAATCTCGTCCGATAAAGTAAAAATAGAAACTACCAATACAACACGAGTTGCTAATACTTCTCCATCTGCCGCAAGTTCTACTGCCGATTTAAACGGAAAAGCCGTTGAAATGGCTTGTAATTCTTTGGTAGAACGATTGAAAAAAGTGGCTTCAAGAATACTGTCTTCTGATGAAAACAATATTAAGTTTGAAGAGAATAGGGTTCTTTTAAATGGCGAAAAATCTAATTTAACTTGGAATGGACTGATTGCTCAAGCAATGTTAGAACGAGTTGCACTATCGGAAAACGCTCATTACGCAACTCCAATTATACATTTTGATAAATCTAAAGAGAAAGGACATCCATTTGCATATCATGTATATGGAACAGCAATTACGACTGTTACCTTAGATTGTTTACGTGGAGTTTATGAAATTGATTCAGTAAAAATTGTGCATGATTTTGGAAAGTCGATGAATTTAGGAATTGATATTGGACAAGTAGAAGGTGCATTGGCGCAAGGAATTGGTTGGATGACGATGGAAGAGATTGCATATGGAAATGATGGACGGTTATTGTCAAATGCATTGTCAACGTATAAAGTTCCAGATATTTTTTCTGCTCCCAAAACTGTCGAAACGATTCCCTTAGAAACAGATGGAAATGAAATGGCAATTCAAAAATCTAAAGCCGTAGGCGAACCTCCATTGATGTATGGAATTGGAACTTATTTTGCGATTCAGAATGCAGTAAAAGCATTTAATAAAAAGTATAAACCAAAATATCATTCTCCACTTACACCAGAAAAAGTGTTGATGGGATTGTATGAGAAGTAATTATGGAAGAATTTCTTATCTATAGCAATCGTTGTTTTGTAAAAAAGCAATTAATAGGAGCAACACTTCATATTAAAGGCAAAAATATTTTCAAGATATATGATGGTAAAAAAAAATTGCATGGTATTCCGTTTTTAGATTATGAAAACAGGATTGTCATGCCTGGAATTATTGATGCTCATGTGCATATCAATGAGCCAGGAAGAGAAGATTGGGAAGGCTTTGACACAGCTACAAGAGCAGCCGCAATAGGAGGAATTACAACATTAATTGAAATGCCTTTAAATGCGAGCCCTGTAACAACTACTGTAGATGCGTTCGTTTTAAAACAGAATACGTCTAAAGATAAATTACATGTCAATTGTGGGTTTTACGGAGGGACTATTCCGTCAAATGCTGACGATATAGAGGCTTTAATAAAGTCTGGAGTTTTTGGAATAAAAGGGTTTTTGGCACATTCAGGAATTGATGAATTTCCAAATGTTTCACAATCAGATTTAGAAAAAATCGCTCCTATATTAAAGAAATATGACATCCCTTTATTGTTACATTGTGAGTTGACGGATGAAAATGTACCTGACGTTGTAAATCCGAAAAGTTACCGAGAGTATTTAAATTCTAGGCCACAACACTGGGAAACTAACGCGATAGATGTAGCCCTTGAAATTCAAGAAAAGTTTGATGTCAAAGTACATATTGTGCATTTGTCTGCTTCTAAAGGAATTGAGCGAATTAATCAGCGAAAATCTCTTACAGATAAGTTGACGGTTGAAACCTGTCCTCATTATTTATTTTTTAATGCCGAAGAAATCCCTGACGCATCACCTATATATAAATGTGCTCCACCAATTCGGGAGAGAAAGAACAATGATTTATTATGGAAAAATCTGCTAAACGGTGGATTTAATTTTTTAGGATCTGATCATTCTCCAGCACCTCCAGAAAGAAAGCAATTGGAGAGTGGAGATTTTTTCAAGGCTTGGGGAGGAATTTCAGGAGTTCAATTTACCCTTCCTGTATTGTATTCTTCTGGAAAGAAGAGAGGATTAACGATAGAGAAATTAATTCCTCTATTAACTGAAAATCCGGCAAATTTTTTAGGATTAGATACTGAAAAAGGAAAACTAAAGGAAGGTTATGATGCCGATATTACTGTTTGGGATGATTCGGAAGAACTTAAAATTACAAGAGAGAGCATTGAGCATAAGCATAAAGCAACTCCATATATGAAAGAGATTCTATTTGGCAAAGTAATTCATACATTTGTTAATGGAGTTCAAGTTGTTGAAAATTCGGAATTGAAAAAGCTGAATGAAGGGAAATTACTTTTAAAAAATAATTAATGAAAGAAAAATTACAAAAATATACGGATTTAGTATCCGAAAAAATAGGAGGAGAAGTTCTCTATAGTACGGATGATTTTTTTGCAGAAAAAGAAAATTTGATCAAAGAAGGGCGTGGTATTTTTATTGAAGATAAATATACCGATCATGGAAAATGGATGGATGGATGGGAATCCAGACGTAAACGAACTTTAGGTCATGATTGGGCAATTCTAAAATTAGGAGCACATGGAATTATAAAAGGATTTGATATTGATACGAACCACTTTTTAGGAAATCACCCACCTTTTGCTTCTGTTGAGGCGATAAACATGAGTGAAGATATTTCTGATTGGTCAAATGCTGATGAGTTGGATTGGGAAGAAGTTTTACCAAAGTCTCCTTTGGATCCAGGAAGTGAACATTTTTTTGAAATAAATTCAGATACAGTATATACACATGTAAGATTGCATATCTATCCTGATGGAGGCGTTGCTCGTTTTAGAGTTTTTGGAGAGGTGTTTAAGGAATGGAACTTGGTAAAATCAGATGAAATTATCGATTTAGCATTGGTTAATAATTGTGGAAAAGCATTGCATTGTAATGATATGTTTTTTAGTGTGATGGATAATTTAATTTCTCCAACATTAGGAAAAAACATGGGAGATGGATGGGAGACCAAACGCAATAGAACCCCAAATAATGTTGATTATGTAATTTTAAAATTAGGGCATTCAGGAATGGTTCATAAAATTATTGTCGACACGAAACATTTTAAAGGAAATTATCCTGACTCTTGCGCAATTGACGCTTGTTATAGTGGTAATGATGATGATGTGTTGAGTGAAAATGTTACTTGGAGTGAATTATTGCCACAACAAAAATTGAGTGCGGATAATGAGCATCATTATGATGTTGAAGTTCAGAAAAATGCAACACCAATATCACATATCAAACTTAAAATATATCCTGACGGAGGAATCAGTAGATTACGTGTTTTAGGAACTATAAAATAAACTGAATGACAGAAATTTTAGTACTTTTCATATGGCTATTATTCTTTACAATGATTGTTGTTGCTACTTATAAAGTACATCATTTATTGAAACAATATGCTGCCGAAGATAATGATGAGAAAGTAGAAGGATTACAGACTATTCAGAACTGGCTGTACGCACTTATTGTATTGGCATCTATCGGAAGTATTTTGATTCTTTATATGTTTTTAAAAGGAACTTTTTATGAAAGTCATTTTTTAGAATGGCTGAATTTAACAGTTCGATTGATCCATATAACATTTGGTATTGCTTGGATTGGAGCGTCGTTTTATTTTGTTTTTTTAGAAAACGCATTAAACAGGACAAAAGATGTACGAGATGAATTGGCCGGAAATTTATGGGCAGTTCATGGTGGAGGTTTTTACCATGTAGAGAAATATAAATTAGCACCAAAAGAGATTCCAAAACATTTACATTGGTTTAAATATGAAGCCTATTTCACATGGCTTTCGGGTTTTTGTTTACTTGCAATTGTTTATTATTTCAATGCAAGTTCATATATGATCGATCCAGAAGTGATGGATTTAAAACCAATGAATGCGATTGCAATAAGTATAGGGTCATTGATTGTAGGTTGGATTATCTATGATTTGATTTGTAAAAAATTATCTAAAAACCAATGGGTTTTTACGATTTCAATTACCTTGCTATTGGTGTTTTTCGCATGGTTTTACGCACAGGTCTTCTCAGGAAGAGCAGCATTTATTCATTTCGGAGCATTATTAGGAACCTTTATGGCTGCGAATGTATTTTTTGTCATTATTCCTGGACAAAAAAGAATGGTTGCTGCTGCGAAAAAAGGATTAATGCCAAACCCAGAAGATGGGAAAGCTGCGCAAGTACGATCGTATACCAATAACTATTTTACGCTACCAGTATTATTTGTTATGATAAGTAATCACTTTCCAAGTACATTTGGAAATACACACCAATGGTTGATTTTGCTTGGAATAACTTTGGGAACAGTAGGAGTAAAGCATTATTTAAATTTGCGTGAAAAAGGAGAATTGGCTGTTTGGGTCTTTCCAATTTCAGTAGTTCTTTTATTGGCAATTGCCTTTATTACGGCACCAGAAATGCCTAAATATGAGGATTGTAAAGAATCGGTTTCTTTTGAACAAGTAAACGCAATAATAACGACACGATGTATTGAGTGTCACTCTGCGACGCCTACAGATAATGTTTGGAAGGTAGCGCCAAATGGTTTGAAGTACGATACTCCAGAGCAAATTTATAATTTAAGAGATAAGATATTTCAACGAGTTGTGGTCAGTAAGAATATGCCGTTTAATAACAATCAAACTGGAATGACTCAAGAAGAACGCGATATGATTAATTGTTGGATTAGTCAAGGCGCACAAAAATAAAAATATGATAACTTTAGAACAGTTAAATTCACTTTCAGAATCAGAAGCAGCATCAAATATGGAAAAATGCTGTGTATCATCAACTTGGGTTTTAAAAATGGCAGGAAGTCGTCCATTTAAGGATCATCAAGATGTAATTTCTAAGGCTGCAGATATTTGGTATAATGAATGTTCTAAAAAAGATTTTTTAGAGGCGTTTACGGGTCATCCAAAGATTGGGAATATTGAAAGTTTGAAAGTGAAATTTGCTAAAACCAAAGAATGGGCAGGAAATGAACAGTCGAAAGTTGGCGATGCAAGTATGAAAACGATTGAAGAATTAGCAAAAGTTAATCAAGACTATGAAGAAAAATTTGGTTATATATTTATAGTGAGTGCCAGTGGAAAATCTGCTCATGAAATGTTGGCAATTGCCAAAGCAAGATTGGCGCATACCAAAGAAGATGAGATTCATGTGGCGATGAACGAACAACATAAAATTACAGTGATTCGATTGGTTAAATTGATTGAAGGGTTGAGTCAAAATGCAGATATGAGTAGTCATATTACCACACATGCATTGGATACATCAATAGGAATTCCTGCCAATAAAATGCTCATCACATTGAAAGGATTGAAAAATAATGAATGGAATCCAATAAGCGTTGGATTGACTAATGATGACGGACGAATTTCTGATGTGCTCCCTCCAGGAAAATTATTAGAACCAAACACATATACAATGACTTTTAATACCAATGATTATTATGAAAGTCATGGTCAAAAAGGATTTTACCCTGAAGTTTCAATTCAATTTACAGTAACAGATAATACGCATTATCATATTCCATTGTTGATAAATCCTTATGGATACTCAACATATAAAGGAAGTTAGAAAATAAAATAGTATGAATTTAAGTATTACAACAGATAAAAAAGCAGCCATTTTTAATAGTTTAAAATTGGCTAATCAAGCTTTTAATAAAATTTACATAGGTGATAGAGAAGATAGACAACCAATACATACCGTATATGGTGGAGCAAATCTTTTCAAGTCTAATACTACGGATGTATTGGGAAAAGTTGCTTTAAAATCTTTATTGCATTACGCACCAAATTTTGTTGAGTTTGGACAAGCATTTCGATTAAGAGGAAGTGAGAAACTACCTTCTAACCCAAAAGAACAAGAAGAACTTTCTAAAGAATTGTCAAGCCTTTCTCATGGAGAATTAAAAAAGCATTACGCAGGTTTTTCTTATAATATCTATCAAAAGGTTATTACCAAATTAGAAACAGAAGGTGTTGAAGATTTTAGAATAGATTTTGAAGACGGATTCGGGAATAGAACAGACAAAGAGGAAGATGAAACCGCAGTTATTGCTGCAACTCAAGTTGCCAAAGGAATTGAAGACGGAACACTTTCTCCATTTATTGGGATTAGAATAAAACCGTTTACAGAAGAATTGAAAGATAGAGGATTGCGAACTTTGGATTTATTTTTAACAACTCTATTGACGGAATCAAATGGAAAATTGCCAGACAATTTTGTGGTGATGTTACCTAAAGTTACTATTCCAGAACAGATTATTGCGTTGGTATCTTTTTTTGAAGAAATAGAAAAAGTGTTTGGTCTTGAAAATGGAACTTTGAAGATGGAAATGATGGTTGAGACAACACAATCAATTCTTGCAGAAAATGGTGTGAATCCCTTGCGTAATTTTATAACTGTAAGTAAAGGACGTTGTATTGCAACGCATTTTGGAACCTACGATTATACAGCATCCAACAATATTACGGCACGATATCAAGAAATGGATCATGACGTATGTGATTTCGCACATTATATGACTAAAGTTGCATTGGCTCATACAGGTGTTTGGTTGTCTGATGGTGCAACGAATACAATGCCTATTGGTCCTCATAGAGGGGAATTAACCGACGCGCAGGAACAAGAAAATAAAGAAGTTGTTCACCGTTCTTGGTTGAAAGGATATGACCATATTCGTCATTCACTTTATAAAGGATTATATCAAGGTTGGGATTTAAATCCAGCACAATTACCGATGCGTTATACGGCAGTTTATGCTTTCTTTTTAGAAAGTTATGACGATGCTGTACTTCGATTGAAAACTTTTGTTGAGAAGGCTGCACAAGCGACGTTGATTGGTGATACATTTGATGATGCTGCTACAGGTCAAGGATTGTTAAACTATTTCTTAAAAGCATTGAATAGTGGTGCAATTTCACTTGATGAAGTGTTAGAAACAGGATTGACATTGGATGAAATAAGAACGCGATCTTTTGCGAAAATTCTGAAAGATAGACGCGCTAAATTGTAATAGTTTACTATGAAATTCTGGAAACACCTTTTAAACAAACTTCAAGACAATCAACAAGTATATGTTTTAACGGTTATTGAAAATTTCGGAAGTTCTCCTGGACGGCAAGGTTTTAAAATGCTTGTCGCTGAAGATGAATTTATTTTCGGCTCTATAGGTGGAGGAGTGATGGAGTTTTCATTGGTAGAAGAAGTAAAAGAATTACTAAAACAAACCAATCCGCCAATATTTTTCAAACGGCAAGTTCATAAAGGAAAGATAAAAGAAGGTTCTGGAATGATATGTTCTGGAGAGCAAACAGTTGTTTTTCACCCTTTAAATTCTACCTTCATTTCAGTAGTTGAAGGTATTATTGAATGTGTCGAAAACAATTCAAACGGGACTTTAAGTCTATCGCCAACTTCTTTTCACCTTTCTCAAAAAATGGCAGAAAGTAAATTTCAATATCAAATAAAATCTGCTGAGGAATGGTGTTATAAAGAGCAAATAGGTTTTAAGGAAACACTATATATTGTCGGTGGAGGACATGTAGGATTGGCGACTTCTAAGTTATTTCGTTCTCTCGGATTTTATATTGTTGTGCTAGATGATAGGAGTCATTTGAACACATTTGAAGGGAATAATTATGCCCATAAAAAAGAATTGATTTCATATGATTTAGTTGAAAATAACATCAAAGAAGGCGCTACAAGTTATGTCGCTATTATGACTAATACATATACAGACGACAAGTTGGTTCTCAGTAAAATTATTAGAAATAATTATAAATTTATAGGTGTTCTTGGAAGTAAGGCTAAATTGAAAACAATGTATGAAGTACTTTTGAAAGAAGGCTTTCTACAAAAGGAATTAGATAGAATTCACGCTCCTATTGGACTTTCAATTTATAGTCAAACACCTGATGAAATTGCCATTAGTATTGCTGCACAAATCATTCAATTAAAAAATAAACTAAATTAATATTCCGTTTTGTTTACTTTAGTATCCCATTCATTAAAGACCTCAACAGCCTTATTTTGTAGAATTTGGACAAACTTAACTTGTCTGTCACCCATTTCTTTATCTAATTCTTCGTAGATGAATTGGTCATCAAAATCAATTTTAGCAGCATCAACTTTATCGCAACCATAAAAAACAGCTTTTGGTCTTGCCCAATAAATTGCTCCAAGACACATAGGACATGGCTCACATGATGTATATACTATACAATCGTCTAGTTGGAAGGTTCCTAGTTTTTCACAGGCTCTTCTTATTGCAACAACTTCAGCATGTGCAGTTGGATCGTTTGTTGAAGTAACTCTGTTAAACCCTTCAGCAATGATCTCACCATCTTTTACAACTACAGCACCAAAAGGACCTCCAGCATTTGAATTCATTCCTTCTCTTGCCAAATTAATGGCTCTTGTCATAAATTCTATATCTTTTTCTATCATATTTATTGTTTTAATATTTGACAAAGATAAAGACAAAACTTTTAATTCTATCAGGTTATTCATATTCGAATTCAGGTTAATTAAAACTTTGAGTTAAATTCCCTATATTTAGTGTTTGTAAAACTTTGAAAATGATACTTTATGGAGCTGAAAACTAAATATAAAGAAGTAAAAAATTATATAAATGGCAAGTTTGAACGAAATGGCCAGAACGCTATGGATGTTTATAATCCAGCAGATGGTAATAAGATTTCTTCAATTCCAATGTCAACAACACAAGATGTTGATGCAGCAGTACAAGCTGCCAAAAAAGCATTCCCTGCTTGGTCTGGAATGACTTTAAAAGAACGTGTGCAAATCTTTTTCAAATACCGATCTTTATTAGAAGAGAATATCGAAGAACTTACAAACTTGGTTGTTTTAGAAAATGGAAAAATATACAGTGAAGCAAAAGCAGAAGTACTAAAGAGTATGGAATTATGTGAGTTTGCAGTTTCATTACCTCAAATTGTTGTTAACGAAGTGCAAGAAGTAAGTAAAGGAGTTGAATGTAGGATTGAGCGCAAGCCACTTGGTGTTGTAGCTTCAATTACACCTTTTAATTTTCCTAATATGGTTCCACATTGGACGCTTCCAAACGCTTTAGTTTTAGGAAATACTATGGTAATGAAGCCATCAGAACTTGTGCCGCTAAGTACTGTACGCATGGCTGAACTACTTAAGGAGGCTGGTCTCCCAGATGGAGTCTTTAATATTGTTAATGGAGGTAAAGAAGTAGTCGAGGCTATTTGTGATCATCCAAATATTGAAGCTGTTTCTTTTGTTGGTTCTACTGCAGTAGCAAAAATTGTTTATAAAAGAGCAACTTCTACTTTAAAACGTTGTGTTGCACTTGGAGGAGCAAAGAATCATTTAATAGTATTGCCAGATGCAAATCCAGAAATGACGGCCTCAAATGTTGTTGCTTCTATGTCTGGTTGTGCAGGGCAAAGATGTATGGCTGCTTCCGTGATGGTCGGAGTTGCTGGAATTGATCATATCATTAAAAAAATGATAGAAGAAGCTAAAAA
>CAWVTS010000050.1:0-14814 GCA_963933045.1 uncultured Lutibacter sp. | reverse complement strand
TACTGAAGGCGATGATGTTAGTACCGTATCTACTAGTGATTTGTTAGTGCCAGGTATGACGGTGTCACCTACTCCGAGTACTTACATTGCTTTGTTTATTGCCCAGATTAGGACACCATTTAGCTCAGATCAAGGTGTTATTGATCTCGACAGGATATACCAAACTTTAACCGCTATGCCAGGCGGCACTTCTCACGGTCTTATATTTGGTGATGGAGAGGTTTTGCTTCCAGGTGTCTATGACGTTGCTGGAGCAACATCTATTGCTGGAACACTTACATTAGATGGTGGTGGAAACCCAGATTCTGTCTTTATTATCAGAAGTGCTGGTACATTTACTACGGGAGCAACTACCACAAATGTAGTTTTGACTAATGGAGCAAACTCTAGAAATATATTCTGGATGTCTGAAACAACATTATCTACGGGTGCTGGATCAATAATGAAAGGAACCTTGGTTTCTCCTGCCGGAGCGATTGCATTGGGAGCAGGTACAGACCTTGAAGGAAGGTTGTTTTCAAAGGCAGGAGCATTAAGTATAGGTGCGAATAGCATTCTTAACGTTCCACCAGGTGACTCTCCGATTGATTTAGGGGTTCTTTCCTCACTTGTGATGTTTAGTTCTAGTGGTGCAGTTTCAGATACCGCACCCACTTCGATCACTGGAGATGTGGGTACTGCATTAGGAGCTTTGACAATCCTAGGTACACATATTGGAGAACAATATCCTGCTGGCACAATATCGAGTAATATAACTGCTACTTACAGTATTTATCAAAATGGAATTGAAGTAATAAATTCTAGTAGAACAATTAGTTCTGAGAATTCAATGGTCTCTCTCCAGGCAATGGTTACTACTCTAAACGCAGGTGAAGCCATTGAAGTAATGTGGAAAGTTAATACTGGAGAAGCGAAGCTTGAGAATAGAACCTTATCGTTGATTCGTTCGGGATATTAGTCACCTTGAATTTTAAACTAATAAATTCGGTATTTTAAAGAATTTCAATATGTCTTTAGATCAAAGTTACTGATGAATCTATATATAGTATTTCTGTAGTGTCTTAATTGATTACTTGATCTTCCATATCTATAAAAAAGAGTGAATCACGATGAATTAAAAACCACACATTGTCTAGTTTTCTATTCCCAAGTTTCTCACACAGATTTGCTTCTTAAAGTGTTGCTGTTATTTCAGAAGCTTTGAATGTATTAGTGTCACTACTTTTTTTGTCGGATTCTATAAGTAAAATTGAAAGGGTTTTGTCTATGTTATTTATTTACTCTTTTATCGAGAAGCCTATAAGTGTTTATCTATAAGATTTATAAAGCATAATAGTGCTGTATTCATAATAATAGTTAACTTTGACAGCAAGGCTTTTGTTTTAATTAGAAATTATGAACTCCCAATCAAAATGAATTTGTACTTGTTGATTTTTTGCCTTGAATTTTTGTAGTATATTGCGTCAAACACATCACTAGGTTTATTTTTTAGATATCCCCCCTCTATATTTAATTTATATACTATACATACTTAATTGTATTAAAAAAGACCTCATGAAAATTATTTTAAAATATTTCTTAATACAGTTTGTTCTATTGATTTCAAGTAATCTTTATGCTCAGGTTGGTATAGGAACAACAACACCTGATGTTTCTTCCATGCTGGATATTTCTTCCAACAATAAGGGGCTTTTAATGCCACGATTAACGACCACAGAAAGAGATAATATTACACTCCCAGCGACAGGTTTAATGATTTACAATACAACATTGAGTGATGGTCAATTAAATATTGGAACTTCTTTGGTCCCAAATTGGATTGGTATTAAATCACAAGAAGGGTCTGTTACTGAAAGCGATAATATTAGCACCACATCCACTAGTAATTTGTTGGTGTCAGGGATGACAATGTCTCCTCAAACGGGGACCTATTTAGTTTTATTTAATGCCCAGATTACAACACCATTTAGTTCAAGCCAAAGTGTTGTTGATATGGAAAGTTTATACGAAGACTTAATGGCTATAACGGCCACTAGCATAACTCACCCTCCCGTTTTTGGTAATGGGGAGACCTTGGGCCCTGGTGTCTATGACGTGACTGGAGTATCATCGATTACTGGAACACTTACATTAGACGGTGGTGGAGACTCAAATTCTATGTTTGTTATCAGAAGTACCGGCACATTTAGTACAGGAGTTGGCTCAACTGTAGACTTAATCAATGGAGCAAATTCCAGCAATATATTTTGGGTGTCTGAAGTGGCTTTATCTACAGCAGCTAATACAACAATGAAAGGAGCCTTGGTTTCTTCTGGCGGAGCGATTTCGTTGGGAGACAGTACAAACCTTGAGGGAAGGATGTTTACAAAGGCAGGAGGATTAAGTATAGTGTCAGGCTGTATTCTTACAGCACCATCGGGTGATTCTATTATTGACTTAGGAGTGCTTTCATCACTTGTAATGTTTACTTCTGGTGGTGCGGTTTCAGATGCTGTAACTTCTATAATAACAGGAGATGTCGCTACTGCATCAGGAGCTCTGGCCATTGCAGGGACACATTTTGGGGAGCAATATCCTGCGGGTACAATAGGGGCTAACTCTGTTACTTATACTACTTACAGTATTTATCAAAATGGGGTTGAAGTCGTAAATTCTCGTAAAACAATTAATTCGGAGAGTTCAATGGTATCTCTACAAGCGATGGCCACTAATATAACCTTAGGTGAATCTATTGAAGTACACTGGAAGGTTAATACTGGTGAAACAAAGCTTGACAATAGAACTTTATCTTTGATTCGTTCTGAAAACTAATGATGCCAAATAAATTATAAAAATCGATTGTGCCAACTTTCAGTAATAGGAATTTCCCAATTGTTTTCCAGTTCTTCTTTGGTATTTATCAAATTATTAAAAACAATGGTTTTCTCTGAAACAGCTTTCTTTTTAACTAGTTTTTGAAATTCTTTTAAGTCTTTATATTGCACAAATTCACCTTGTTTAAAAGATACATTGAGTTTGTCTAACAGTTCTACTTCATAAGTATTTTGTAGCGTGAAAATAAAACCGACAGAATCATCAATTGCTGCAACAGAAAGTGCTTCTAAAGTTTGATCTACTACAAAAATTAGAAACCGGTCGTAAAATATTTTATAGGATGCAATTATTGGGTTGCCTTCATCTTTCCAAGAGTTCAAAAAGCCTTCAGTTTTCTGTGTTATTTCTGCTATTTCTTCAGGATAAAATTTTCTGCTAGATTGGTAAATCCAAATTTTTGAAGTGTCAGGGAGTTTCTCAAAATCAACAAGCATAGAAAATACATTTAAGTGTATCATACAAAAATAGACAATCAATTGTTAAAATTTTTAGAAAGAGTAGAATAATCGCTATTTTTACAATCTTCAAAAAAATGATGAATAGACATATCCTGTATATATTGTTAATAACTGTTTTACTGACTTCATGTAAGCCAGAAACTAATGGTGTTGATGAAACTGAAGGTGCTTTAGAAGTTGCTCAAGATGAAGATGCAACGATTAGTAGTATTGGAATCACATTATCTACAAAATCAAAACAAGAAACAGATGTTTGGATGACCTATCAAATGGTACAATCTAAAATAAATGGATATTATAGTGTTACTAAGAGTCAAGCGTTACAAAATGCAAGAGAATTGGCAGACCTAGTTAAAAATGCTTCTGACTCTATAAAGATTAAAAAACTAGATAGGCCAGACATTAAAATTAGATTTAATGTACTCTCCAATCATGCTTTAAGATTGGATGATATGTCTACAATCAATAAAATTTCTGATGATGAAGTAATGAATGAAGTCACGAGTATTTTAAATGCATTTTCTGCAATTAATGAAAAGATCAATGTTATTTATAAGATTGAGCAATATGAAGAAGAACTAGAAATAACTTCAGAAAAAACAGAATTCTTAGAGATTAGCACATCAAAAAAAGTAAAGGTTGTTAAAGAGCCAATTAAAAAGAAGTCTCAAAAAAGGAGTAGAATAGGGCTTCCGTTATTGAAAAAAGAGAGTTTAAATAAAAAATCTTAAATAAATATTAATAAAAAGAGTGAATATTTTAATTAACAGAGAATTAAACTAAATTAGCAAACCAAAAACCAAATTTATTTATAAATGAAAACAAACTATATCAAAGCAGGATTGCTCACAATCGCAGTTTCTGTAGGTGTCACTTTAAATTCTTGTAAAAAAGAGGTGGAAACACCAAAATTTCCAGGAATCGATTTAACAAAAATGGATCCTAACGTAAAACCAGGAGAAGATTTCTTTAAGTATGTAAATGGAAGTTGGTTAGAAAATACTGAAATCCCATCTGACAGAACAAGTTGGGGAAGTTTTAATGAGTTACGTAAAACAACTGATGCAGATGCATTGGCAATTTTAAAAGAAGCAATAGCAAATGGAGAATCTATTTTAAAAGATGCTGCAAATGTGAAGACGATGACAGATCAACAAAAAGCAGTAAATCTTTTTGAATCAATCATGGATACTGTAACTAGAGATAAGCAAGGAATTGATCCTTTAATGCCTTATTTAGCAAAAGTAGATGCTGTAAAAAATATTGACGATTTACAAAAATTATTAATTGAAATGGAGCCCTATGGAGGTATCGGTTTCTTTGGTGCAGGAGTCGGTTCTCATCCAAAAAACAGTAATATCAATGCTGGATATTTAGGTGGAGGAACGCTTGGATTATCTAGAGATTATTACGTAGATACAGATGAAGATACGAAAGTAAAAAGAGAAAAATATCGTGTACATGTTGCTCGTATGTTACAGGTTATAGGAGATACGGAAGAAGAAGCGAAAGCAAATGCAGATAAAGTTTTAGCTTTTGAAACGCGTATGGCTGCACCAAGAATGACCAAAGAAGATAGGAGAGATGCTCGTAAGCGTTTTAATCCAAAGTCTATAGTAGACTTAAATAAGATGACTCCGTCAATAGATTGGAGAGCATACTTTGATGGTATTGGAGCAAAAAGTTTAGATACAGTAATCGTTACTGATCCTGGATATTTTACAGCTTTAGAAACGCTATTAAAAGAGAACAATGTTGATGATTGGAAAAACTATTTGCGTTGGTCTGTGATTGATGTAAATGCAGGTTATTTATCAACAGATATTGAGAAAGCAAACTGGGAATTTTATAGTAGAGATTTAAGAGGAGCTAAAGTCATGAGAGATCGTGAAGAAAGAGCTTTAGGTACTTTAAACGGAAACATTGGAGAAGCATTAGGAAAGTTATATGTAGAGGCTAAGTTTCCGCCAGAAGCAAAAGCAAAAGCAGATAAAATGATTAAAAATGTAATGCTAGCTTTTGAAAATAGAATTAACAACATAGACTGGATGGCTCCTGAAACAAAGGAGAAAGCGATTGAGAAATTGAGAAAAATGAATGTGAAAATAGCATATCCTGATGTATGGAAAGATTATTCAGCATTAGCATCTACAAGTGTAAAAGATGGGGGTTCTTATTTTGATAATACATTGAACTTAAAGAAATGGAGTTTTAAAGAAGATTGGGCAAAATTAGGAAAAGAAGTAGACAAGAGTGAGTGGATGATGGCTCCTCAAGTAGTAAATGCTTACTTTATGCCTCCTTATAATGAAATTGTATTTCCAGCGGCAATCTTACAACCTCCTTTCTATAACTATCAAGCAGATGACGCTGTAAATTATGGTGGAATAGGTGCTGTAATTGGTCATGAAATTTCACATTGTTTTGATGATTCAGGATCTCGTTATGATGGAGATGGAAACTTAAACAATTGGTGGACAGAAGATGATTTAGCGAAATTTACTACTTTAGGAAAACAACTTGAAGATCAATATAGCGCTGTTGAAGCATTACCTAATGTTAAGTTAAACGGTAAGTTTACTTTAGGAGAAAATATTGGAGATTTAGGTGGGGTTAGTGCTGCTTATGATGGGCTTCAAATAGCCTTAAAAGAAAGTGGAGCTACTGAGCCAATTGATGGGTTTACACCAGAGCAACGCTTCTTCATGTCTTGGTCAACTGTTTGGAGAACTAAGATGAGAGATGATGCATTGAAAAACTTAATTAAAACGAATACACACGCACCAGGAATGTATAGAGCAGTAATGCCATTACAAAATGTAGATGCTTTTTATACAGCATTTGACATTAAAGAAGGCGATAATATGTATTTAGCACCAGAAGATAGAGTTAGAATTTGGTAATAAACACATTATAAAATAAAAAAAGCGTCCAAGAAATTGGACGCTTTTTTTATTTTATAAGCTCATTCACTTTTTCATAGACCAAGTTTGATTCCCAACCTCGATAGAGTAAATAATCTGCCAATTTCTTTTTCTTTTTATAAGGGTTTGATTCTGTAATAGTATCAAATTTTTTCAGAGCAAGGGTGTTAAATGTATTGAAATAATCACTTTCTTCAATCTCTTTCAATGCAGTCTTTACATTATAAGCCGAGATATTTCGAAATTTTAATTCTCTCACAATTCTCACTTTTCCCCATTTTTTTATTCTGAATTTTCCTCTAGCAAAACTTTTTGAAAATCGTTCTTCATTTAAAAAGTCATGTTGAATTAAATGAACAATAATAATATCATGAGTTTCAGGAATCATATTGCAATCATAGAGTTTACTTATCACTTCTTTATGACACCGATCTTGATATACACAGTAACGTTCAAGTGCACGTTTGGCTTCTTCTAATGTATATGATTTTTGAGAATTCATAGTCGCAAGATACTTTTTTATAACATCAAAAAAAATCCGAAGTCAAAGACATCGGATTTCAAAAACGATTGATATTTTAAATAATCAATTAGTTAATAACAGTTCTAGGTGCGACTTTTCTTTTTAACCACATTTTAAATTTAGTTACTAAGAAGAAAAGAATAGGAACAATAATAAGCGTTAAGAAGGTTGCGACAATTAAACCGTAAATAACTGTCCAAGCCAATGGTCCCCAGAAAATAACATTATCTCCTCCAAAATAAATATGAGCGTCAAACTCACTAAACAAGGTAAAGAAATTAATATTCAATCCTATTGCCAATGGTATCAAACCGAGTATAGTTGTTATAGCAGTTAATATCACAGGGCGTAATCGTGCTCTACCTGCCTCAACAATAGTTTCAAATAAATCTTGCGCTTCTAAATAGGTGACTTCATCCAACCCTTTTTCGACCTTCTTTCTGTCAATTAATAGTTGTGCATAATCTAACAAGACTACACCATTATTTACCACAATCCCTGCTAGCGAAATAATTCCCATCATCGTCATCATAATTACAAATGCACTTCCTGAAATTACGATACCTCCAAAGACTCCAATCAAACTCAAGAAAATTGCTATCATAATGATAGCTGGTTTTGAAATTGAATTAAATTGAAGAATCAAAATTAAAAAGATCAATCCAAGACCCGTAAAAAAAGCACCCATTAAAAATACCATTTGTTTGTTCTGTTCTTCAATCTGACCTGTGAAATCTATTTTGACACCTTTTGGTAGTGATTTAAAATTTTGCATTTCATTTTGAATCTGTGCAACAATTGCTCCAGCATCAGTAAATCCAGGGGAAAGAGCAGAATAAACTGTTACTACTCGTTTTACTTTTTTATGTTTTATGGCACTAAAACCTGAATTATTTGTATGTGTAGCTACGGCAGAAACTGGAATGCTTTTAACTTTACCACTTGCTTGATCTCTAAAAGTCATTTTTTGATTAAAAAGGGCACTGGTATTATACCTATTCGCTTTATTAAAGCGAACATAAATATCATAATCCTCACCATCTTCTTTATAAACACCAGCTTTGGCTCCAAAAATTGAATTACGCAATTGTTGTCCTACTTGACCTGTAGACACACCTAGTTCTCCTGCTTTTTCTCTATCTACAACGACTTTCATTGATGGCTTATCTTTATTGACATCAATTTTTAATTCATCAATTCCAGCAATATTTTTGGTATTGATAAATTCCCGCATTTTTTCAGCAGTTGTAATTAATTCAGCATAATCCTCTCCTTCAATTTCTATATTAATGGGAGAACCTGCTGGCGGTCCGTTTAAATCTTTTTCAACCGAAATTAAAACTCCAGGATAAATTCCAACCAATGCTTTTTGTACTTTTTGTCGTAGGATTTCACTGTCTTCTCCACGTCTATATTTATATTCACGCATGGATGCAGTAATTTTTCCCTTATGAGGCATTTCTGCTGCAGAACCTCCATCTGTTTGTGGGTTCCCTGCACCTTCACCTACTTGAGATACAACACTTTCAACTAAAAAATTATAATCATCATCCATATACGTACTTTCATTAAGTACAGAATAGACTTTTTCTTCTATCTCCTTGGTAATACTATTTGTTTTTTCAATATCTGTTCCTTGTGGATATTCTATATATACAATAATCTGATTTGGCTTGTTATCTGGAAAAAATTCTACCTTTGTTCGTTGAGTGCTCAATGAAGCCCCAAAAGCCATAAATGCAGCGATTAATAATAAAAATGTACCGGTAGTTAATATATACGGGCGTATTCCAGTAAGTGCGCTTTTCAATTGCCTTTCATACCAGTTTTCGAGACGGGTTAATACTTTAGTCTGGAAATAGTTTGCCATTTTTCGGAGTACAAAACGATATACCCAAAGCATGATAGCAGTAAATATCATGACACTTCCTAATCCTCTATATGCACCTCCAACAATAAAGATAAATAAACCAATTAGCGCAACAATAGAAGAAATAATAATGATACGTTTTATGGGCATATCTTTATCTTCTACCGTCATAAATTGTGAGACCAATACGGAGTTAAAGAAGATTGCGACAAATAATGACGAACCTAAAACTACTGAAAGTGTAATAGGGAAATAGACCATAAACTGACCCATAACTCCAGGCCAAAGACCTAAAGGAATAAATGCAGCAACTGTTGTCGCTGTTGAAATAATAATAGGAAAGGCAATTTCACTAATTCCTTTTTTTGCTGCGTCAACACGATTCAGACCTTCTTCATCCATCAATCGATAGACGTTCTCTACAACTACAATCCCATTATCTACAAGCATTCCTAGACCCATAATCAATCCGAAGAGAATCATCGTATTCATAGTGTAGCCTAGCATACTTAAAATCATCAATGACATAAACATCGACATTGGAATTGCAAAACCTACAAATAGTGCGTTTTTAAACCCAAGGAAGAACATTAATACAGTTACGACTAGTATAATCCCAAATAAGATATTGTTTACTAGATCATCTACTTGACCTATAGTTTTAGAAGATTGATCATTGGCAATGGTTACTTTTAAGTTTGGAGGAAAAATAGTTGACTTAGCCTCTTTTACAATCACTTCAATCTTTCGTGCAGCCTCAACCATATTTTCACCAGAACGTTTCTTAACGTCAAGCATTACTACTTGCTCTCCGAATTCTCTCGCATAGGTTGTTTTATCCTTATCTTTAAACGTAACAGACGCTATATCTTTTAAATAAATAGGGCTATTATCTTCAGATTTAACAACGATACCATTTAATACTGAAGGTTTTTCAATCTCACCTACAATTCTTATAGTTCGTCTCTGTCCACTTGCGATTAAATTTCCTGCAGACATCGTCATATTTTCATTCCCTATTGCCCCAATAATATCATTAAAGCTGACTTGGGCAGCCATCATCTTATAAATATCAACAGCGACTTCAACCTCTTTATCTTGAGCGCCACGAATGTCTACTTTTTTAATTTCTGATAAGTCTTCAATTTCATCTTGTAAATACTCGCTAAATTCTTTTAATTTATCTACAGGATAATCTCCAGAAATATTGATATTTAAAATTGGAACTTCCTCAGACATACTCAATTCGAATACATTTGGTTCAACTTTCGCATTGTTAAAAGTTGGCCAATCTTCACCAGAAGTTTCAGAATCTATTTCGTCTTTTACCTTTTGTTTTGCTTGATCTACTGTGATGCTTTCATTAAACTCCACAACTACCATAGAGTAATCTTCTTGTGAAGTTGAGGTGATTTCTACAACATTACTTAAAGTTTTTAACTTATCCTCAAGAGGGTCGGTAATTAATTTTTCAATATCTTCAGCAGTATTTCCAGGAAATACAGAGCTTATATAAATTTTAGTTTCTCTTATCTCAGGAAAATTTTCTCTAGGCATACTATAATATGCAGAACCTCCTAAAAATAAAATTAAAGCAATAACTACATAAATAGTAGTTTTATTAGCAATTGCCCAAGATGATAACCCAAATTCTTTATCTAATTTTTTTTGTTGTTTTGTCATTTTGATAATTTATTTGTTCGAGATTTCAACCTCTTGCTGATTTCTTACACTTCTTGCACCTTCTTGAATAATCTCAACGTCATTTTCTAGACCTTTTAATACTTCAATTACATCTCCTTGTGTTTTTCCAGTTTCAATGATTACTTGATCTGCAATTGCATATTTTTCATTTTTGTCTTTTACAACATAGATGTATTGTTCGCCATTTGCATTTTCTGAAATAATATCTTGTGGTATTAAGATGGCATTTTCATTTGTATAATCATTGATTTTCAATTTTGCTGTAAGATTTGGTTTTATAGTTCTATCTTTATTTGGAACAGCAATTTCAATTTTAAAAGTTCTATTAGCAGGATTGATGAAGTTACCTGTTTGACGAATTTTTGCATTCATAGTTTTTCCTAAAACGGGAAATTCAACAAGTACATCTTTGTTTTTAGAAACACTTGAAATGTAACTTTCTGGCACGTCAGTTTCAATATACATATCTCTTAAATTTACGATACGCATTAATTGAGATTGACCAGGAGAAACAACACTTCCTTGCTCAGAAATCACGTCATCTATCACTCCTGAAAATGGAGCTCTTACAGAACTTTTTTCCAACTGACTTTTCAGTTGACTTACTGCTTTTTGTTGTGCTTCATAACTAGATTTTGCTTGTAAGTATTGAATTTCGCTTCCTATTTTTTTATCCCAAATACGCTCTTGACGTTCAAATGTTGTTTTGGCAAGATCTGCTTGAATTTGTAATAGAGCAACTTGCTGTCCCATTCCACCGTCATCAATAGAAGCTAATAATTGCCCTTTAGAAACCCTTTGTCCTTCTTTCACATAAACTCTTTGTAAGATCCCAGGTATTTCAGGATAAATAACAAGATTCTGTTTAGTCTGAACGTTTCCTTGCAATTCTAAATAATGATTAAAAACTTCTTGTTGAACAGTGAAAGTAGTAATCAATGGTATTTTTTTAGATTTATCTAATTCTGAAATTTTATCATCAAGTTGTTTAATCTTATTATTTATTTCTTGTTGTTGAGTAACAATTGTGGCTCTTTTTTGTCTGATAGTTTCGAGATTGTCAGTTGCGATTATTTCTTCAATAGATTGTTCTTTGTTATCACCACAAGAGATGAGTAAAACAGTTAAGAGAGTAAGTGAAAGTAAATTTTTCATAATGTTTTTTGTTTATTAGTTGTTGGCTTGATTTAGAATAACTTCTAGTTCTGTTTTTGTGTTAATAACATCAAGCATTGCCTGTAAAAATTCTTGTTGCGCACTATATAATTGAGATTGTGCTTGTTGTAAATCGAAACTAGAGCCGATTCCTTCAAAATATTTAATTTGATTCTTTCCTTCTATGCTTTCTGCTAATTTTAAAAGCTCTTTTTTGGTATTATATTCTTCAATTGAAAATTCATAATTACTTTTAGCAGAAGCAATTCCTAATTTTAGGTTTTGCTCAATTTCAATAACATTATTTTCAGACTTTTCAAGATTTAATTTTGCGCGTTTTCGAGTTGCCTTTCCCCATCCAGAAGTGAATAAAGGAACACTTAAATTAACTCCAAACAAAGAAGATGGAAACCATTTCTGATCGTTGGTTGCAAAAGAGTAGGTTTCGCTAAAACCAGACACTCCGCCATTTACAAAAGCACTCACAGTTGGAAACTTTCTGTACTTCTCTAGTTTTAGTAATAATTCTTTCGAACGTTTCTCGTTAAGGGCAATTTTATAGTCAATATTATTTTCAATATTTTCTTCTGAATTTAATAAGTTCAAGTCAATATTCTCAGTTGTTAAATTTTCTAAAGTATTGGATAAAGTAATGTTTTCGTTTACGTCTAACCCTATAGTAATGTTTAACATTTTCAAACCTAAGCTGTGAAGTCTTGTTACATTTTTTAAATTGCTTTCAATGCTCGAAACTGTAATTTTTAATTGATCTACGTTTTCTTCTTCAGTCATTCCGTTTTCGTAAACAATTTTAGCAGCTTTTAAATTTTTTATTTGAACTATTTTGTTACGTTCAAAAACAGCAATACTTTCTTCAAGTAATAGAACATTTCCATAAGCATTAATAACTGCTTTACGAATTTCAATGTCCGTTTTTTCTTTTGCGTTTTTCGAAATTTCTAAAAACACTTTTGCCGATTGTAAGCCTACTATATAAGAACCATCAAAAAGAAGCTGACTTAAGGTAACTCCAGCTGTTAAAGTATGTCTTGGGTTTGCGTTTTCGGTAATTTGACTTCCAAAAGCAAATGCTCCTTTTTTCAACCAGTTTTGATATTCAACCGAAGCACCAATTTGAGGTAATCCCTGTGCAATAGCTTCCCATTTTTGCTGCTTGGCAGCTTCAATATCTCGTTCAGCATTTTTTCCTGTTCGATTATTTTCTAAAGCATAATCTATAGCATCTTGAAGGCTAAATTTTTTAGTTTCTTGTGCGCTTATAATAAGCGAAAAGAAAAATGCAAGTATTAATAATTTATTTTTCATTTTTCAACAATATTTTTTCCATGTTTTGTAATCCTTTTTCAGTAGCAATTGCTCTAATGTGATATTCTAAATAACTTTCTAATAAATATGCTGGTTTAAATATGTTTTGTGGAAATGTTTCAACATCTTTTATTCCAATAATACCATTAAAATACAATCGAGTAATAAAATCTAAGTCCATTCCTTCCCTATAGATACCTAGTTTTACACCCCTCTCTAAATTCTCAAACACACATTCTTTCATCAAGTCAAATTGACGTTTTTTTAATGAAATAAATAATTGAGGATAGTATTTTTGAAGTTGATATTGCGGAGAAGTTTTTTCATTCTTTAAATGCTCCATGACAAAACTTTTAATTGCAAAAAGTTCATCTATTGGGTTCTTTTCCAATTCACAGATTAAGTTAATTCCATTAGAAATGAATTCGAATAAAAACAAAGTGCTCGCTTCAACAAGTTTTGTTTTATTTTCATAATTAGCATAAATTGTCTTTTTTGAGATCCCCAATTGCTCAGCAAGATCGTCCATAGTAACACTCTTAAACCCATAGTTTAAAAACATTTCTGTGGCTTTTGCTAATATTTTTTCTTTCATTTTTCTGACAAAATTCTGTGCAAATGTAAGTTGGAAACTTTAAACACACAATAAGTTTCCAAAGTTTTCACATTTTTTTAACGTTTTATTAAACTTTCAAATTATTTTTACAAAAAAAAGAATCATGTTGTCAGTTTATAAAGAAGAGTTTCTAAAGCATTTAGAACAAAAATTAGAGATTAAAGAGCCTAAAAACTTATACGAACCTATTAAATATATTTTAGGCTTAGGGGGAAAAAAAATCCGCCCAATATTAACTTTGATTGCAGCCGACACTTTTGGAGGAGATTATAAAAGAGCTTTAGATGCTGCATTGGCAGTTGAGGTATTTCATAATTTTACTTTGATTCATGATGATATTATGGATGATGCACCTTTGAGAAGAGGTAATGTTACTGTTCATGAAAAATGGGATACTAATATTGGTATTTTATCTGGTGATGCAATGTTAATTCAGGCATACCAACATTTAGAGGGTTATGACTCTCATACTTTTAAACGTTTGATAAAACTATTTAGTAAGACTGCATTAGAAGTTTGTGAAGGCCAACAAATGGATGTTGATTTTGAAGATAGAAATGACGTGTCTATAAATGAATATATTACCATGATCACATTTAAAACATCTGTTTTAATAGCAGCAGCCTTAAAAATGGGAGCCATAGTTGCTAATGTTGATGATATAGAAGCTGATAAAATATATAAATTTGGATTAAATTTAGGATTGGCATTTCAACTACAAGATGATTATTTAGATGTTTTTGGAAATCCAGAAACTTTTGGAAAACAAATAGGAGGTGATATCATAGAAAATAAAAAAACCTTTTTGTATTTGACGGCTTTAAAAAATTCTACACAGAAAGAAAAAGAATTCCTTGAAAAGTTATATTCTAATAAGTTGAATGAGAATCAACAGAAAATTGAGAAAGCCAAAAGTCTTTTTGTATCTTCATCTGCAGCCGATAAAACAATCAAATTAATAAAGCAATACACTCAAAAAGCATTTGAAATATTAGAAACAATCTCTACTACAACTGACAAGAGAAAATTGTTAAAGGACTTTGGAAATACATTAATGAATAGGGAAGCTTAATTAAATTCTAAAGGAGTTGCTACAGAATTTGTATATTCTTTTATTCATATTTTATAACGGTCTAAATTGACTCTAAAGACAAATTTCCGGAAAGTGTTCTTAGTCAAAATGTTGTAATAATTTAACAAAAAGAAGGTTAAGGGTTAATACATATAATTAAATATTAAAAGCAAAAAAAATTGTGTAGAAAATAAATTAATAGTAATTTTGCACTCAGTTTTAGGACCCATAGCTCAGCTGGTTAGAGCACCTGACTCATAATCAGGGGGTCGAAGGTTCGAGCCCTTCTGGG
>CAWVTS010000049.1:0-14873 GCA_963933045.1 uncultured Lutibacter sp. | reverse complement strand
TATATTCAGTATAAAATAGAAATCCTTTATTAAAAATAAGATTCATCCGAGTCGTTTTATAATTTCTATTCACTGGAAGACTGTTAGGTAGTTTTCGACCAATAAGTAAGATGTCAAAGCCAAACTCTTGCAAAGTTTCACATACTTTGTGGACTCTTTGATCGGTGGCCAAGTCGTTAGTTACAGAAATTAGTATTCGTTTCAAATAGGATATTTATAGTGTGCAAGATAAAAATAAAAACCCACTCCAAAAATGAAGTGGGAAATTGCTATGAAAAAGAGATAAGGAACTATCCTTATCAGGTTAATAAGTCGTTATTTAATAGAATTACTTACAAGATCTATTTTTTTTAAAAGGATTTTTTCTGATGTATCTAAAAATTAAAAAATATCACTTAAATTTGAGACTCTTTTTATACTCATGGAATTAGATTTAAACTTTTTGACACAATACGGAACTCATTTTATCAATAAAATGAAAGAAACGGATAGTGATGGAAAAGGAATCGCAATTGCAACAGAGAAAAAATACAATACGATTATAAATAAGTTAGTAGAATTTGAAAAGCATAAAATCGAACAAATCTCTTTTAAAAATGTTGATTTAAAGTTCAGGAGTGAATTAATCCATTATTTTTCTGATGTTCATAGATTGAGTGATAATACTATTGGTAGATATTTAAAGTTCATTAAAAGTTTATGTCTAGATGCTCAACGAAATGGAATTTTAGTAAATAGAGAGTTAGATTATTTTAAAGGTTTTACAGTAAGTGCAGCAAAAATCATTCTCACGTTTGATGAACTAGATCAAATAAAAAACACCAATTTCAAGAACAATAACCATAAAATTGCAAGTGATTGGCTGCTTATAGGCTGTTATACAGGACAACGAGTTTCGGATTTACTTCTAATAGATTCTAGTTGTATTCAAAAATCACATAACTCAGAAATTATTGTTTTAAAGCAAATAAAAACTGGGAATATGGTCCAGATACCGATGCATATCGAAGTGAAAAGAATTTTATTAAAAAGAAATGGTGAGTTTCCTCCTTCTTTTGCTGAGAATGTTGAGAGTAACAAATCGTTATTTAATAGATATTTAAAAGCGGTGTGTAAAGAGGCAAATCTTAGCACTATGATTAAAGGTAGTGTTTTTAATACAGAGACAAAACGTAATGAAGAAGGTGATTTTGAAAAGTACAAAATGATTTCATCTCATGTATGTAGAAGATCATTTGCGACAAATTTTTACGGAAATCCAAAATATCCAACTCAGTTATTAATGAGTGTTACTGCACATAGTTCTGAAAAAATGTTTTTAGAATATATCGGTAAAAAGCAAGGTGATAATGAAGCTCAATTATCGATGTTTTAAAATACGTTTTTTGCAATTTGATGAATATTAGAAGATTTCCCCATAGAATAGTAGTGTAAAACAGGAACTCCTGCCTTTATCAATTCTTTACTTTGATTAACACACCATTCAATACCTACATTTCTAACGGCTGCATTGTCTTTACATTTTACAATACTCATTATCAATTCGTCAGGTAAATCGACTTTAAAACGATGTGGAATTAGATTCAATTGTTTTTTGGTTGCAATTGGTTTAAGGCCTGGAATAATAGGAACAGTAATTCCTTCTAACCTACATTTATCTACAAACTCAAAATATTTTTGATTGTCAAAAAACATTTGAGTGACAATGTATGTTGCTCCGTTTTTAATTTTCTTTTTTAAGAAATGGATATCGGAATCTATACTTGGCGCTTCCATATGTTTTTCAGGATATCCTGCAACACCAATACAAAAATCTGTTTTAGAAGAGTTTTGAAGTTCTTCATCTAAATATATTCCATTATTTAAATCTTGAATCTGAGATGTCAATTCAGAAGCAAAATGATGTCCATCATTTTCGGGTTTGAAATAAGTTTCACTTTTTACAGCATCTCCTCTTAGAGCCATCACATTATCAATCCCTAGAAAATCTAAATCAATTAAAAAGTTCTCAGTATCTTCTTTAGTAAAACCTCCACACAATATATGTGGCACTGCATCAATGCCATATTTGTTTTGAATAGCAGCACAAATCCCAACTGTTCCTGGGCGCTTTCTTACAACTTGCTTTTTTAAGAGCCCTTTTTCCAATTGCTTATAAACATACTCTTCTCTATGATAGGTTACATCTATAAATGGAGGTTTAAACTCCATTAAAGGATCAATATTATCAAAAATTGATTGTACATTCTGCCCTTTTAAAGGTGGCAAAATTTCAAAAGAAAACAATGCCTTCCCTTTTGCGTTTTTTAAGTGATCTATAATTTTCATCTTAATCTGTAATATTTGGATTCAACCATTTATTGGCTTCATCTATTGATATGTTTCTTCTTTTAGCATAGTCTTGAACTTGGTCTTGAGTCATCTTCCCGAGCCCAAAATACTTTGATTCTTTATTTCCAAAATAATATCCAGACACACTGGCTGCTGGCCACATTGCTAAACTTTCAGTTAGCTTTACACCTATTCGGTTTTCAATATTTAATAAACGCCACAATGTGGCCTTTTCTAAATGATCTGGACAAGCAGGATATCCTGGAGCAGGACGAATTCCTTTATAATCTTCTTTAATCAATTCATGATTAGATAGGTTTTCTTCCGAAGCATAACCCCAATATTTTGTCCTTACTTCTTTATGTAAATATTCTGCAAAGGCTTCTGCTAATCTATCTGCAAGGGCCTTGATCATTATTGAATTATAATCATCATTGTCTGCTTCAAATGCTTCTGCAAGTTCTTTTGTCCCAAATCCTGTGGAAACACAAAACGCACCAATATAATCTTGAATAGTAGTTTCTTTTGGTGCTATGAAATCTGCCAATGCAAATGAAGGAATACCTTCTCGCTTTTTCAATTGTTGTCTAAGGGTTAAAAACTTATAAGTATCATTTTGATGGCTTACTTCGATATCATCATTGTTTAAAGAATTTGCTGGGAAAATTCCAAAAACTGCTTTGCCTTTTAATAATTTTTTATCAAATACATTTTGTAATAATTCTTGAGCATCTGCAAATAATTCTGTCGCTTGTTCTCCGACAATTTTATCCTTTAAAATCTGAGGATATTTTCCATGTAAATCCCAACTTCTGAAAAATGGAGACCAATCAATAAATGATTCTAATTTAGTAATATCAAAATCCTGAATTTCTTGAATTCCAAGTTGATTTGGTTTTACAATGACTGAAGTATTCCAATCAATTTTAAACTTACGATTTCGTGCTTCATCTATAGATAGATATTCTTTTGTTTTAGAACGATTTAAAAACTTCTCTCTGAATAAATCATACTCATCTCTTATCTGGTTTTTGTAAACTACATTGTCTTTTTTTAATAAATTACCAACAACAGTAACAGCTCTAGAAGCATCATTTACATGAACAACAGTACTAGAATAATTCGGTGCAATTTTTACAGAAGTGTGGGCTTTGGAAGTCGTTGCGCCACCAATTAATAATGGAACAGAAAAATCTTTCTTCTCCATTTCTTTAGACAAATAAACCATTTCGTCTAATGAAGGAGTAATTAATCCACTTAACCCGATAATATCTACATTCTCTTTTTTTGCCGCTTCAATAATTTTTTCTGGCGGAACCATCACACCTAAATCAATAATCTCATAGTTGTTACAACCTAATACAACGCTCACAATATTTTTACCAATATCGTGTACATCACCTTTTACGGTTGCCATTAAAATCTTACCTGCAAATGCTTGTTTGCCATCTTTTTCAGCTTCAATAAAAGGTTGTAAGTGAGCAACTGCCTTTTTCATTACCCTTGCAGACTTTACTACTTGAGGCAAGAACATTTTTCCACTCCCGAATAAATCACCAACAACATTCATCCCAATCATTAGATTGACTTCAATCACCTCAATAGGCTTTTTTGATTGTAATCTTGCTTGTTCAACGTCTTCAACAATAAAAGCATCAATTCCTTTCACCAATCCATGCGTAATCCTTTCTTGAAGTGACGTATTTCTCCACTCTAAAACCTTTTCTTCTGTTTCTTTTTTATTTCCTTTTACTGTTTCTGCATACTCTAATAATCGCTCGGT
Source organism: uncultured Lutibacter sp. (assembly GCA_963933045.1). GTDB lineage: Bacteria > Bacteroidota > Bacteroidia > Flavobacteriales > Flavobacteriaceae > Urechidicola. The sequence goes on along the minus strand of CAWVTS010000049.1, from coordinate 10,759 downwards.
TGCATCTTCTCTTTTGTCAAAAAGAACATCTTCAACACAGTCTAATAATTCCTTAGGAATAGTATCATAAATCTCTAGCATTGTAGGGTTCACAATTCCCATATTCATCCCATTTTGGATAGCATGGTATAAAAATGCAGAGTGCATTGCCTCTCTCACAGTATTGTTCCCTCTAAAAGAAAAAGACACATTACTCACACCGCCTGAAACATTGGCATACGGTAAATTTTCTCGAATCCATTTAGTTGCCTTGAAGAAATCCAATGCATTTTTTCTGTGCTCATCCATTCCAGTTGCTACTGGAAAAATATTAGGATCGAAAATAATATCTTGAGGTGCAAAGTGGACTATGTCCACTAATATTTTATACGAACGTTGGCAGATTTCAATTCGTCGCTCATAGTTATCAGCCTGACCATTTTCATCAAAAGCCATTATAATAACTGCGGCTCCATATCTTTTTACTAACGTTGCTTGTCTGATAAATTCTTCTTCACCTTCTTTTAAACTGATTGAATTCACAACACATTTTCCTTGGGCTACTTGCAGACCTGCTTCAATTATTTCCCATTTAGAACTATCAATCATGATAGGAATTCTAGAAATGTCAGGTTCTGAAGCAATCAAATTTAAAAATTTGGTCATAGCAAAAACACCATCGAGCATTCCTTCATCCATGTTGACATCAAGGATTTGAGCTCCTCCTTCAACCTGATCTCTCGCAACACTTAAGGCCTCTTCGTATCTTTCTTCTTTTATCAAGCGAAGAAATTTTCGTGAACCAGTTACATTGGTTCGTTCTCCAACATTCACAAAATTACTTTCAGGGGTTACAATCAATGGTTCTAAACCTGATAATGTTAGATATTTATTCATCTATTTCTACTACAATTTTTCTTGGTTCATATTTTTGAGCAACTTCTGCAATCGCTTTTATATGTGCAGGACTTGTACCGCAACAACCTCCTATAATATTTATCAAATCTTCTTTTAAATAACTTTCAATAAACGCTTGCATCTGTTGTGGAGTTTCATCATACTCACCAAAAGCATTTGGAAGTCCAGCATTAGGATGTGCAGAGGTGTAAAATTCAGTTTTATCTGACAATCGTTTTAAATATGGCTGTAATTGTTGTGCTCCAAGCGCACAATTAAAACCCACACTCAGAAGTGGAATGTGTGAAACTGATGCTAAGAATGCTTCGACAGTTTGTCCTGATAAAGTTCTTCCTGAAGCATCTGTAATGGTTCCTGAAACCATAATTGGAATATCAATATTTCGCTCAACTTTTACCTCATCAATTGCAAACAATGCGGCTTTCGCATTCAATGTGTCAAATATAGTTTCAACTAATAAAAGATCAACTCCTCCATCCAACAAAGCTTCAACCTGTAGTTTATAAGCAATTCGCAATTCGTTAAATGTAATCGCACGATATTCTGGTCTATTTACATCAGGAGATAAACTTGCAGTTTTGTTTGTTGGACCGATTGATCCAGCTACAAATCGAGGCTTGTGAGGTTCTTTTTCGGTGAATTTATCAGCAACTTGTTTTGCTATTTTAGCTGATTCATAATTTAGTTCATAAACTAAATCCTCCATTTGATAATCTGCCATAGCGATAGTAGTTCCAGAAAAGGTATTTGTTTCAACGATGTCTGCTCCAGCTTCAAAATATTTTCGATGTATTTCTGCAATCGCTTCAGGCTGGGTAAGAGATAACAAATCGTTATTTCCTTTTAAAGATGATGGGTACTCTTTAAAACGCTCTCCTCGAAAATCTTCTTCAGAAAAATCATATTGCTGAAGCATAGTTCCCATAGCACCATCGAGTACTAGAATTCGTTTTTGTATTTCATTTGATATAGAATTCATCTTCAAAAAATATTTATTTATTGTTTGTTATTGCAAGTGTATACCGCATTCTCTGTTTTTAAGAGACTTAACAGGATCGAAATAAGTTTCGTTTTTAGGCAGATTATGATTACTTAAATACGCGTCTAATTCATTATCAGACCAATAATAAAATGGGCTTACTTTCAATATTCCATCTTTACTGTAACTCAGTATATTTTTAGAGTTTCTGTATTCATTCTGTCTAACTCTAATGTTTGTAAACCATAATTTTGGTTGATGAATTTTTAATGCTCTTCTAAAAGGTTCTAACTTAACAATTTCTGAAAATTTTTGATGGTTTTCTTCATTAATAATCGATTCTCTATGAAGTTTTTGTATTTCTGTTTTTGTAGAATTATGCGAGTATATTTTAATATTCAAATCGAATTTTCTAATTAGAAATCTTGCATGCTCATAAGTTCTATTTGCATTTAAGCCAGTATCACACCAAATAACTTTAATGTTTGAATCCATTTTGTTAAATGTATTTAAAAGTACTGCTGAATAAATTCCAAAACTAGTGGTTACTATTCTTTCATCACTCAATTGTAAAACACAAGAAATAATTTCTTCAGGAGTTTTATTTTGTAACTCTAAATTTAATTTTTCGATGTTAATATTTTGCATATTAATTTATTGCTTTTTTTATGTCATTTATAATATCATCGATGTGTTCCAATCCAACTGAAATCCTCACCAATCCATCTGTTAATCCTGTTTCAATTCTATCTTCAACAGATAACTTACTATGAGTTGTTGATGCTGGATGTGTTATGATTGTTCTTGTGTCACCAAGATTTGCAGAAAGCGAGCACATTTTAATGTTATCTAAAAATTTTCTTCCAACTTCCAAACCTCCTTTTATTTCAAATGCAACTACATTTCCTCCTAATTTCATTTGCTTTTTTGCAATTTCATATTGTGGATGAGATTTCAAAAAAGGGTATTTAACTTGATTTATAGCGGAGTGTTTCTCTAAAAAATATGCAACTTTTAATGCATTTTCACAATGTTTCTCAACTCTTACAGCAAGTGTTTCTAAACTTTTAGACAAAACCCAAGCATTAAATGGTGACATTGCAGGTCCAGTATTTCTTGAAAACAAATAGACTTCTCTGATTAATGCTGCTTTTCCAACAGCAACTCCACCTAAAACTCGTCCTTGGCCATCAATTAATTTTGTTGCAGAATGAATTACAATATCTGCTCCAAATTTTATTGGGTTTTGCAAATAAGGAGTAGCGAAACAGTTATCAATTACTAATAACAAACCATGTTTTTTCGCAATGCTATTTAGCAATTCCAAATCCAAAATATCTACTGCAGGATTGGTTGGAGATTCAGCATATAAAATCTTAGTATTTGGTTGAATTAAACTTTCAATTTGATCAACTTCATTGATCTTAAAATAACTAGTATGTATATTCCATTTTGGTAAAAACTTAGTAAATAAGGAATATGTAGAGCCAAATACTGATTTACAGGAAACAATATGATCACCAGCATTTAATAAAGCAGCAAAAGTTGAAAATACTGCCGACATTCCTGTCGCAAAAGCATAACCTGATTCCGCACCTTCCATTACCACAATTTTGTTGACGAACTCACTGGTATTAGGATTAGAAAATCTACTGTATAAATTTCTATCTTTTTCTTCTGCAAATGACGCGCGCATTTCTTCAGAATCTTCAAATACAAAACTTGAAGTTAAATACAATGGTGTAGAGTGCTCAGAAAACTGTGTTCTTTCTGATTGGATTCTTATGGCTGCTGTTTCGAATTTATTTTCCATAGCTAACCTAAACTTTTAATCTCATTTGTTTTAAAAATTGGGTTTAAGAAATTTGACAATTGATCAAATTCGATTAAAAAACCATCATGTCCATGAATAGAATCAATTTTATAAATACTCACATTTTCTTTGATCCCTTTTAATTCTTCAAGTGTTTTCTGGTTTTCTTCGGGCTTAAAGAACAGGTCGGAATTGATTGTTATCATATGGATATGAGATGTAATCTTTGATACAACTTCAATAAATGATCCACGGTTATCAGTAATATCAATTGTCTTCAATATTTGATTCATCATCTTATACGCACTTAGATTAAATCGTTTACTCAATTTTTCTCCATGGTGATTAAGCCAACTTTCTGTATTAAATAAGTGGCTGTTTTTTTTACTTCTCTTGAACTTAGATGTAAATGATTCTGGAGTTCGGTATAAAGTCATTGCATGCATTCTTGCATCCTTTAATGGTTGACTTGAATTGTTTAAAATAGCGTCTTGAATATGACAGTTTGCAATTAACCAATCAGTTGATTTCCAATCAGTAGAAACAGGTATTAAATGTTCTATTAAATTTGGATTAAGTGCTGCTAATTCCCAAGCAATCCCTCCTCCAACTGAACCGCCAATAACAGCAAATAATCGCTCAATATTTAATTGTGCAAGTGCAAGTGTAAATATTTTAGCAATATCTCTTGCAGTAAAGTCTTTGTAGTTTTTAATTAAATTTTCAATTGTATTGTCATGTCCATTTCCTGGTATATTAAATGCTAATATGCAATAATCATTTGTATCAATACATTTATCACCACCTATTAAATCGTTCCACCAACCATTTTTCCCAATAACTTCAGAATTCCCTGTAAGAGCATGATTCACTAAAACAATCGGCGCTTCATTTAATGGTTTACCAAAAGTCTGGTAAGACAACTGAATAGTAGTTGTCTTACCAGATTCTGTAATGTAATTGAGAATTTTAATATAATTTAATTGAATCATATAGTAACTAGTTAATCATGAGAATAGTTTAATTTAGAGTTTCAAAAGCTGCTTTTAAATCTGTTTTTAAGTCTTCCACATCTTCAATACCAACAGATAAACGGATTAAATCTCCAGAAACTCCTGCTGCTTCTTGTGCTGCTTCATCAAGTTGTTGATGCGTTGTGCTTCCTGGATGAATAATCAATGATTTTGTGTCTCCAATATTAGCAAGTAGTGAAAATAACTTTGTGTTATCTGCTATTTTTTTAGCCGCTTCAAAACCACCTTTATGTCCAAAGGTTACAATTCCACTTTGTCCTTTTGATAAGTATTTATCAGCTAATTTTTTGTATTTATTACCTTCTAATCCTGGATAATTTACCCAAGCAATTTCATCTTGTCCTTCAAGCCATTTTGCAATTTCTAAAGCATTTTCACTATGCTGCTTTATTCTTAGAGGTAAAGTTTCTAATCCTTGAATAATTTGAAATGCATTAAACGGACTCAAAGCACCTCCAAAATCTCTCAATCCTTCTAGAATTAATTTGAAAGTATAGGATACTGCTCCTAAAGTTTCGTAGTATTTCAGACCATGATATCCTGCAGAAGGTTCTGTAAATTCAGGAAATTTTCCATTTGTCCAATCAAAATTTCCACCATCTATTATGGCTCCGCCTAATGATGTTCCTTGACCTCCAATATATTTTGTCAACGAGTGAATAACAATATTTGCACCATGTTTAATCGGGTTCAATAAGGCTGGAGTTGCTACAGTATTGTCAACAATAAAAGGTACTCCTGCAGCTTTAGAATGCACTGAAATCGCTTCGATATCTAGAACATCCAATTTTGGGTTTCCTAAAGATTCTACAAAAAAGGCTCTCGTATTTTCTTGAACTGCAGTAGCGAAATTATCAGGATTAGATGCGTCTACAAATGTTGTTGTAATCCCTAATCTAGGAAGGGTAACACTTAATAAATTATACGTTCCACCATATAAGCTACTTGAGGCAACAATATGATCTCCTGATTTTAAAAGTGTTAGTAATCCTGTAGAGATAGCCGCTGTTCCTGATGCAAAAACGACTGCGCCAATTCCACCCTCCAATGCTGCTAACCGTTCTTGTAAAATTTGATTCGTTGGATTGTTTAAGCGCGTGTAAATAAATCCTAATTCTTTTAAAGAAAATAGGTTTGCCGCATGATCCGAATCATTGAAAACATAAGATGTTGTTTGATAAATAGGAACAGCTCTTGTTCCTCCATTTGCTGCAAAATCATGTCCTGCATGTAATGCGTTGGTTGCTAATTTTTGTGTACTCATTTTTCTAATTTTTTTTGAATTAATAAATAAATTAAACCAAAAGCCAAATGCGCTTTTAAAAGCGTACTTAATAGAAAAATGTTATAAGAATATACGTGATTACAGATGAGTAATTACGTTTGGTTATCTATCCAATTTCTGATAAATGAATCTGAAATTAAGTAGAATTTAGCACCTTCTTTGCTAAATGCAAAGGGTTGCTAAGGTTTCAAAGGGTCTAATCCCTCCACCTTTCTTGATAACATTTCAATAAAGTTTTGAACTTTCTGAATGCAAATATTGCGTTAGAAAAAGTTAATAACCAAATATTTTTGCAATTTATTTTCTAAATTAATAATAGTTGAATTTATAGAGGTATTTATTGTTTTTTTATTAAAGCACACCACTTTTTTTTATTAAATACATAAAACGGTGTAATCTGTAAAACCCTTATTAACACTTAATATAGGCTCGTATCTTACTGGTTTTTAAATTATTAAATATTATTTTTAATTTTGGACATCGTAGAGTTGGTATTGAAATTAACCTTCATAAAAATATAATTTAGGAATTTTGTTATAAATTTAATCAGACATTTTATTTAAATTAATTTAATGAGCACACAACCAAAACTCAAGAGATTTAGTCAGCAGGTACTTTCAAAATATAGAATATACAATAGTATATTTATGACATTACCTTTTGATACAATTACTAAAACGGGAGCACTTTTACCTCTTTTTCATGAAACTTGTAAAAAAGGGTTTAAAAATAATGACAACCCAGCAGTAATAGTTGATACTTTTTTTAAAAAATACCAAGCAAGACGCTCACCAGAAAGTCAAATTAATTTATTATTTAGGTTTATTCAATACATTGAACGGCAAGTAGTTTTGTTTGATGCTATAGAAGATGCGGCTTTTCCTGTTATAAACAATATGGATGGAATAGGAACTTTACGTAGTTTAAAAGAATCCGTTACTGCTGAGAATAAATTAGAAACACTTCAAAAATACCTTGAGGAATTTAAAGTTCGAATTGTATTAACTGCTCATCCAACTCAATTTTATCCAGGTTCAGTTTTAGGTATTATAACAGATCTGACAGCTGCGGTTAGAAACAATGACTTATTAAAAATTAATGATTTATTAGCGCAATTAGGAAAAACACCTTTTTTTAAACATAAAAAACCTACACCTTATGATGAAGCTGTAAGTTTAATTTGGTATTTAGAAAATGTTTTTTATGAGTCATTTGGTAATGTGTATAATTATATCCAGGAGAATATTTTTGATGGTAATCATATAGATAATAAAATTATTGATGTTGGGTTCTGGCCAGGAGGAGACAGAGATGGTAATCCTTTTGTAACTCCAGAAATAACATTAAAAGTTGCAAAAAGATTACGAGATACAGTTATAAAAAATTATTATCGTGATACCCGAAGTTTAAGAAGGAAATTAACGTTTCAAGGTGTTGAAGATAAAATAGTGCTTTTAGAAACGGAACTTTATAAAATTATCACTAATAAAAAGTCTAGTTTAACTTTAGAATCTTTTACATCCAAAGTAAAAGAAATAAAAGAACTAATTATTGATAAACATCAGTCACTTTACGTTTTTGAAGTTAATAGCCTTCTTAATAAAATTCACCTCTTTGGTTTCCATTTTGCGAATTTAGATATCAGACAAGATAGTAGAAAGCACGCCCAGTTTTTTAATGATATGGTAAATGTAATGATTGAAAGCGGAAGTGATATTTTTCCGAAAAACTATCATGATTTGTCAGAAAGTCAGCAAGTTAAAGTGCTGTCGAAAATAAAAGGAACTGTGGATTTATCTCTAATAAAAGATAATGATACTTTAGAGGCGTTAAATACCATAAAGGCAATTAAAACAATTCAAGAAACAAATGGTGAAAAGGCTGCTAATAGATATATAATTAGTAATAATCAAACTACTTTAAATGTAATGCAGTTGTTTGCAATGTTAAAATTAGTAGCTTTTCAAGAGGAATTAACGGTTGATATTGGGCCCCTTTTTGAAACTATTACTGATTTAGAAAATGCACCATCTGTGATGGAAGAATTATATACAAATTCTGAGTATGCTGCTCATTTAAAATCACGAGGTAATAGGCAAACAATTATGCTAGGCTTTAGTGATGGTACAAAAGATGGCGGTTATTTAATGGCAAATTGGGCAATATATAAGGCGAAAGAAAGCTTAACCGAAATTTCAAGAAAACATGATATTACAGTTATTTTCTTTGATGGTCGTGGTGGTCCTCCAGCTCGTGGAGGTGGTAAAACCCATAATTTTTATGCTTCTTTAGGACCTACTATAGAGGATAAGGAAGTTCAATTAACAATTCAAGGGCAAACAATTAGTTCTAATTTTGGAACATTAGATTCTTCTCAATACAATCTTGAGCAATTAATTAGTTCTGGAATTTACAATAGTTTAAGCGATTCAGACTTAAGAATGCATCCAGAAAATAGAATTGTTATGGATCACTTATCAAAATTGAGTTATAAAGCTTATTCAAATTTTAAAGCACATCCTAAGTTTATATCGTATTTAGAGCATATGAGTACGCTCAAGTATTATGCAAAAACAAATATTGGAAGTAGACCTTCTAAAAGAGGAAAGGCCGAAGGTTTAGTTTTTGAAGATTTAAGAGCTATACCATTTGTTGGGTCTTGGAGTCAATTGAAGCAAAATGTTCCGGGATTCTTTGGAGTTGGAACCGCTTTAAAATATTTTGAAGATAATAACGAGTTTGATAAAGTTCAATATTTATTTAAAACCTCTGATTTCTTTAAAACTTTGATTGAAAATAGCATGATGTCCTTATCTAAATCATTTTTTGATTTAACCAAGTATATGTCTGAAGACCCTGAGTATGGTGAATTTTGGACTATTATTTATAATGAATATGAAACTTCTAAACGTCTTATATTAAAGTTGACAGGTTATAAAGTATTAATGCAAGAAGAGCAAGTGGGTAAGGCATCAATAGAGGTTAGAGAATCTATTGTATTACCTCTTTTAACTATTCAGCAGTATGCTTTAAAAAAGATTCAAGAACTAGAAAAAGAAGATGTTAGGGATGATGAACAAATTAAAATTTTTGAAAAAATTGTGACAAGATCTTTGTTTGGGAATATAAATGCGAGTCGAAATTCAGCGTAGAATTTTTTTTAATATAAAATAAAAAACCTCAAAACTTATGTTTTGAGGTTTTTCCGTCTAACTAACTAAAATTAAAATCAATTATGAATGATTTTAAATATTATTTTATCCTCTATCTCTTTTTCCAGGGAAAGCAATTTCACCATGTTCAGAAAGATCAAGACCTACTATTTCTTCTTCTTCAGTAACACGAAGACCAATAGTTGATTTTAAGATTTTAAAAACTATAAATGACAATCCAATAGCCCATATTGCATATGCAAGTACACCAATTGCTTGAGTTCCTAATTGAGAAAATCCTCCACCATTGAATAAGCCAATTCCTGTTTCTCCGTCAATTCCCCAAAGGCCAATTACTAGGGTTCCCCAAGCACCAGCAACTCCATGTACGGAAGCAGCACCAATTGCGTCATCAATTTTAAGTTTTTTCTCGATAAATTCTATTGAGAATACAACGATAATACCTCCAATTAGTCCAGCAAAAACAGCACCTATTGCAGACATATTACCACAACCTGCAGTAATACTTACTAGACCAGCCAAAGCACCATTTAATGTTTGTGGTAAATTCGGTTTTCCATACCAAATCCAGGTTGTAATTAATGCTCCTAGTCCACCAGCAGCAGCAGCTAAATTTGTTATTAAAATAACATTAGACGCTTCAATAGCATCAGCACCTCCCCAAGCAAGTTGAGAGCCACCGTTAAATCCAAACCATCCTAACCAAAGGATAAAAACACCTAAAGTTGCAAGAACTTGATTGTGGCCAGGAATTGAAAACACTTTACCGTCAATGTATTTACCAATTCTAGGGCCTACCATAAATGCAGCCACAAGAGCAGCCCATCCACCTACAGAATGAACGATAGAAGATCCAGCAAAATCAATAAATCCTAATTCTGTTAACCAACCAGAACCTTGCCATTGCCAACCACCAGCAATTGGGTAAATCAATGCTGTCATTACTATAGAAAAGATAGCATATGTCGAGTATTTTGTTCGTCCAGCAATAGCACCAGAAACAATCGTTGCAGCAGTCGCGGCAAACATCGTTTGGAAGAATAAATCTGCGCCTTCTCCTTGCATCAATCCACTCCAGAAAAACCATCCATTAGAAGTGTCTCCATACATTAATGAATAACCAACTAACCAATAAGTCAATGATCCAACACAAATATCAAGCAAGTTTTTCATTGCTATATTTGCTGCGTTTTTCGAACGTGTCATACCCGTTTCAACAAGTGTAAAACCTGCCTGCATAAAGAATACTAAAATACCTGCTATTAGCATCCATAACATTCCCATGTCACCGTTTATCGCACTCACTGCTTCTGCAACATCTTTAGTAGTTGCTGCAACATCTTGTAGCGCAATTATATTTGGTAAAATTGTTAAAAAATTATACATAATAATTGTTATTAATTGTTATTATTAAAATTTATAAATCGCTGCCACTAAAAAAGTACTTAAACTCTTTGTAGCCATTGAATCGTTGTCTATATATACTTCTTCAGAGTTACTATCTAAACGTAATTCAGGTTTAATTGTTAAATTATCAATAGTATAACTTCCTGTTAGCGTAACAGCAAACACATCTAA
>CAWVTS010000048.1:0-14876 GCA_963933045.1 uncultured Lutibacter sp. | reverse complement strand
ATATTTCCATAGTTTCCACTTGGAATAGAAAATACTATTTTTTTTGTTTTATTCTTTAATTGTTTATAAGCAAAAGCGAAATAGAACATTTGTGGTAACCAACGAGCAATATTGATTGAATTTGCAGAAGTTAATTGCATTTTGTCAGTAATGGAAGTATCTAAAAATGCTTTTTTAACCATTGCTTGGCAATCATCAAAAACACCATCTACTTCTAAAGCCCTAATATTTTGACCAAGCGTAGTTAATTGTTTTTCTTGAACATCACTTACTTTTCCACTTGGATATAGAATTACAACATCAACACCTTTAACTCCTAAAAAACCACTTGCAACAGCTCCTCCAGTATCACCAGAAGTTGCAACTAAAACGGTTACTTGATTTGGATTCGTTTTATTAAAGTATGATAGGCATCTTGCCATAAATCGCGCTCCGACATCTTTAAATGCCATTGTAGGACCGTGAAAAAGTTCAAGAGAATAGATGTCATTTTCTACTTCCACTAAGGGGAAATCAAATGATAATACATCCTGAATGATTTCCTTTAATGTATCCGTTGGAATTTCGTCACCAACAAACTGTTTAATTAATTCAAAAGCAATTTCATTATTGGAATAATTATCAATATTTTTGAAAAAACAGGCTTCTAGGGAATTTATTTCATCAGGGAAATAAAGCCCTTTATCTGGTGCTAAACCTTTTATTACTGCTTCTTGAAAAGAAACTTTTGGTGAATTATTATGTAGACTGTAGTACTTCATTTACGTTATTATTTTAACTCCTTCAGTATTTATTTTTGACACGTAGATGTCAAATTCAATTCCAGTTTTGCTATATATTTTATTAATTTCTTCAGCAACTTTATTTGCAGTATCTAATCCTTTTGACAATGAGAAAATTGATGGTCCAGAACCTGATATTCCACATCCTAATGCTCCTGCATTCATCATGGCTTTTTTAACATCATCATAATGAGGAATTAATTTAGAACGATATGGTTCAATAATATAATCATTTAATGAATCGGCAATTAAATCATAATCAGAAGTATACAAACCACTTACAAAACTACCAACATTTGCCCATTGTTTGATTGCATCTGACAAATCTACTTGTTTGGGTAAAATGGCTCTTGCCTCAGAAGTTTTTATTTCTATTTTAGGGTGAATGATTGTTGCATACAATTCAGTGGGTGCTGGTAACTCAATTATTTTCAATGGATTAACACTTTTCACTAAGGTGAATCCTCCAAATATTCCAGGAGCAACATTATCTGCATGTTCAACACCACTTGCAACGGCCTCGCCTTTCATTCCAAATATAGTTAATTGTTCTTTTGTAAACGGCTTCTCTAGCAATTCATTAATGGCAAAAACAACTCCAGAAGCACTTGCAGATGAACTTCCAATACCGCTTCCTGGTTTTATCTTTTTATAAATTTCAATTTCTACTCCAAAGTTTGCATTTGAGGCTTCTAAAATTGTTAATGCAGCAACTCCAGCAACATTTTTATTAGTTTCAAAAGGTAAATCTGCTCCAACAATTTTAGTAATCTTAACGCCTTTTTCTAGAGTTTTTCGAATGATCATTTGATCACCTACACTCTCTAAACAAAAACCAAGGATGTCAAATCCACATGAAACATTTGCAACAGTTGCTGGTGAAAATATTTTTATCTCTTTCATAATTAATTATATATTTCCGATTCTAATAATATCTGCAAACAATCCAGAAGCAGTAACATCTGCACCTGCACCTGCTCCTTTTATTATCAAAGGTTGCTGACTATACCTATCAGTGAAAAACAACACAATATTATCTGAACCATCTAAATTATAAAATGGATGTTCTGAAGAGATATGTTGCAAGCCTACTTTCGCTTTTCCATTATCATATTCCGCAACATATTTCAAACGACACTTTTTCTTTTCTGCATTCAATCTAATTTCTTTGAAATGTGAAGCATTAGGTTCTAAAGTTTTTAAAAAAGTTTCTACAGAATCAGCATCTAAAGATTCTTTTGGAAGAAACGATTCATTTTTTATATCGCTCAATTCTAAATTATCACCACTTTCTCTAGCCAGAATAAGAATTTTACGCATTACGTCAATACCGCTTAAATCAATTCTAGGGTCAGGCTCAGTGAAACCTAAAATTCCAGCTTTTTTTACAACATCATAAAATGAATTTTCTGTATTAAAATTATTGAATATAAAGTTTAAACTTCCTGATAATACAGCTTGTATCTTTGTTACTTTATCACCAGATAAAACAAGGTTTTTCAAAGTGTCAATAATAGGTAGTCCTGCACCAACATTAGTTTCGAAAAGGAATGGAGCATTATATTTTTTAGACAAATACTTTAATTCATGATAATTTTTATATGCTGAAGAACAAGCAATTTTATTGCAGGTAACTACAGCAATACTATTCCTCAAATAATCGGCATATAATTTTGAAATACTTTCATTTGCAGTATTATCTACAAAAATGCTGTTTCGATAATTTAGTTCTTTAACCTTCTTAGAAAACACATCTAAATCTAAAAGATTCCCTTTGTCTAAAAGATTTGATTTCCAAATATTTAAATCAATACCGTCATAATCAAAATACATTTTTTTAGAATTAGTTATTCCAATAATTCTAACATCTAAATGCTGCTCATCAATTAAATATTGTTGCTGTTGGTGAATTTGTTCTAAAAGCTTACCTCCAACATTACCAACACCTACAATAAATAAGTTTAATTGCTTAGTATTACCTTCGAAAAATTTATTATGCAATGTGTTAAGTGCTTTCTTAATATCTTTTTGCTCAATAACAGCCGTAATGTTTTTTTCAGAAGCACCCTGAGCAATTGCCCTAATATTTACATTATTTCTACCTAATGTGCTAAACATTTTACCACTAACGCCTTGGTGATTTTTCATATTATCGCCAACCAATGCAATAATTGCGAGATTATCTTCAATGATTAAAGGGTCGATAATTTTTTGTGCTTTTTCATAAGCAAATGCAGTATTAAATAATTTTTCTGCTTCTTTGACATCTGAACTATTGATTCCCATACATAAGAAGTGTTCGGAAGATGCTTGAGTTACTAGTGAAACATTTATTTTTGCATTTGAGAGTACTTCTAAAATTCTTTTTGTAAATCCTGGGACACCAATCATTCCAGTTCCTTCAATAGTTATTAGAGCAATATTTTCTATATGACTAATTCCTTTTGCAGGGGATTTACTACCATTTGTTTGGCTAGTAATTAAAGTTCCAATTTCATAGGGAGCAAAAGTATTTTTGATACGAATTGGAATTTTATTTTCTAATACTGGTTGAATAGTAGGAGGGAAAAGAACTTTAGCGCCAAAGTGTGATAATTCCATAGCTTCTTGATAAGAAATATGTTCAATTGGCTTTGCTTGTTTTACTAATTTAGGATTTGCAGTAAACATTCCACTTACATCTGTCCAAATTTGTAATTCGCTTGCATTTAGAGCTTTGGCGAAAATTGACGCTGTATAATCTGAACCTCCACGACCTAAAGTAGAATTTTCACCATTTATAGTTGATGCAACAAATCCTGGAGCAATGATTATTTGAGATGTGTTTTCCGCATAAAAAACTTGAATGTTTTTTTCAGTTTTTTTAAAATTTACTGAAGCGTTCGTATAGTTTTCGTCAGTAATAATTAACTCTTGTGAGTTTTTTAATGAAGTATTTAGATTCATGCTTTTCATTGCTTCATATATGATATATGAAGAAAGAATTTCTCCAAAACTGACAATTTTATCATTCGTTTTATTAGAAAACTCATTAATTAAATAAATCCCTTCTAAAATTCTCCTTAGTTCATTAAAGTAATTGTTGATTTGATTAAATACTTGACTTTGAGTTCCGTTTTTGAGTAATTCGCTAGCAGTATCAATATGTCTTTTTTCAAGAGACTTAATATCTTTTATATAAGAAGTATTCTTTTTTTCTGCCTTTCTAGCTGAATTCAATAAGATATCTGTAGTTCCTCCTAATGCAGAAACAATAACAATAATAGGTGAGTCGATAGAATTGTTTTTTACAATATCAATTACTTTAAGTATGTTTTTAGAATTTGCTACGGAAGTTCCTCCGAATTTAAATATGTTCATTGTAATTTTTTATGCTTAATAATTATCAGTTATAATCAGAATTTTATCTTTTTCAATTTTGAAAAAGTAATTAACCTTGGATAATATGTAAAAATGAAAAACCCTAAAGGGTAATAATTGACATAATAGAAATAGACACCATAGAAGTGGTGAAGTAAGTGCCAGCAATATTTATTTTTCTATTAGACATGCGGCAAATGTAGTTTTATTTTTTTAATGAACAGTATTTGATTTTTTTTTTAACAGAAATCATATAAAAAGCAATATAAATATTGATAATCAGATTTATATAGCCTTTTATTTATGATATAAATAATACGTTTTTATTCTAAAGTTATATTAGCTTGGTTTCTTAAAATATCATCAAACGTTTCTCTTTCTCTTATTAAATGATCTTTCTTGTTATAAATTAATACTTCTGCAGGTCTAAATCTTGAATTATAATTAGAAGCCATAGAGTAGCAATAAGCGCCAGCATTATCAAAGCATAAAATATCACCTTCAGTGACTTCACTAATTCTTCTATTGCTTCCAAATGTATCTGTCTCACATATATAGCCTACAATTGTATAATAACGCTCTCTTCCTTCGGTATTTGAAATATTTGTAATATGATGATATGATTCATACATCATTGGCCTAATTAAATGATTAAAACCAGAATCAATTCCAGCAAAAACTGTAGAAGTTGTTTGCTTTATAACATTCACTTTTGCTAAAAACTTTCCAGATTCACTAACTAAAAACTTTCCAGGTTCAAACATCAAAGTCAATTCTCGTCCATACTCTTTAGAAAATTCATTAAACCTTTGACCTAGCCTTTTTCCTAATTCTTCAATGTTAGTTTGAATATCATCGTCTTTATATGGAACTTTAAACCCGCTTCCAAAATCAACAAAATCAATTGTATCAAATTCTTTTACTGTATCAAGTAAAATTTCAGTAGCACGTAAGAAAGTATCGATATCTAAAATATCAGATCCAGTATGCATATGAATTCCATTGATATGCATTCCAGTATTCTCTACAACACGTTTAATATGAGGCACTTGATATATTGATATTCCAAATTTAGAATCTATATGACCAACGGATATTTTATGATGCCCTCCAGCCATAACATGAGGATTGATACGAATACAAACGGGAGTTTTAGGGTGTTTTTGACCAAACTGTTCTAATATAGACAAGTTATCTATATTAATATTTACACCTAATTTTGCCACTTCCTCAATTTCTTCTAGCGATACTCCATTTGGAGTGAAAATAATATCTTTTGGATCAAAACCTGCTTTTAAGCCTAAATGAACTTCTTGAATAGATACTGTATCAATTCCTGAATTCATCTTCTTAAACAACTTTAAAATAGAAATGTTTGATAATGCTTTTACAGCATAGTTAATCTTTAGACTTTTAACAGATGAGAATGCATTTGTTATACGATTATACTGTTCCTCAATTTTAGAAGCATCATATACATATAAAGGGCTGTCATATTTTTTAACTAATGATAATAAAAGGTTTCTATCCATTTGTATTCTTGTTTAATAAAGTCTGTAAATATAAAAAAAGCTCTGAATAAATAATTCAGAGCTTAGTGTAATTAATCATTATTGTATTATCTGTATTTATTGGCTGTTAATTCTGCTATTTTAATAATAACACATACTGCTTTTTGCATAGATTGTAGTGTGGCATATTTATTTGGGTTATGAAAATTAAACCTCACAGCAAAATATTTGATATAGATTGTATATCTATCTGGGGATCTTTTAAAAACGCTTTTTAAATTATTTCTAAAGTGTTGATTAATTTCATTGATTCACAAAAACGTTTATTAATATTCTTATTACCATAGACTTGCGTTGATATTAGAATATATGTGTCAATAGAAGTTTTTATGTATACATCCAGTAGATGAAATTCGAAATTATTTTTAATCCCTTTTGAGTGATGCCAATAAGCAGGTTTATCATGGATATTTTCAAACTGAGAAGCAATAATAATTAATTCAAGGTTCGATTTAATTTTTTCTTCAAATGCAGAATCTAAAATCAATTCTCCATTTTTCCAAGTTGTATCTAGAATGAAAGTTTCTGTTAACTGTTTTGTTGTGTCAGCAGTAAATACGGCTGACTGAAATTCATCATAATACAATTCGGTTTTCCAATTTGTTGGAACATGTATCTTAAAGTTTTTTTTAACATCTTTAACCTCTTTAGTTTTAGAAAGTGAAAAAGAACTCGAGCAATTTAAAATTGTTTCCAAAGCAGTTTTTTTAGTACAACTAGTTGTAATAATTAAAATAAAAAAAACTGTAATAAACCTAAATTTCATATTGTATATTTACTTAAAATATTGAAACAAAAATAAGTAAAAATATTAATGAAAGCACTAGTAATTTCAGGAGGAGGAAGTAAAGGAGCTTTTGCAGGAGGAGTTGCACAATATTTAATTCAGGAGCGAAAGAAAGAATACGACCTATTTATTGGTACTTCTACAGGGAGTTTAATGGTTTCTCATTTGGCATTAGGAAAAATAGAAGCATTAAGAGATTTATACACTTCTGTAAATCAAAGAAGTATATTTAGTAATAATCCATTTATTGTAAAGGAAGTTAGTGGTAATAAAATTGTAAGTATAAACCACTTAAATGTACTTTGGAATTTTATTATGGGAAGAAAAACTTTTGGAGAAAGTAAAAATTTGAGAAAACTTATTCGAAAAAAATTTTCTGAAGAAGAATTTAATCAATTAATAAGAAGTCAGAAAGAAGTAATTGTTACGGTTTCTAATATAACTAGCAATGAAGTAGAATATAAATCAATTAAGGATTACAATTATTTGGACTTTTGTGATTGGATTTGGGCTTCTTGTAATTATGTTCCATTTATGAGCCTGTTGTATAAAAACGGTTGTCATTATGCAGATGGAGGTTTAGGGTGTTTGGTCCCAATAAACGAAGCAATCAAAAGAGGAGCAAAAGAAGTTGATGTAATAATATTAGAGACAGAAATGACACAAGTTAATAGAATTCCTGCTAAAAATCCATTTTCTGTTTTAATGAATTCTTATGCTTTTATGATGGATCATGTGGAAAAACATAATATTACTATTGGAAAACTATCAGCAAAGCAGAACGATGTAAAACTAAATTTATATTACACTCCGACAGTGCTAACAACCAATTCATTGATTTTTGATAAGAAATTAATGGCCCAATGGTGGAAAGGAGGTTTTGAGTATGCGAAAAGTCAGCATAATGATATAATGAATGAATTAAAGTTTGATTTAAAATAAACAGACTAATCAATTACAAATAATTCCTTGTCAACATACATATTTGTTCCTGTAAGAGTATATTTTTTAGAATGTGTAAATTCCCTATCTTTAATTTCATTTCGATTTGAACTCGCTCTACTACCAGTTGTGATAAATGTAATTGCTCTCTCCAATAAAGGTTCAGTAACTTCTCCAAGTATTCCTAAATTTGCTCTGTTTTCAGGAAACTCTATAGTTGGATCAAATCCATCTTCATCATTTTCACCTAGTTTATTTTGTTCTTCAAGCACAATTGGCTGCATAGCCCAAGTATGATTAGGGTTTGCACCTTCGCGGCGATAATCATCAGAATCATATAAAGTAACAGAGGCAACATATTTACCTTCAGTTTTAGTACCAATAGTTGTGACATTTATATAAGGGTTTAAGCCATTAATAACTAATTCACTTGCTGATGCCGAACCACCTGTAGTTAAGATAACTACATCATTTAAATTCAAACTATTAATAGCACTTCCATCCGATGTTTGATTAACGAAATTGTTAATTAAACTTTCAGGACTTGAAGAATCAAAATAATTTTGCCATTTGTCATTCCACTTCTCTTTTGTGAATAATTCTCCTGTAAATTGGCCTGTAACCATACTTGAAAGATATGTTGCTGTTCTAACTGAACCTCCAGGGTTGTAGCGAAAATCTAATACAAGATCTGTAACACCTTCACTACTAAGAGATGCAAAGGCATTATTTAATTCATTATTAAAAGCGCTTGTAAATCCATTGTACATTAAATAACCAATTTTTTTTCCCATCACATCAAATGTTTTAGTAATAAACACAGGGTTCTCTTGTACTTCAGTTTTTGTAAGACTTACAGACTGTCCATTACTCGTTGGGTTTCCTCCATTATAATCTGCTAAGTTCAAAGTGTAACTGCTTGCAGAAAATAATAAGTCTCTATAATTGTTAATAGTTAACTCAGTTCCATCAACTGCATAAAAAACATCCCCTCGCTGAATATTTTTTGTTGCTGCATCAGACCCAGGAATTATGTACCTTATATATCCATATATATCTGTTTCGCTTCCAGTTTCAAATACTAAACCAAATTCAGCACCAGTAACTCCAGAAATACCTTGTTGTAATAATTGTTCTAAAGCAATATAGTCATCAACTATCCATGAGTATTTATCAGTTGTAGGGTAATTGTTTAACATGCTATAGAAGAATTCTTCTGGTTCACTATTGTCTTCTAAGAAACTATTTAATTGTTCTTGAGAAGAAAATTTTTGATCTGACAAGTCTGGAATGTCTTGTTGCCAAAAATAATAAGCATTTAATCCTTTCCATATGAAATTTTGTATTTCTATATCATCAGGGACATTATCATCTTCTTTACTACAACTAATTGTTATGAATAGTAATAGGAGTATAGGTAGAATACGTTTCATATATAAGGAATTATTTTATGTTTGATAGACGCAAGATATTAAAAAAAGTTTATAAAACTTAATTGTCTATGTTACAAAAATGTAACTTGTTCGTCATAATTATAACAACAACAAAAACTTAAAATCAACTAAACTAATAAATGAAGCAATCAGAGTTCTTAAATATGGTAATGCCTTTTAAAGATAAGGTTTTTCGGTTCTCTAAACGATTGTTAGTATCTACTGAAGAAGCTGAAGATGCAACTCAAGAGTTGTTTTTAAAGCTTTGGAAAAATAGAGAAAAAATAAGTTCTTATAAAAATGTAGAAGCTTTTGCTATGACAATGACAAAAAATTATTGTTTTGATAGATTAAAATCAAAGCAAGCAAGTAACTTATCATTAATTCATAGTAATTATAAAGAAACAGGAACCTCTTTAGATAAAAAGACTGAGTTGATTGATAGCGTATCAATAGTACATCAATTGATAGCAAAGTTGCCAGAGCAACAAAGAATGATTATTCAATTAAGAGATTTAGAACAATACGAATATGAAGAAATTGGCAAAATGCTTGATTTAAAGCAAACAGCGGTTAGAGTTGCTTTATCAAGAGCCAGAAAAACAATAAAACAACAATTGATTAAACAACACAATTATGGAATCAAATAGAATAGACCAATTGTTAGTGAAATATCTCGATGCTGAGACAACTTTACAAGAAGAGGCATTATTACAAGATTACTTTCAGAATAGTAATGTTGCCCCTCACTTAGAAGAATACCGAGCATTGTTTGGATATTTTGCTGAAAGCAAAACAGAACGTTATACTAAAACCATTCAATTAAACACTCAACAGAAGAATTGGAAATGGTTATCAGTAGCAGCATCAGTTGTATTGCTTTTCAGCGTTTACACAGGTTATGAAAATAACCAAGATAGAAAAGAAGCACGAGTTGCTTTTGAGAACACCAAAAATGCGTTTCAGTTACTGTCAAAAAACATGAATAAAGGAACAGCAGCGATGGCGTATTTAGGTGAATATGAAACAACAACAAACAAAATTTTTAAACAACCAGTAAAATAAGAGAATCATGAAAAAATTAATTTTAATTATCGCAGTAGTAATAATCCCATTTTTAGGAAATGCACAAACATCCGTTTTTGATAAATTTGACGGGAATGACGATGTAACAACAATAGCAGTTAGTAAAAAAGCCTTTCAATTAATGGCTAAATTTGGTAGTGGAAGTGAAGAAGCTAAAGAGTTTACCGATATGATTGAGAACTTAGATGGTTTAAAGGTTTTTACAACAGAAAGTAAATCTATTGCTTCAGAGATGCAATCAACAGTTAGTAAATATTTAAAATCTTCAAATTTAGATGAGTTATTCAGAATAGATGACAAAGAGGCAAATGTTAGAATATATATTAAAGAAGGTAGAAACGACGACCATGTAAAAGAACTTTTAATGTTCGTAAATGGTATAGGGAAACATATGGAAGGAAGTGATATAGGGCGTAATGCTGAAGCAGTTGTGCTTTCACTGACTGGAGATATTGATTTAAACAAGATTGCTAAATTAGCAGAGCAAATGAATATTTCTGGTGCAGAGCACTTGAAAAACGCAAAACAATAAGATCATTATAAAATTAAACCTCTCGATAGATTTCGAGAGGTTTTTTTAATTTATAAAGTTAACTATTATGAAAAAATTTATTAAATATTTTGGAATACTAACTATAGTAGCCATTTTTTCTGTTGGCTGTGATCAACATCCGTCATTACAAAAATACTATGTTGATAGTAATGAAAATGCAGAGTTTTTGAAATTTGATGTTCCTGCGAGTTTGTTGAGTTTGAAAGATGATGGAAGTTCAGAAGAAGTGAAGCAAACATTGAAGTCTATTAAGAAAGTTAATTTTTTAGCATTCCAATTAAAAGATACAAATAAAGCAGAATTTAAATTAGAAAAACAAAAAGTTAAAGAGATTTTAAAAAATCCAAAATACCAAGAACTAATCACTATTGGTAGTGGTAAACAATCATATACAGTTAAGTTCCTAGGTGAAGAAGATGCAATTGATGAAGTTATCTTTTTTGGGTCTGATAAAGAAAAAGGATTTGCTTTAGTACGTGTGTTAGGGAGAAATATGAATCCTTCAAAAATGATGACTTTAGCACAAGAATTAAAGTTTGATGGAGACGATGATTCGATGAAACAACTAGAATCATTTATGAAAAATTTGAATTTATAATAAAAATTCGATTAATTTAACGTTAAAAGGCGCTTTGAGATAATCAAAGCGCCTTTTAACGTTAAATTAACTGCATAACAACTCAAAAAAATTACTTTTGCATTCAGTAAAAAAGAATTGAAAATGAAGATTAATAAATTACTATGTGTATTAGCAATTGGTTTTACATTTTTTGTGAATGCTCAAAATAATCAATATAAAAGTGAACGTGATAAAATTAACGTTCTAATTCACACTAAATTAGATGTGAAATTTGATATTCCAAATAGTCTTTTATATGGTGAGGCAGAATTGATATTAACACCACATTTTAAACCGGTTTCAAAAGTTACTTTAGATGCAAAAGGAATGTTGATTCATAGTGTTAAAGTGAATGGGTTGAAGGCAGGATATAATTACTTTGAAAACAAAGAGCTGATAATAGAATTAGATAAAGAATATAAAAAGAATGAGCAATTTAATATCTATGTATCTTATACATCTCAGCCAGAAAAAGCAGTAGAATTAGGGGTGACAGATCAAAAAGGGTTATATTTTATTGATCCAAGAGGTGAAGATAAGGACAAGCCAACACAAATTTGGACAGAAGGAGAAACAGAAAATAATAGTGTGTGGTTTCCAACAATTGACGCTCCGAATCAAAAATCTACACAAGAAATTTCGATGACTGTTCCACAAAATTTCGTAACACTTTCTAACGGAACTTTAACTAGTCAAAAAGAAAATACGGATTCGACACGAACAGATACCTGGATTCAAAAGCAAAAACATGCACCATATTTATTTTTTATGGCTGCAGGAGAGTTTAGCATAGTTAAAGATACTTGGAACGGAAAAGAAGTGAGCTATTATGTAGAAAAGGAACATGAGTCTATAGCAAGAGCAGTTTTTGGAAAAACACCAAGAATGTTACAGTTTTTTCAAGATTTGCTAGGTGTGGAATATCCATGGGATAAATACAGTCAAATAGTTGTTAGAGATTATATAAGTGGAGCAATGGAGAATACAACTGCGGTAATACATTCTGATGCTGCTTATCAAGAACTAGGCGAATTGGTTGATGAGAATACACAGGAAACAACAATAGCGCATGAAATAATTCATCATTGGTTTGGTGATTTAGTAACAGCAGAAAGTTGGAGCAACCTAACAATGAATGAAGCTTTTGCAAATTATTCTGAGTATTTATGGTTAGAGCATGAATATGGAAAAGACTATGCAGATGATTATTTAATGACTACAAATAGTGTATATTATAAAGATAAATCAAATAAGAAAAAAGATTTGATTCGTTTTAACTATGATTCTCCAGATGATATGTTTGATAGCGTGAGTTATGAAAAAGGAGGCTTAGTATTGCACATGTTACGTAGTTTTCTAGGTGACGATATGTTTTTTGCGGGATTAAAAAAATACTTGGTTGATAATAAGTTTAGTACGGGAGAAGCTCATCAATTAAGATTAGCTTTAGAAAGTGTGAGTGGTAAAGATTTGAATTGGTTCTTTAATCAATGGTTTTTTGATAATTCACATCCTGAAATAATAATTACTCAAACCTTAGGGCAATTTGGAAATCAAGTAACTATAACCGTTTCGCAAGTTGAGACTGAATTTGATTTCCCTTTAGAAATAGAAGTTCATGAAGAAAGTGGAAAAACAATACATAATGTTTGGGTTGATAAAAGAGATAAGACATTTTCATTTGCTTTAAATTCTAAATTGAATTTAGTGAACATAGATCCAAAAGGAATTTTGGTGTCAGAAATAACCCATGCTAAAACACTGGAGGAATACATTTACCAATACAAATATTCAAGCTCTTACTATAGTAGGCGAAAGGCACTAGAGTTTATTGCGCAAAATCAGAAGGGTGCTAAAGCCTTTAAGGTAATGACAAAAGCACTGAGTGATACATCTTCAAAATTAAGGATTTTTGCTTTAGAAAAATTAGACTTATCAAATAAATACTCAAAAACAAATGCTATAAAAGTAGTAGAGAATTTGGCCAAAAATGATAAACTTACTTTAGTGAAAGCTGCCGCAAATGTTACATTAGCGAAGTTGGTAGACCCAAAATATGTAAACCACTTTTTGAAAGCGCTTGAAAGTAAATCAACAAAGGTTATTGAAAGTGCAGTGATAGGTTTGTATCAAATTGATAAGAAAAATGCCTTGATAAAAATTGATGCACTTCCTGAAAACGTAAAAGAGCAATTGTCTCAAGTTTTAACGGGTTATTATTTAGAGAATAAAGACGAAAAGTATATGACCTTTATTTCTGGGAACTTAATTAGCGGGTTATTTTTTGTTCAAGATAAAAAAGTTGCTGATACGTATTTAGATGCTTTTACTTGGGTTTCTAAGAGTGGTAACAAGCAAGCAGTCATTAATTTAGTAAATAGCCTTGTAAAAGGAGGAAAGCAGTATAAGAAATATGGTGGTGATGTTGCTGCTGTAAATATGCTGCGACAAATGGTAAGCCATCAAAGGGAAACTACAAATACTAATAAAAAAGAAATAGAGTTAATTATTAGATCTGGAATGGCACTATTGATAAAGTAATCATTGACTTTTACTAATTTCAAGGCTCAAAACTCTTAAAAGTACCATTTTTATAAAAAATAATTATTTTTTCTATAGTTTCATCTTCCGAAACTTCATTTAAATCAAATTTAGCCTTTTTAGGATCTAATAGTTTAGATGAGGCTGAATTTTTAATTTTTTCTTTTGGAAAAGTTCCCTCACCTTTTAATAACCAATACAATTCTACTTCTTGATAAGACTCTAAAATTTTTAAAACAAAATCTAAACTTGGCTTATTTCTACCAGAAAGTAAATGCGAAATACTCGAGCGCTGTACGTCTATAGATTCGGCTAAAGCAGTAGCCGTTAGCCCGTAAAATTCCATCATTTTTTTGAGTCGCTCAGAGAACTGAAGATTGTTTACCATTGTAACAGATTGTTATAAGTTACAAATGTAAATCTAAGTAATTGAAATTCCTAATGGAGTATTCATTAAATTTTTAATTAATAAAACACTTTATATAAAATAGTTTAAAACATTAAAAAAAAGGTATTTATAATTTAATTATAAATATTACTTATAGTAGTTGGCTGTGAAGTTTAAAATGTAGAATTACGAATAGCGAATCAAAAGACAAGATATACGTTTTGCAGAATATATATTACAACTGTAAACTTTTGGTAGTGCTAAAATTTAATAATTAGCAAATATTAATGATGCTTGAATGTGAACAATTCTATTTATAAAAGGTTATTTTTGTACTGTGAAATCATTTAATTTAAAAAACATTGAAGAGTGGTATGCCGATAATTCTGAATCAGAATTGTCTGGTTTACGAATTTTGTTTAACGACATTGAGCCTTTAATAAATGATTTATCTTCTGATTATAATATTTCAATTTTAGGTACATCTGAAAATAAAATCCCGATTTATAAAATTTCTATAGGAGAAGGTCAAAAAAGAATACTGATTTGGTCTCAAATGCATGGGAATGAAAGTACTGGAACTAAAGCCATATTTGATCTTTTCAAATTCTTTAATGCTTCAGGAAAGTCATCAGATATAAAAAAACAAATATTAGAGGCTTGTACTTTAATTTTTATTCCATTGCTTAATCCAGATGGTGCAATTGCGTATACACGAGAAAATGCTAAGGATATTGATTTAAATAGAGATGCATTAAGTTTAAAAGCAATTGAAAGTAAGTTACTTAGAGGAGTGCTAGATGAATTTAACCCG
>CAWVTS010000047.1:0-14899 GCA_963933045.1 uncultured Lutibacter sp. | reverse complement strand
CCTACTGCTCTATCCCGCGATTTAGGCTGCAAAGCTATAACTATTATTTGATTTAGTGAAGTAATTTCTTAATTAAACGTACCTTTGCGCCCCAAAACATTGGAAATGACACACAAAGCAGGTTATGTAAATATTATTGGCAATCCAAATGTTGGAAAATCAACATTAATGAATGCACTTGTAGGCGAGCGTTTATCTATTATAACGTCTAAAGCGCAAACAACAAGACACCGTATTTTAGGGATTGTGAATGGTGATGATTTTCAAATTTTATTTTCTGATACACCAGGAATTATAAAACCTGCCTATGAACTTCAAGAGTCTATGATGGATTTTGTAAAATCGGCCTTTGAAGATGCAGATGTGTTGATCTATATGGTAGAAATAGGTGAAAAAGAATTGAAAGACGAGCGCTTTTTTAATAAAATAACCAGTTCAAAAACTCCAGTTTTACTACTAATAAATAAAATTGACAAAGCAACTCAAGAAGAGGTTGAAGAAAAGTTAGTGTATTGGCAAGAAAAAGTTCCAAATGCAGAGGTGTTTTTAATCTCTGCTTTAGAGAAATTTAATATTGAAGGTGTCTTTAATACTATTTTAGAAAAACTACCTGAATCTCCAGCATTTTATCCAAAAGATCAATTGACCGATAAACCTGAACGCTTTTTTGTAAACGAAGCTATTAGAGAGAAAATATTAATGCACTATAGCAAAGAAATTCCTTATGCTGTTGAAATAGAAACAGAAGAGTTTTTTGAAGAAGAAAAACTCATCAAAATTCGTTCTATAATAATGGTCGAAAGAAATACCCAAAAGGGTATCATCATTGGTCATAAAGGTGCTGCATTAAAACGTGTAGGTACAGAAGCCAGAAAAGATCTTCAAAAATTCTTTCAAAAGAAAATACACTTAGAATTGTATGTAAAAGTCAATAAAGATTGGAGAAGTAATAAAAATCAACTTAAAAGATTTGGATACAAAGATTAATCCAATATTGAATAGTAATAGAGTATCTTTGCAAAAAATTTATCAAGAATGAATTCAATAGTAGCCATAGTTGGTCGCCCAAACGTAGGTAAATCAACATTATTCAATAGACTTATACAAAGTAGAGAGGCTATTGTAGATTCTGTAAGCGGTGTGACTCGTGATCGCCATTACGGAAAGTCTGACTGGAATGGGAAAAACTTTTCTGTAATCGATACAGGAGGTTATGTTGTTGGTTCTGATGATATTTTTGAAGGTGAAATTAGAAAACAAGTTAATTTAGCAATAGAAGAATCTGATATTATTGTTTTTGTAGTAGATGTAACCGAAGGGATAACTCCAATGGATACTGAAGTTGCTAACTTATTAAGAAAAGTTAAAAAGCCTGTACTTCTTGCAGTCAATAAAGTAGACAATTCTATGCGACAGGAAGACGCATATGAGTTTTACAACCTTGGTTTAGAAGGAGATTATTATACAATTTCGTCTATAAATGGTAGTGGAACTGGAGAATTATTAGATGCTATTGCTAAGATTATTCCAGAAGATACTGAAGAACTAGCAAGTGAATTACCAAGATTTGCAGTGGTAGGAAGACCAAATGCAGGAAAATCTTCATTTATCAATGCTCTTATTGGTG
Organism: uncultured Lutibacter sp.; assembly: GCA_963933045.1. Taxonomy (GTDB): domain Bacteria; phylum Bacteroidota; class Bacteroidia; order Flavobacteriales; family Flavobacteriaceae; genus Urechidicola. The sequence goes on along the minus strand of CAWVTS010000047.1, from coordinate 13,272 downwards.
TAGAAAGAAATATTGTTACAGATATTGCTGGTACAACCAGAGATTCTATAGATACAAAATACAATCGTTTTGGATTTGATTTTAATTTAGTAGATACTGCTGGAATCCGTAGAAAAGCAAAAGTAAAAGAAGATCTTGAATTTTATTCTGTAATGCGTGCTGTAAGAACCATTGAGTCTTGTGATGTTGCAATTGTTATGATTGATGCTACACGTGGATTTGAAGGACAAGATCAAAGTATTTTTTGGTTAGCAGAAAAAAATAAAAAAGGAGTTGTAATTCTGGTAAACAAATGGGATCTAGTAGAAAACAAAGAAACCAATAGTGTAAAAGAATATGAAGCCATGGTAAGAAGAGAAATTGCGCCATTTACCGATGTGCCAATCCTCTTTGTTTCAGTATTAACAAAACAACGTATTTTTAAAGCAATTGAAACGGCTGTAAAAGTATTTGAAAACCGTTCTAAACGAATTCCTACTAGTAAATTGAACGAAACTATGTTAGAGGTTATTAAACAAAATTCACCTCCTGCATGGAAAGGAAAGTTTGTAAAGGTGAAATATTGTATGCAATTACCTACACTAACACCTCAGTTTGTGTTTTTCTGTAATTTACCACAATATGTTAGAGATCCTTACAAGCGATTTATTAAAAACAAATTGCGTGAGATTTATGATTTTGAAGGAGTTCCGGTGATCGTTTATTTTAGACAGAAATAATTACAATTCAATTATCATTTCTTGCTTCGCAATATTAAATCCGTTTTTTAAAACTTGATTTTGCGCTTCGCTTCCGTCTATTAATAATGGATTGGTATGATTAAAATGAATGAAATTAACCTTGGCTTTATCTTGTTCAGATAAATTTCGAAAGAGCTCCATGCTTTCAGTAACAAATGGATGTGGAACTTCACTCATCTCTCTATTTATTTCACCTTGCTTAAAAAATGTTGCGTCTAATAATGCAATATCAACTTCCTTTATATAGTCAACGATACTCGTTTTCCATTTACTCCATTTATCAATATCTGGAATAAATAATGCTTTTGTAGAATTAGAATGAATCACATAACCTACCGTTTCTGAAAACTCATCTCGATGAGGAACTTGAATGGGTGTTACAGAAATTCTTTTATTCAATACAATCGTTGAATCTTTTTTAAGTTCCCTCAACTCAATATTATTCAGATCTACCAATTGACTCCAAGGGCCATTCGTTCTCAAAAAAGAATTCATTTTTGGCATCGCATACACTGGCACATTTTTAGCGCCCATAACCTCTCTTCCAAGATGTATTAAACCTGTATAATGCCCTATATGTGCATGTGTTAAAAAGAGTCCGTTTGGAAGATTCTTAGAATCGTTTAAATGTGTAGAAAGTAACTTTAATTGTTTTGGAAAGTCTGGAGTCGCATCAAAAATCCAATTTTCTTTAGAAATTGGGTCAATTAATGCAATTGACGAAACGAATCTCGCATTTGAAGCATCTTTATAAACTCGTTCACAACAATCCTTATTACATCCTGCTTGAGGATATCCTGCATCTTGAGCGTTTCCTAGAACAAATAAATAAGGCGATTTAGGAGTGCTGTTTTCACCTTCTTTTTGAGTGTTACAAGAAAGAAACAATAGACCAACAACAAAGAAGTAAATAACATTTTTCATACTCAATCTAAAATTTTAAAGGATTCTAAAAGGTAATGTATTCCTATAATTCCGAGCGCAATCCATTCTGCAACAAAAAGTGAAATCCAATGAAATTTAAAATGTGCCAAAAAAGCAAACACGATAATCAATACTAAAAACCCTAAACAGCCAACACCTGCTTAAGCGCGATTTTTTTTAGGACAAATGATTTTTAATTTTAATTAATTCTTGCTTTATATTTTCTAAATTTGAAATAATTTGATGCTTATCGACCATGCCTTTAGGATTTTCTTTCATTTTTTTTCTTGCGCCATCTAAAGTAAATCCCTTCTCTTTTACAAGGTGATAAATCAACTTTAAATTTTGTAAATCGTCATGAGTGAAAAGTCGATTTCCTTTTTTATTCTTCTTAGGTTTCAGAATAGTAAATTCATTTTCCCAAAAACGTATTAATGACGTATTAACGTCAAACGCCTTGGCTACTTCACCAATTTTATAATACCTTTTTTCGGGTAAATTTATGTGCATAATCTTCGCAATTGTAAGAAAGACGAATATACAAAAAAAAATATTTGAAATTAAAAACTACTTTAGAAGTTTAATCTAAAGACTGTCCTTCAATTTGAGCTGCCTTTTGCATTGCTTCAAATTCTGCTGGTGATAAGTTTCCGTAATAGAAGTTTATCGGATTAATTCGGTCTTTATTCTTGCGAATTTCATAATGTAAATGAGGTGCTTGAGATCTTCCAGTATTACCAACAAATCCAATTAAATCTCCCCGTTTAACATGCGCACCTCTACTAACATTGTATTTACTTAAATGTGCATATAAGGAAACATATCCGAAGCCATGATCAATACGAATGTGCTTTCCAAATCCAGAAGCTCTAGCATCTGCACGAATTACTTTTCCAGGACCTGTTGCATAAATTGGTGTCCCTCGAGGTGCCGTAAAATCCATTCCATAATGTTTTTTTCGTGTCTTTAAAAAAGGATCCGTACGCCAACCAAATCCTGAAGCCATTCTAGTTAAATCTTGACTTTTTACTGGTTGTATTGCAGGGATTGCTGCTAGTAACTCTTCCTTGTTTTTGGCTAATTTTACAATATCATCTAATGATTTAGACTGAATATATAACTGTTTAGAAAGGATATCCATATTTTTAGTAATGTCAATAATCATTTCGGAATTATCAAACCCTTCCAATGATTTATATCTATTTACGCCTCCAAACCCTGCAGTTCTTTGCTCTTCAGGTATTGGATTTAACTCAAAAAAAGTTCTGTAAATATTATTATCTCTCTCTTGTAAATCATCTAATACTTTTTCAAACTGAACGATTCTTTTTTTATGAATCCCTGCATTGAGCTTTAGGTATTCGTTTTCTCTTTTCAATGCTTTTTCATTTGGAGTTTCAAAAAAGTTATGTAACAAAAAGAATCCAACAAACATTGCCAATGCAATAGTTAATATCCAGAATAAAAGTTTCTTAAAGAATATGCCTTTTTTAGGCGCTACCTTTTTATATGATAACGTTTCAGAATCGTAATAGTATTTAACTTTCGCCATAAGATTAATTATACTAAATTTGCATTGTAAACGAGGAATCACTTTTAATAGTATACTTCGTTTTAAAAAACAAATTTACAAAATGTTTCATAACTACTTTAACACATAAAGTATTTTAGAAATAAATTAACATTTTATGACATCACAAAAAATACGTCAGCAATTTTTAGATTTTTTTAAAAACAAATCTCACACTATTGCTTCTTCTGCTCCTTTGGTTCTAAAAAACGATCCAACATTAATGTTCGTTAATGCAGGAATGGTCCCTTTTAAAGAATACTTTTTAGGGCAAAAAAAGATAACAGACGCAAGAGTTTCTGATACACAAAAATGTTTAAGAGTATCAGGAAAGCATAATGATTTAGAAGAAGTTGGAATAGACACCTATCACCATACAATGTTTGAGATGTTGGGTAATTGGAGTTTTGGTGATTATTTTAAAAAGGAAGCGATTTCTTGGGCTTGGGAATTATTAACTGAAGTCTATAAGATTGATAAGAACAGCATGTATGTATCTGTTTTTGAAGGAGACAAAGAAGATGGTTTAAATTTTGATCAAGAGGCTTATGATTATTGGAAAGAATTAGTTCCTGAAGATAGAATCATAAATGGAAATAAGAAGGACAACTTCTGGGAAATGGGAGCTCAAGGTCCTTGTGGTCCTTGTTCTGAAATTCACGTAGATATTCGTTCAAATGAAGAAAAAGAAAAAGTAGATGGGAAATCTTTGGTAAATATGGACCATCCACAAGTCATAGAAATCTGGAACTTAGTATTTATGGAATTTAACCGTAAAGCAAATGGTTCTTTAGAAAAACTACCTAATAAACACGTAGATACTGGAATGGGATTTGAGCGTTTATGTATGGTAATACAAGGTGTTCAATCTAATTATGATACTGATGTTTTCTTACCAATAATTCGTGAAATAGAAACAATTACAAACTCTACATACAATGCTTCGGATAAAATTGAAGATGTTGCGATCAGAGTAATTTCTGATCATATTCGTGCAGTAGCATTTGCGATTGCAGATGGGCAACTACCAAGCAACAATGGTGCAGGTTATGTAATTCGAAGAATATTAAGAAGAGCTATTAGATATGGATTCACTTTTTTAGATCAAAAAGAAGCGTTTATTTACAGACTTGTCAATATTTTAAGCAAACAAATGGGAACTGTTTTTCCAGAAATAATTGCACAAAAACAATTGATTGAAAATGTTATTAAAGAAGAAGAACAGTCATTTTTAAGAACTTTAGATCAAGGCTTGACATTATTAGATGCTATTATTTCAAATAATAAGAATCCTAAAATATCAGGAAAAAAAGTATTTGAATTAAAAGACACCTATGGTTTTCCAGAAGATTTAACAGATTTAATATTGCGCGAAAACAAACTAACTTACAATGAAGAAGAATTTAAAAAAGAGTTAGAACAGCAAAAAGAAAGAGGACGTAAAGCAACAGTAGTTGAGACTGATGATTGGCAAGTATTATATGAAGATGACGAAGAAGAATTTATTGGTTATGATACTCTAGAGGCGACTGTTAAAATTATGCGTTATCGCAAAGTAACCTCTAAGAAAGATGGTGAAATATATCAACTAGTATTCAATCTAACACCGTTTTATCCAGAAGGCGGAGGGCAAGTTGGTGATAAAGGGTATATTGAAGATGTTCATGGCGATGTTGTCTATATATTGGATACCAAAAAAGAAAACAACGTTATCATTCATTTTACAAAAAATCTACCAACACATTTTAATGAAACTTTTAAAGTCGTCGTTGATAAAAGGCAACGTTTAAGAACAGAATGTAATCATACAGCAACACATCTTTTACATCAAGCTTTGCGTAAAATTTTAGGTACTCATGTGGAGCAAAAAGGTTCTGCTGTACATTCAAAACATCTACGTTTTGACTTTTCTCATTTTTCAAAGGTTACAAAAGAACAATTACAAGAAGTTGAAGATTTTGTAAATGCTAGAATCAACGGAAAAATTCCTTTTATTGAAGAAAGAAATATACCTATGAAAACTGCAATTGAAAAAGGCGCAATGGCATTGTTTGGTGAAAAATATGGGGATACAGTTCGTATGGTTCAATTTGGAAAATCCATAGAATTATGTGGCGGAACTCACGTGAAGAATACAGGAGATATTTGGCAGTTTAAAATCACTTCAGAAAGCGCTATCGCTTCAGGAATTAGAAGAGTAGAAGCCATAACTTCAGATGCTGTAAAAGACTATTATTCGAACCAAGACAAAGAGTATACTTTAATAAAATCTGCCTTAAAGAACACCCCAAATCCTGTAAAAGCTATTGAACAATTACAAGATGAAAATACTGTTCTGAAAAAGCAAATTGAAGGCTTGATGAGAGACAAAGCGAAGAATCTTAAAACAACTCTGAAGGCAGAAATTGAAAATATTAATGGCATTAACTTTATTGCAAAAAAAATAGATTTAGACCAAAACGCTATTAAAGATTTGGCTTTTGAATTGGGCAAAGAAGTTGAAAACTTATTCTTTTTTGTTGCAACATCAGCAGCAAAAGACAAAGCGATGTTAACGTGCTATATAGACAAAAAATTGGCTGAGGAAAGAGAACTAAATGCAGGTCAAGTTGTACGCGAACTAGGAAAACTAATTCATGGAGGCGGAGGCGGACAGCCTTTCTTTGCAACTGCAGGAGGAAAAAGTCCTGGAGGAATTCCAAAAGCACTGGAACGTGTGAAAAGTTATATTGAATAGTGAATTTTAGAACTCAAATACCACTTAACAATTCGCTCAGCGAACAGTCAAAAATTGATTATAGTTCTAAGGTTGTGTTGTTTGGTTCTTGCTTTTCTGAGAACATCAGTAAAAAATTATCATACTTTAAGTTTCAGAATTTTTCAAACCCTTTTGGCATACTATTTCATCCTATAGCTATTGAAAGATTGATTACCAATGCAATTAACCAAAAAGAATATTCTGAAAAAGAGGTGTTCTTTCATAATGAACGCTGGCATTGTTTTGACGCGCATTCTGAGTTGAGTGACATTTCAAAAGAAGAATTAATTAAGAATTTAAATTCTCAAATATCTTCTACATATAAACAACTTCACGAATCAACACATTTGATTATTACATTAGGTACTTCGTGGATTTATAGACATATCGAATCAAATAAAATAGTTGCAAACTGTCATAAAGTTCCACAAAAAAAATTCTTAAAAGAGTTATTATCTGTAGATGAAATTTCTTCGAATTTAGAAGCAATTATTAGTTTAATAAAAAGTGTCAATCCAAAAACTGAAATTATCTTTACCGCTTCTCCTGTAAGACATCTCAAAGATGGTTTTACTGAAAATTCATTGAGTAAAGCACACTTAATTTCGGCCATTCATAATGTTACTGAACCAAGAAATCATAGTCATTATTTCCCTTCTTTTGAAATTATGATGGATGATTTACGCGAATATCGTTTTTATAATTCTGATATGATTCATCCTAATGAAACTGCCATAAACTATATTTGGGAAGCGTTTAAATCAGTTTGGATACACAAAGAGTCAGTTAATTTAATGTCAGAAATTGATACTATTCAAAAAGGATTGTCTCATAGACCTTTTAATAAAAACTCAAAGCAGCACCTTCTCTTTTTAGAAAATTTGCAACTTAAAATTAGTGCGTTACAAGAAAATTATACTATTACTTTTTAAAAAATGCCAACTTAAATCCTACAGATTTTGGAGAAACTCAACCAAACAAAGTTGAAAAATTTCACCAAGTACTTTGCAAAAAAACACATGTACTAATTAGGGCTGTGAAACTAACAGCTTTGGAAAAAGTTATGATAAAAAAAGAGAAGGAAACCTTCTCTTTTTTTATTTATTTATATACTGATCAACATTTTGCCAAGGACCGCCATTAATAACATCAATATCCTCATCAGACAACATTTCCATTGCTACTCCACTTCTTGCTCCGCTTCTACAAACTGTAATCACAGGTTTATTAAAACTTTTAATTTGCGCAATAGCATCTTCAATAGTATCTAAAACAATATTATGAGACCCATCTACATGACCATCATTGTATTCTGCAACTGTTCTCACATCTATAATGACAGCGCCTTTTTCTAAATATTCTTGTACTTCGTTCATATTCTGTTTTTTCTTAAATAGGTTAAAGAAACTCATCTTAAATTTTGATAAAAGTAAAAAAGAATTTTCCAATAACTATATATCAAATCGATTTTAATTATTTTTGAGAAAATTATAGTCATATCCTTTTAATAAATGAAACAAGAAAATAGAAAAGACGAAATAATTCAAACAGCTACCAAACTTTTTAAGAAAAAAGGATATAGCGCTATAACAATGAGAGATATTGCTAAAGAAATGGGAATAAAAGCAGCAAGCCTCTATAACCATATTAATTCAAAGCAAGACATTCTTACTACTATCATTATTTCCCTAGCTGAAGAATATACCAAAGGCATTGAAATAATTAAACTTTCTGAAAATAATTCCATAGAAAAGTTAAAGCAAATTATCTCACTCCATGTTAAAATAACTACACAAAATGCGAACGGAATGGCATCACTTAATAATGACTGGATGCATCTAGAAGAACAATTGGAATATTATCTAACGCTTCGCACAAATTATGAAAGTGATTTTAGAGAAATTATTATAATAGGAATTGAGAACAATGAAATCACTAAATCTAATCCAGATATTATTTTATTCTCTATACTCTCTACCTTAAGATCTTTATACCTTTGGATCCCCAAGAAAGATATATTAAATCCTAAGAAGTTAGCTTTGGATTTAAGTACTATTCTTATTAATGGCATTAAAAAATAATTTTGTAGATTTGTAATCTAGACTAACAGTTGTTAGTTTGATAAAATGACAATTTATAAATGGCAGATTTTCATAAAGTAAATATTGCAGACATCTATAAAGAAACAAAAGATACGGTTGTTGTAGAATTTGAAATTCCAAAAAAACTACAACAAAATTTCAGTTTCAAGCAAGGTCAGCATCTCACACTTCGTAAAATTATAAATGATGAAGATGTAAGGCGTTCTTATTCTTTATGCTCAAGTCCATTGGACAAGAAATGGAAAGTCGCTATTAAACAAATTCCAGGAGGTGTTTTCTCTACCTATGCCAATACTAAATTAAAAAGTGGAGACACGATAGAACTGATGGAGCCATCAGGGAATTTTTATGTTGATGTACAACCAACTTTTTCTAAAAACTACATTGCTTTTGCAGCTGGAAGTGGAATTACTCCAATGCTTTCGATCATAAAGACACATTTACTTTCTGAACCAAATAGCACATTTAAACTGTTCTATTTAAATCGAACAGTAAAATCAATTATATTTAAAGAAGAAATTGAGCAGTTAAAAAATGAATTCTTTCAACGATTTCAAGTTTTTTATTTTTTAACGAAAGAGCAGCGAGATATTCCATTTTTAAATGGCCGTTTTGACACAGAAAAATTAAATGTTTTAACCAAAACATTTATAGATATCGAAGATACCGATCATTGTTTTATCTGTGGCCCTCAAGACATGATTTTCTTAATTAGAGATCATTTAGAAAATGCTGGATTAGATAAAGGTAAAATTCATTATGAGTTATTCTTTTCTGGAAATCCAGAAGACAATAAACATATAGCAGAAGCATTAGAGAGGAAAGTTGAAGGAACTGATGTTACCATTGTTGATGGAGGAAAAGAATTTCATTTCATCATGGAAGATGAATATGACAATATTCTTGACGGAGCTTTGGCTGCAGGTGCAGATTTACCTTTCGCCTGTAAAGGTGGCGTTTGTAGTACATGTAAATGTAGGGTGATTGAAGGTGGTGTTGAGATGAAAGTCAACTACGCTTTAGATGAAAAAGAAGTATCACAGAAGTTAGTATTAAGTTGTCAAGCAGTGCCAACTTCAGAAAAAGTAGTTGTAGATTTCGACGTATAAAATTAAAACTCAAAATATTATGAGTGAAGAACAAATAAAAAATTTAGAAAATCAATTTGAAGCACGTATAGCGCGTGACGAAAAAATTGAAGCTAAAGATTGGATGCCTGAAAAGTATCGCAAAACACATATCAGACAGATGTCGCAACACGCACATTCTGAAATTGTGGGAATGCTTCCTGAAGCCAACTGGATTACAAGAGCACCATCATTAAGGCGTAAAGTAGCTTTATTGGCCAAAGTTCAAGATGAAGCAGGTCATGGATTATACTTGTATTCAGCTTGTGAAACTTTAGGTGTTACTCGTAATGAGTTATACGAGCAACTTCATTCTGGAAAAGCAAAATATTCAAGTATTTTTAATTACCCAACAGTTACTTGGGCTGATATGGGAGCGATTGGCTGGTTAGTAGATGGAGCAGCAATTATAAATCAAGTTCCTCTATGTAACACCTCTTACGGGCCTTATGCACGCGCAATGGTTCGTGTATGTAAAGAAGAGAGTTTTCATCAACGTCAAGGTTATGAAATCATGATAAAATTGGCTAACGGAACTCCTGAGCAAAAAGAATTAGCACAAGATGCACTAAACCGTTGGTGGTGGCCAAGTTTGATGATGTTAGGACCTACAGATGCAGAATCTATTCACACAGAGCAGTCTATGAAATGGAAGTTAAAACGAAAATCAAATGATGATTTACGTCAACAATTTATAGATCAAACAGTTCCGCAAGCAGAATTGATAGGACTTACAATTCCAGATGCAGATTTAAAATGGAACGAAGAACGTGGAAATTATGATTTTGGAGAAATTAATTGGGACGAGTTCTGGCAAGTAGTGAAAGGTCATGGACCATGCAATAAAGAACGTATGAATGCAAGAGTTGGTGCATGGGAATGTGGTGAATGGGTTCGTGATGCAGCTATGGCACATGCAGAAAAGAAAGCAGCCTCTTTGAAAAAAGAGGTCTCATAACAGATATGAAGAAACTTTGGCATGTCTATATAATGACAAATAAGCCTAATGGCGTTATTTATATTGGCGTTACTGATAATATTGATGAAAGAGTAAAAGAACATAAATTAAAAGTATATCCTAAATCGTTTACTGCAAAATACAATTGTGATAAACTAATTTATTTTGAAGAGTTTGAAAACGGAAATGAAGCTGAGAAAAGAGAAAGACAATTCAAAAAATGGAAAAGAGAATGGAAGATTGAATTAATTGAAGAAATGAATCCAAATTGGTCTGATTTAAGTATCAATTGGAATTTAAACTTTAATGAAGTAAGAAAATAAGATTCCTGTTTATTCAGGAATGAAGTTTAATTAAAAAGATACCTGCTTTCGCAGGCATTAAATAAGATGAGTAAAAACTGGCCTCTTTGGGAAGTCTTCGTGAGAAGTAAAAACGGATTAGAACATCGTCATTTTGGAAGTCTACATGCTGCAGATGCAGAAATGGCTTTAGAAAATGCACGTGACGTGTATACAAGACGTAATGAAGGAATAAGTATTTGGGTTATAGAATCGAAAAATATTACAGCGTCAAATCCAGAAAATAATGGAGAATTATTTGAACCAGCGCAAGACAAAATCTATCGTCACCCAACATTTTACGATTTGCCAGACGAAGTAAAACACATGTAATGAAAGAAAATCTTTATAAATACATTCTTGGGATTGCTGATAATTCCTTAATTCTTGGACAACGCTTAGGTGAATTATGTGGTCATGGACCAAGTTTAGAAACAGATATCGCTTGTACAAATATCTCTTTAGATTTATTCGGGCAAGTGCGAAGTTATTACCAATATGCTGCTAAAATTATTGGAGATGGAAGGTCAGAAGATGATATTGCAATGCTTCGAAAAGAAAGAGAGTATGTAAATGTTCTTTTAGTAGAACAACCAAATACTGATTTTGCATATACTATTGGTCGCCAATTCTTATTCGATGTCTACCATTTTTTGTTTTTAAAAGAATTACAAAAAAGTCATGACTTGACACTTTCTGCCATAGCAATAAAATCTATTAAAGAAGTTAGTTACCATCAACGCTTTTCTTCAGATTGGGTAAAACGTTTAGGTGACGGAACAGCAGAAAGTCATCAAAGAATGCAAGACGCAATTGATAGTTTATGGACATATACAGATGAGTTATTTCATCAGACTGAAGCAGATAAAATAATCATTTCTGAAGGAATTGGTGTTGATGTTACAGTTTTAAAATCAGTATATTACGCTACTGTTTCAAAAATTTTAAATGAGTCAACTTTAAAAGTTCCTGAATCAAAATGGTTCCAAAAAGGAGGGAAAGAAGGAATTCATACAGAACATTTAGGCTATTTATTAAGTGATTTACAATACATGCAACGTACGTATCCAAATATGGAATGGTAATATTGCTGTGATAGCAGAAATGTCAAAAAATGATTAAAACTGAACAGCATATCGATCAAAAACTATTTCCAATTCTGGAGCAAGTTTCTGACCCTGAAATTCCTGTATTATCTATTATGGAAATGGGAGTTGTACGTACAGCAGTTATTAAAAATGGGGTTGTAAAAGTTCAAATTACACCAACATATAGTGGATGTCCTGCAATGGATGTTATTGGTGAGGATATAAAAAAAGCATTAAAAGAAAAAGGATACAATTCAGAAATAGAATTAATCCTCGCTCCTGCTTGGACAACTGATTGGATTACACCAAAAGGGAGAAAAGCGTTAGAAGATTATGGAATAGCAGCACCATTAGATGCTGAAGGAGATAAAAGTGTATTGCTTGATGGTAAAAGATTGGTAAAGTGTACTAATTGTGATTCAACCAATACAAGATTAGTAAGTCAATTTGGGTCAACAGCATGTAAAGCACAGTTTCAGTGTGATGACTGTCAAGAACCATTTGACTATTTTAAATGTCTTAAATAGACAAAACATAAAATAAGGTATGAGCAATAATTCAATTCTATTAAAAATTGAAAATAAAATAGCGTATATCACGCTAAACAGACCTGAAGTATTTAACAGTTTCAATCGTGAAATGGCGTTTTTACTTCAAGACACTTTAGACGCTTGTGAGAAAAATGATGAAGTCCGAGCGATTGTACTTACTGGAAACGGCAAAGCATTCTGTGCAGGTCAAGATTTAAAAGAAGTTACTGATCCAGATTTAAATCCAGGATTCAAAAAAATATTAGAAGAGCATTACAATCCCATAATTACGCGAATTCGTTCTATAAAAAAACCAATTATCGGTGCAATAAATGGTGTTGCTGCTGGTGCAGGAGCCAATATTGCTCTATCTTGTGATATTGTCGTTGCGCATGAAAAAGTAAATTTTATACAGGCTTTTAGTCTTATAGGTTTAGTGCCTGATAGTGCAGGAACTTTCTTTTTACCAAGGTTGATTGGGTTTCAGAAAGCATTAGCTTTAGCAATGCTTGGTGATAAAATTTCTGCAGAAGAAGCAGAACGATTAGGAATGATTTACAAGATGATTCCACTTGAAAACTTTGAAGAAGAAGTACATAAATTGGCACTAAAAATGGCGAATATGCCAACCAAGGCATTAGGGATGATTAAAGAATTGTATAATAAATCGATGAGCAATACTTTGGAAGACCAACTTGCATTGGAATCTAAGTTACAAATTGAAGCAGCGCAAACTAATGACTATGCAGAAGGAGTTGCAGCATTTATAGAAAAAAGAAAACCTAATTTTAAAGGAAACTAAATGAACGTAGGAATAATTGGTTCTGGAACAATGGGAAGTGGCATCGCACAAGTCGCTGCAACTTCTGGTTGTAAAGTGAAATTATACGACACCAATCAAGTAGCATTAGACAAATCTAAAGTTGCATTAGACAAAGTATTGTCAAGATTAATTGTAAAAGGACGTATTGATTCTGATGAAAAAAATAGAATTCAAGATAATATCTCTTACGTAAATAACTTAAAGGATTTAGCCGATTCAAATTTAACGATTGAAGCGATTATTGAGAATTTAGACATAAAGAAAAAAGTATTTTCAGAATTAGAAAGTTATGTTTCTGACGATTGTATTAT
>CAWVTS010000046.1:0-14937 GCA_963933045.1 uncultured Lutibacter sp. | reverse complement strand
CGTCTGTAGGATGTAGTGCAATCCAACGTGCTATAAGATCATCTGCTTCTGCATCTGCATCACGTAGTACACTACAATTTGTCTCCAAAAAAATTACACCAAATATGTATCGATAATAATATAGGAAAAGAATCAGATTCTGGTGCTCTTGCTATTGATACGGGTGAATTTACAGGTCGTTCTCCTATGGATAGATTTATTGTTAGAGACGAAGTGACTCAAAATGAAGTATGGTGGGGAGATATTAATCTTCCATTTGATCCAAACAAATTTGATAAACTGTATGATAAAGTAGTCGATTACCTTTCAGAAAAAGAAATATACGTTAGAGATAGTTATGCTTGTGCAGACGAAAACTATAAACTAAATATAAGAGTAGTAAACGAATATCCATGGAGTAACATGTTTGCATACAACATGTTTTTACGCCCTTCAGAAAAAGAATTAGAATCTTTTTCTCCAGAATGGACTGTAATTAATGCTCCAGGTTTTATGGCTGATTCCGAATTAGATGGAACACGTCAACATAACTTTGCGATTTTGAATTTTTCTAAAAAAATTGCTTTGATTGGTGGAACTGGTTATACTGGTGAAATTAAAAAAGGAATTTTTTCTGCATTAAACTTTATACTTCCAGTTTTTAAAGAAACATTGCCAATGCATTGTTCTGCCAATGTTGGTGAAGATGGTGATACATCAATTTTCTTTGGGCTTTCAGGAACAGGTAAAACAACATTATCAACAGATCCAAATAGAAGTTTAATTGGAGATGATGAACATGGTTGGACCAAAGAAAACACTGTTTTTAATTTTGAAGGCGGTTGTTATGCAAAAGTGATTAATCTTTCTAAAGAACAAGAGCCAGAAATTTACGCTGCCATAAAAAAGGGGGCAATTCTTGAAAACATTATTATGGACGATAATGGGACTGTAGATTTTGCAGATACTTCTATTACACAAAACACACGTGTTAGTTATCCAATCTATCATATAGACAATATTAAAAAGCCTTCAATTGGTGAAAATCCTAAGAATATATTTTTCTTAACTGCAGATGCTTTTGGAGTTTTACCTCCAATATCTAAGTTGACCCCAGGTCAAGCTGCATATCACTTTATATCTGGTTATACAGCAAAAGTTGCTGGGACTGAGGCAGGTGTTACAGAGCCACAACCAAGTTTTTCTGCTTGTTTTGGCGCACCATTTATGCCTTTACATCCAACGCGTTATGCAGAAATGCTAAGTGCTAAAATGAAAGAAACCAACGTAAACGTTTGGTTAGTTAATACTGGCTGGACTGGCGGACCTTATGGTGTAGGTTCTAGAATGAAATTAAAGTATACAAGAGCAATGATTACTGCTGCAATGGACGGAAGTTTGGAAGAGGCGAATAAAGGTGATTTTCACGTTCACTCTATGTTTGGAGTAGCTCAACCAAGAACATGTCCTAATGTTCCAACAGAAGTTTTAAGTCCAAGAAAATCTTGGAATAATGATAAAGGTTATTACAAAACAGCTCAGAAATTGGCGGATTCGTTTAAAGAAAATTTTAAACAATTTGAAGAATTTGCTAATGAAGAGATTATGGCTGGAGCACCTCCTGCTTAATGAATTATAGTTGGATTTACAGCAAAATTTATAAGCTGAGTTTTTAACTCGGCTTTTTTTATGTAATTTTATCAGTATTCAATAAGTTTAAAGATATAATTATGAATAAAGTGCGTTGTAGTTGGGTTGGAAAAGACCCCTTATATATTCAATATCATGATAAAGAATGGGGAGTTCCATTATATGAGGATCAGCAATTGTTTGAATTTCTTATTTTAGAAACGTTTCAAGCGGGATTAAGTTGGATAACGGTCTTGAGAAAGCGAGAAAATTTTAGAAAAGCATTTGATAATTTTGATTATGTAAAAATATCTAATTATGGTCAGCAAAAATTTGATGAACTATTAAGCAATGCAGGGATAATTCGTAATAGATTAAAAATAAAAGCGACTTTTGCTAACGCTATTTCTTTTATGGAAGTACAAAAAGAATTTGGTTCGTTTTCTAAATATATTTGGAGTTTTGTAAATGGAAAACCCTTGAGAAATAAATGGAAGTTAAATAATGATGTTCCTGCAAATACTGAATTGTCGGATGTGATTTCTAAAGACTTAAAGAAAAGAGGTTTTAAATTTGTTGGCACAACTGTAATTTATGCCTATATGCAAGCTACTGGAATGATCAACGATCACACAACAAATTGTTTTAGATACAATGACGTTTAGTGCATAGAGAAAGTTATTAGAGTGAAAAGAGCAATTGTTATTAAGATTGATATAACAATTACATACATGTTCTTAAAATGTATTTTGTGTAATTTTAAATCTTTTCTATAACTCCAAATCATTAAAATTGCAAAAGCAATAATAAAAAAAAGCGCAAAAATTTTCTGTCCAGAAGTAAACATATTCATGTATATTTATAGATTCAAAAATAAACTATTTGTTTTTTATAGACGATTTATATGAGTAAAAATGCTGTAATTTTTGGTGCAAGTTCCGGAATTGGAAGAGAATTGGCGAGACTTCTTGTTAATGACGGGTATAAAGTAATAATTACAGGTAGAAGAGTTGAATTGTTGAAAGAAATTCAAAAAGAAAATCCTGAAAATTATATAATTAAGCAACATGATATCAATAATATAGATAAAACACTTGAATTATTTGAGTTGCTTTCCAATTCTTTTGACGATGTAGATTTGATAATCCATAATGCAGGAATTGCAGAGGAGAATTTTGATTTAGAATGGGATAAAGATTTGCCAACAATTAATACAAATGTAATTGCAGCAACAAGAGTATATCAATTGGCATATAATTATTTCAAAGAACAAGGATTTGGTCATTTAGTTGGAATCTCATCAGTAGCATCCATTCGAGGAAATAGACATGTTCCCGCTTATCATGCTTCTAAAGCCTATCAATCAAGTTATTTAGAGTCTCTTTGGATGAAAGCAGCGCGAACTAAAAAGGCTGAAATTTCTATCACTAATATTTTACCTGGATATGTAAAAACTGATATTATTATTGGAGACACTTTCTGGATGTCGACAGTAGAGAAAGCAACAGGACAAATATTTAAGGCAATAAAGAATAAAAAAAGAAAAGCATACGTAACAAAGAGATGGAGAATTATAGCAGTCATTTTAAAAATTCTTCCAGCAAGAACATTAATAAAATACTTTTAAAGATAAATGAAAAATAAAATCAAAGCAGTTACAGCCTTTCATGAGGCTTTTAAATTAGGAATCAAACATGATCCAACAGCAAATCTTGATTACGCAAAGAATAAGTTGCGATTTGATTTGATGGCTGAAGAGAATGAAGAGTATTTTGAGGCTGCACAGAATGATGATTTAGTTGAGGTTGCCGATGCATTGGGTGACATGCTGTATATTTTATGCGGAACGATAATTGAGCATGGAATGCAAGATAAAATTGAAGAAGTATTTAATGAAATTCAACGTAGTAATATGAGTAAATTAGGTGCTGATGGAAAACCAATTTTTAGAGAGGATGGTAAGGTATTAAAAGGACCTTCTTATTTTAAACCAAATATTAAAGAGATATTAGAGAAATAAAAAAAGCGCCAATTGGCGCTTTTTTTATTCTTTTACTTTATATCTCCAGCCAAATTTATCTTCGGCTTTATTTGTTTGTATGTCAGTAATTCTTTTTCGAAGTAAGTCAGCATAACTATTTTCTTGATTTGGTAGTTCGAAATCCTCATTGTTATAACCAAATCCAATAATTGGACTTATTACTGCTGCAGTTCCTGCGCCAAACATTTCCTTTAGTGTGTTGTTTTTTGCTGCTGCTTCAACTTCATGAACAGTTATATTTCTAACTTCAACATGTATGCCTTCGTCTTTCGCAACTTCAATAATGCTTTTACGTGTAATTCCGTCTAAAATCCTATCTGAAGTTGGTGCAGTGATTAGTGTGTCATTAATTCTGAAAAACACATTCATAACTCCTGCTTCTTCAAGATTTTCATGATTGCTAGCGTCTGTCCAAACTACTTGTTGGTATCCTTTCTCTTGGGCTAAATGCGTTGGGTAAAATTGTCCAGCATAATTTCCAGCTGCTTTTGCAAAACCAACTCCGCCATTTGCAGATCTACTATATTCATTAGCAAACAAAACTTTTACACCTTTAGATCCACTCTTAAAATAGGATTGTGCAGGAGATAATAAAAACATGAATTTATACTCATTTGAAGGTGATGCGGAAACGCCATTTTCAGTAGCTATTACAAAAGGTCTAATGTACATTGAATTTCCATTGCCCTTTTTTATCCATTCTCTATCTAATTTAAGAAGAGTTTCAAGTCCATCAAAAAATAATTCTTCTGGAAAATCTGGCATTTGTAAACGTTTAGAAGAAATATTTATTCTTTTCTGATTTTCATCTGGTCTAAACATCCAAATACTATCATCTTCTGCTTTGTATGCTTTCATACCTTCAAATACTGCTTGTCCGTAATGAAAAACTTTTGCAGAAGGGTACATTGAAATAGGCCCGTAAGGTTTAATTACAGGAGTTTGCCATTCACCATTTTTGAAGTCACATTCATACATATGATCTGTGAAAACTTGACCAAAAGCTAAGTTATTGAAATCAACTTCTCCAATTCTTGAATTAGTTATTTTTTCAATGGCAATGTTTTTTGTACTTATACTCATATCTGCAATTCATTTAATTTTCACAAAGTTAATGAATTGTATTGAGTAATTTTTAAACTCTCATTTTTTATTTACTGATAATAAAATGTAACTTTGTTAAGTAATTTAAATAAATTAGTGATGAAAAAGATTGGATTAGTTATTGGTATGCTTTTAGTAGTTTTTGCTTGTAAAAAGGGAGAAAAAGTAATGTATAAAACATTTGGAGAGACAATGGAGGCTTCAAATTTTATTTCTAAAGAAGAAATGAAAGAAAAATTTGAGACTATGAAAGCGGGTGACACATTAGATGTTAGGTTTGCTTCAAATATTAATAGTGTTTGTAAGGCAAAAGGGTGTTGGATGAAGTTAGATTTAGGTGAAGAAAAGGAATCTATGGTTAAGTTTAAGGATTATGGTTTTTTTGTTCCTTTAAATTCTGATAATAGAGATGTAATCGTTAACGGAAAAGCATATGTAACTGAAGTTTCTGTTGATGAATTACAGCACTTTGCAAAAGATGCGGGAAAATCTGATGAAGAAATTGCAGGAATCATTGAGCCTGAATTCACATATGCTTTTTTAGCAGATGGAGTATTAATGAAAGATGAAACCACAAGTAATGAATAGGATCGTTGTATTTTTTGTCTTGTTATTATTTGTTTCTTGTAGTTCTAAAGTTACACAAGAAAAAGATTTAATAAAAAAAGACAAACTTGTAATGTATTCTGCTTCAGAATTGGCTTTGTTGATGGAGGAAATGTATCAATACAATGATTCCATTAAAACATTAATTGAAAATGGAATTCTTCCTACACAGCAATTTCCTGATAAATTTTTGAAGATTCACACAGCAGAAATGACAAGTACTTTCGAGAGAAACAGCATATATGAATCTTTCGCAAAAACTTTTGTTGAATATGAAAAATCTATCAATACATCAACACTGGAAAATGTTAAAATAAATTTTAACAATGCAATAAACACATGTATTGCTTGCCATCAGACATCTTGTACAGGACCAATACCAAGAATTGAAAAACTACTCATAAAATAACACTTGAAAAGAGAAATTATTATTACAGCCGACGGTTCTACAACCATTCATATACCTGAATGGGATGAACAATATCATTCTAAACATGGAGCGATACAAGAAGCGTATCATGTGTTTATTAAAAGTGGTTTATCGCTTTTTGAAAACAGAAATATTTCAATTTTAGAAATTGGTTTTGGGACAGGCTTGAATACTTTGATTACATTCTTTGAAGCTCAAAAAAGAACATTGAATGTTAATTATATTGGTGTTGAAGCGTACCCAATTCTCCAAGAAGAACTTGAAAAATTAAACTATTCTTCAGAATTAGATTTTGAAAATTGCATAGAGGTTTTTAATAAAATTCATTCTTTAGATTGGGGAAATCAGCATAAAGTATCTGACGATTTTCAATTAACAAAGAGGCAGCAATTTT
The DNA here is from genome assembly GCA_963933045.1 of uncultured Lutibacter sp. Taxonomy (GTDB): domain Bacteria; phylum Bacteroidota; class Bacteroidia; order Flavobacteriales; family Flavobacteriaceae; genus Urechidicola. Next base: position 8,754 of record CAWVTS010000046.1, on the reverse strand, counting down.
TTGATGATATTGAAGATGAAAACAGGTGTGATTTAATTTATTTTGATGCCTTTGGTGCTCGTATTCAGCCCGAACTATGGACAGAATCAATTTTTAAAAAAATGTATAACGCATTACACTATGGTGGAGTGTTAGTTACATATTCAGCTAAAGGAAGTGTTAGAAGGGCAATGATATCAGTAGGATTTGTTGTTGAAAGGCTAGAAGGTCCTCCAGGAAAAAGAGAAATGCTTAGGGCTAAAAAAATTTAATAATAGTTTTATATAAAAATGAAATTCAATAGAATAAAACAAAGAAAAAAACCTACTAATAGCAAATTAATTTTAATGTTAGTTGTGCTGTTGGGGATCCTTTATTTTTGGCTTAATGCTGGACATTTAATGGAGAGTATATTTTAATTCATTACGATCTTTTTCATTATCCTTAATGCCTCTACATATACCCAAACTAAAGTCACGAGTAATCCCCAAGTAGCAACCCATTCCATATATCTTGGAACATGGTTTTTCTTTCTTTCTATAAAATCAAAGTCTAACAATAGTGTAAATGCTGCTACACCAGATGCTATTGTATTAAATGCTATAGTTAAGTATGATGATGTGTTTTCTATTGTTGTGAATGGTGATTTTATATCAAATATTCTAAGTGACCAGCTTATTGCATAAATTGACATTATTATAGATATGGCAACTATAAGGACACTTTTAAACCGCTCTGTAACTTTTATAATTTTTAATTTGTAGAGAAATAACATTACAAAAAAAGTAGTTATTGTAACGCCAATTGCTTGCATTGGCACCCCTTTGAATTTACTTTCGGCATAGATTGAAATTCCTCCAAGGAATAAACCAAGAGATAATGCATATAGTGGTACTAAAAGCGCGGCTAGCCTATGGATAAACGCTGTTAATAAACTAAAAAAGATACTTCCAATTAATCCAGTATACATAATTGTATTTAGGTTGTATCCTTTAGAATATAAAATCCAAGTAAACCATGCAGTACTTGCTACTAATAGTAGGCAGAAAAATGATTTTAAAATAATGCCGTTAACCGTCATCTTATTTGAACTAGATGCGTAACCTTTCCAAACATCTTTGCTAAATGCAGGGTTTGAAGTTTTGTAAGTATAGAGAGCCATAATGTGGGGTTGTAGGGTTGACCGAATTCAAATGTAAATATAATTTTCTGATTAACAAGTGTTTATTAGTTTTATTTACCGTTTGTTTATAAAAAACTACCACTCATTAAAAAAAAAACGACCGTTTATTATATTTATTTTAATTCTGATTCTTTAAATAGAAAACAATTGAAACTAAAATTATTAAAACTAGTCCTGTTAATGTGTAAGTTAATATATCTTTTTTTTTCTTCTGTAATTTTAACTTATTTTTAATTTCCTGTAATTCAACACTTAAACGTTCTTGGTATTTGTTAATGAAATTAAATTCTAAAATTGTTATTGCTTTTTCAAATTCTTCATTAGAAACTCCATTTTTAGCACTAAATGAAAATCTAAAATTAGAGTATTCATCAAAGTCTGAAGGCTTATTATTATTTTTACTAACACCAACTTTATCAAAAAAATAAAGAGGAGAAACATCCCATTCACACTCTAGAATTGTTTCAATATCTAACTTTTGAAGAATTGAATTTACATTATTCTTAATGTTTCCAAAGTTTATGCTTTTTAAATCATAATTTTCTTTGATAAATTCATTTATCGCTTTAGGATAAATTTTGTAAGTAGTATGGGCTTTCATTCAGTTGGTTATTTAGTACTACAATAATACTAAATAAAGTATAAAGTTTAAAATCGAATTGCTAATTTTTTCATTAATCTTAATACTTCAACATACAGCCAAATTAGAGTTATTAATAAACCCCAAGTTGCAACCCATTCCATATATTTTGGAGCATTGTTAATCTTACGTTCTATAAAATCGAAATCTAATAATAGTGCTAACGAAGCAACACATGCAGCAATTATATTAAATCCAATTGCAAACCAAGAGGTGCCATAAATAAATGGTACAGAAATCCCAAAGAAACTTAATATCCAAGTGATTATGTAAATAAACATTATAGTAATTGTTGCAGAAACAATAACACTTCTAAATTGTTGAGTTACTTTTATAATTCTAAATCTATATAATATAAGCATAACAAAAAAAGTGATAATTGTAACTCCGACAGCTCTCATGGGCATTCCTTCAAACCTTATTTCTGCGTAAGCTGAAATTCCCCCAAGAAAAAACCCTTTTGCAAAAGAATATAATGGTGCTGTAAATTTTGCCCAAGGATGCTTGTAAGAAGTTAAAATACTTAAAATTATTGCAGCCAATAAGCCAATTGAAGTGTACCATTTTACATCAATTCCTTGATAAACTAAATCCCAAACATACCATGTTGAAAGTCCGACAAGGGTTAAGCAAAAAAATGTTTTGAGTAAAACTCCATTTAATGTCATTTTATCATTTGATGGTGAATTTTCATTCCAAATATAATTTCTGAATGCTGGATTTGATGTTTTATTTAAAATTGACATGATTATAGTTTATAATAATGGTTAATATAACGAAATTAAGCTTTGGATATCCTTTTTTTCCATTCGAACTGTTTTTTAAAAAAAGACATAAAAACAATAAAAACAATAAAAAATGGATATAAAAAAGCAGTAATTGGATAATAAATGATGTTTTTTGATTGATTTACGAAAATTAATGTTTTAAGAATTATCACGAAATCTGTAAAAAATTTAATGACAAAGAAGAATAAAATATTTTTCCAATGAAACAAATTTAACAAACTTAAAAGTAGCAATAGGACTAATGTAAAGTTGGTTAGAAATATTGAAATTCCGACATATTTTCCAAACCAATTTTTATAGAATTTACCTTTTGAAGCCCAGCGGATTCGCTGAGATACAAGTTCTTTAAAAGTTGATTGTGGCTTAGTAATAACGATAGCGTTTTTTGATTTTAAAAAATGAACTTGATTTGGAAAATTTGTAGTCATTTTTTCCAATAAAAAAATATCATCGCCACTAGATATATTGTTATTACCTTTGTAACCATCAACATTATTAAAGGCTTTTTTTGAATAGCACAAATTGGCGCCATTGCATAGAAAGGGCTTGTTAATACCAAAACTTCCTATTGTTGAGCCAATCAAACTTATAAAGTCAAGTAATTGAAAATTATTGAGAAATGATGTATTGACTTTATAGGTAACTGGTCCACAAATCATTTTTGGATTATTTATTTGAATGAAGTTGTCAAAGGTTTTTAACCATTTTTCAGGAATAATACAGTCAGCATCCGTTGTAACGATCCAATCAAATTTTGATTGAAGTATTGCCGTTTCTATAGCGTCTTTCTTTGGAGAATTTGAATTCCTTTTATTAGAAATAACTTTAATATCAATGTTACTTTTCGATACTATTTTTTTTATAATTTCAACAGAATTATCATTAGAATCATCATCAACAAAGATTATTTCAAATAATTCAATAGGATAATCTAATTTATTTAAACTGCTTAAAAGTTCTGGTAAATTATTGAACTCGTTTCTAAACGGAATAATAATTGAAAATGAATTTACAGCAATTTTAGAATCGCTTTTGTATAATTTTATTTTATCAAAGCCAATAATAAATGCTACGATTAAAACAGCGTAATTTAAAATGATCAAAAGAACTATATATATCATATTTTATAAGGAGTTTTAAATTTCAAAACATAAAAAATTCCGACCATAGAAGGTAAAGCAAAATTCAAAATCCACATTAATAGTATAATAGTGAAAACAATAACTTCAGTGATGTTGATGAAAGAAAAAATATAAATAGCAACAGAACCTTTAATTGCCCAATCAAATAATGTGATACTTGGAATTGAAGATGCAACAAAATACATCGTGAAAATTAATAACATTAGATTTGTATAATCATAATCAACTCCGAATAAAATTAGTGAAAAATAAAATTGGTGTGAGAATATTAAATATCTAATTATTGAAAAAGATAATATAGTTAGATGAGTTTTTCGCCTCATAGATTTAAAAAAAGATTTAATTTTATCAATCTTAAAGAAGGTACCAACCTTTAAGAGTCTATTTTTTTTTGAGATAAAAAGCAAAATCACAAACCCAATTAAATAAGCAAATTTTCTTAATCTTCTTGGTTCTATTTCAATATTATAGGTATTCATGAAGTAGATAGTTCCGGCCACTCCAAATAAAATAGTAATTGATAATTGATATAAATTTCCGATTAAATTTAGAAACAATATTTTGCCTTTATCTTTAGGGAAATAAATCACTTTCCCTCCATATTCACCAATTCTATTTGGAGTTAATAAAGATATAGTATGTGATGCTAGACTTTGTTTAGATGCTTCTTGAAATGTAATATTTTTAACATAAGATACAAGTATTTTCCATTTCCAAATTTCAAATAACCAATTAAAAAAAGTAAATGATAATAGAATTAGAATTGTCCAATTGCTTTTAAATAAAACACTGTTCAGTTGTTTTAATAATTCATCAAAATTTAATTGGCTATTGTTTACTGTTTTAGTGTAAATAAAGTAGAGTGAACCAACAATAACAGTAAACTTAATTAGAAAAAATAAAAACGTCTTGTATTTTGGGTTTATGTTGTTGTACATTTACAACAAAGAAACAAAATATTGTCCACAGAAAAAATCATATTAGGAATTGATCCAGGAACTACAATTATGGGTTTTGGTTTAATAAAAATTATTAATAAGGAAATGGAATTCATTCAAATGAATGAATTGATGTTGAAAAAATATGATGATCATTATGTGAAGTTAAAACTTATTTTTGAAAGAACGATTGAATTGATTGAAACCTATCATCCTGACGAAATTGCTATAGAAGCACCTTTTTTCGGAAAGAATGTACAGTCGATGTTGAAACTAGGAAGGGCACAAGGTGTTGCTATTGCAGCGGGACTGTCTCGTGATATACCAATTACAGAATATGCGCCAAAGAAAATTAAAATGGCAATTACCGGAAATGGAAATGCGAGTAAAGAGCAAGTCGCAGGAATGCTTCAGAGTATTTTAAAACTAAAATCCTTACCTAAAAATTTGGATGCAACAGATGGACTAGCAGCTGCAGTATGTCATTTTTATAATGCAGGAAAAATTACTGGAGGAAAGAATTATACAGGATGGAGTGCATTTGTAAAACAGAATCCTAATAAAGTAAGTTAATAAGTATTTTGGCAGGAATTTATCTACATATCCCTTTTTGTAAACAAGCGTGTCACTATTGTGATTTTCATTTTTCTACTTCGTTAAAACGAAAGTCAGAAATGATTCAGGCGATTGCAGACGAATTAATTTTGCGTAAAAGCGAAATTACTGAAACGGTTGAAACTATTTATTTTGGAGGAGGAACACCAAGCTTGTTAGCCATTGATGAAATTCAGTTTTTGATAAACACTATTCAAGAAAATTTTGATGTATTCGATACTCCAGAAATCTCTTTGGAAGCCAATCCTGATGATTTGTTAGAAGAAAAAATACTCGAATTAGCAGATAGTCCAATAAATCGTTTAAGCATTGGAATACAATCGTTTTTTGAAGATGACCTGAAATTCATGAATCGTTCTCACTCAGCATCAGAATCTAAAGATTGCCTCTCTGTTGCTAATCGCCACTTTGAGAATATTACGATTGATTTGATTTATGGAGTTCCGAATATGAGTATTGATAAATGGACGGAAAATTTACAAATCGCATTAGATTTTGGAGTCAATCATATATCAAGTTATGCCCTGACAGTTGAGCCTAAAACAGCTTTAGATGTATTTATTAAGAGTGGAAAACTCCCTCCATTAGACGAACAATTAGCATCTGATCATTTTGATATTTTAGTTGAGGAGACTAAAAAAAATGGATTTGTTCATTATGAAATTTCCAATTTTGGAAAGCCAGATTTTTTCTCAAAACACAACACATCTTATTGGCAGGGAAAACAATATTTAGGAGTTGGCCCTTCTGCACATTCCTTTAAGGGAAAAGAACGAAGTTGGAATGTTTCTAACAACGCAAAATATATAAAGTCAATTCAGGATAAAATTCTACCAAGAGAAGTTGAAAAATTATCACTCAATGATCAATTCAATGAATATATTATGACTGGATTGAGAACTATTTGGGGTGTTTCTTTGGAGAAAGTTAGGCAGGAATATGGGGAAACATATAAACTTCATTTGCTAAATGAAGTTGAAGGCTATCAAAGAATGGGATTGCTTGAAATTAATAATAATATTGTTATAGCTACCCAAAAAGGAAAGTTTCTTGTTGATGGAATTGCTTCTGAATTGTTTATGATTGACTAAAAATGATTATTTTTAAAAAATGAATATTAAATGCTCAGCTTGTTCTAGTGAAATAGATGATAAATATTGCTCAACCTGTGGTCAATATTTCAAGAGTGAACGAATTACAAGTATTTCAATTTTAAAAGACCTGTTTGGTAATATTTTCTCATTAGAAAAATCTTTTTTTAAAAACTTTAAACTACTTTTTTTTCAACCCAAAAAACTTGTTACAAATTATTGGAATGGCTATAGAGGTTTTTATTATAGTCCAAGTAGATTTTTAACAATTGCAGCATTATTTACCTTATTTGATTCAATATTTACAGATGATTTTTTTGGGATTGAAGTAACAAGTATAGTTGTTCCTCAACTTACGGTTCTAATCATTAATATTATTTTACTTACTTTCTTTAGTTTTGTTGTTTATTTTAGGTTTAAGAAAACATTTTATGAACATTTAATATTGAATATGTATACTGTAAGTCTATGGGCAATGCTTTTTGTTCCTATATCAATGCTTTTGAATTTATTGGATATTGATAAATTTGAAATATTTTTTTTCCTGCCTTTCCATTTGTTAATTATGATTTGGAACTCCAAATCTTTTGAAATGAGTAAATTAAATCGTTTTATTTATATTGCTCTAAATTTCATATTATTATATGGAATCATATTTTTATTGGTATACTTAAACAGATAAACTAAATAATATAATAAATTTAGAGTGTGAAAATTAAAATCAAAATAAAAAATAAAAAGTACAAAGTAAATCTTTCAAAACCGATTGATATTTCTTTGACTTTATCTGGATCAAAAGACAATGTAAATGCTTGGTATCTGGATGTACCAAAAATTGAACCTGTAACTAACGGAATCTTTATAAAAAGTGTTGCTCGAGGTGCTTCCGTAAACTTCAATAATATACAGTTCAATCCACACTCTCATGGTACTCATACAGAGTCGATTGGTCATATTACTAAGGAGTTTCATAGTGTAAATGATTGTTTGAAAACGTTTTTTTTCATTGCAGAACTTATTTCAATTAACCCAGAGATTCAAGAGAATGTTGATCATGTTATCACCAAGAATCAAGTTGAAAATGCACTAAAAGGTAAAAATATAGAGGCTTTAATAATTCGAACTTTGCCAAATACGAGCGAGAAAGAAACGGCACAATACTCAAATTCTAATCCTCCATTTTTATCAGAAGAAGCAGCAATTTTTATTCGAGAAATAGGAGTGAAGCATTTATTGATTGACCTGCCATCAGTAGATAAAGAGAATGATCAAGGGAAGTTATTGGCTCATAAAGCCTTTTGGGATTATAATGGAGAACAACGAATGGATGCAACAATTACAGAGTTTGTTTATATTAAAAACAATGTGAAAGACGGAACTTATTTATTGAATTTACAGATAGCTTCTTTTGAAAATGATGCTTCTCCGAGCAAACCTGTTTTATATAAATTGAAATAATATTGATGTAATTGTAGATCTGATTTTATTAATGAGTTAGATAACTCAATTTATTTTATCATTGGTTCATTCTATAACTTCGTAGTCAATACTTAGTTTTCGTAAAGCTCTCAAAGCAGAACCTCTGTCTTGAATTTTTAATCCGATGACATTTTTACTCAAATAATTAGATCTTCTAAGCAATCTATTTATCTTTAATAGCTTTGGATTCATAGAATTCATTTGCCACCATTTAGAATCTTCAGTAATTAAAGATTTTAATTTCTCTTCATCTCCTGCAACAAATGCTTTAGTAAATTCATTGACTATTTCAATGCCTGGATGTTGATCGTATATTTTACCATTCGTATGTTTTTTCTTTGCGGACATTGACATCATAGATAACATCAATAAACTTAATACTAATTTATTCATTATTTTTTATTTTATAAGTTACTTGTTTTTAAAAAGGTGAATATGTAGATTAATTGCAAAAACAACCTATTTTTTAAAATAACTTAGATAATAAAAACGGCTATAATATAAGAGTTTAGAACAAGGACAAAAAATATACTCATATAGGCACTCAGGTGGCTATAGAGATATTTAAGAGAATGGGTTCTATAGCCAAACTACAGAAAGCTATAGGGAGTTATTCTATAAATGTAAGTTTAACTTATTTACGTAGTTTAGAAATAACTGAATTAACAGAAGAGGATATGCCTAGGGTTAATTTATTTAAAATTACTTGTTATTTAAAATTAATATATATATTTACAAATAATTAATTTATTAAAATATGAAAAATTTATTTCTATTTATGGCTGTAATATTAGTTACAGCTTGTCAACCAACAGTTGAACCAACAGTTGAACCAACAGTAGAACCAACAGCTGAGCCAGTAGGCCCTCATACATCTATAGAATGGAGAGTTTGGGCAT
>CAWVTS010000045.1:0-14983 GCA_963933045.1 uncultured Lutibacter sp. | reverse complement strand
CATATAAAATTATAAATTATGAAAAAAGTAATCTTTATCTTAACAATTACACTGACTCTAACTCTATCTAAAACTGCTGTAGCACAAGAAACAATAGTAGATGTTGCTGTTGGTAATGAAAATTTTTCAACTTTAGTAGCAGCATTAACAGCTGCTGATTTAGTTGGTGCTTTGCAGGGTGATGGGCCTTTTACCGTTTTTGCTCCAACAAACGATGCTTTCGCTAAAATTGATTCAAAAACATTGAACTCTTTATTAGAAGAAAAAAATAAAAAGGCATTAGCCAACATTTTGACTTACCATGTGGTGTCTGGAAAAATAGTTGCAACGGATGTTGTGGCTGCTTTAAAGAAAGGAAATGGTTCGGTAGAATTAGAAACTTTAAATGGTCAAGTGTTAACTGTAATTCAAAAAGAGGGTAAAATTTGGTTGAAAGATATCAATGGAAATTATAGTGAAATTACTGCTACAGATGTGATGGGTAGTAATGGTGTAATTCATATAATAGATTCTGTAGTAATGCCTAAGTAATTTGGAATCGTTATTAAAAATTAAGCCTCAGTAATTTGAGGCTTTTTTATTTCAATACCTTTTCATTAACTGCTATTTCTGAAGGATTAGCTTCAGAAAACTACGAAATCCCTTATTTTTGTCTATTAATAGACTCAAAATAATAAGGGACATTTTAATAGAAGTAATATTCTTTAAAAATGCGAATAAGAAAAGTCAGAGTTGATACTTAATTAAAAGGAAAGCTTAATTCAGAAATATAAATATGCTAAAAGACACTCAATTAAATGTTCTTGGAACAGTTTTAAAATCCTGTTGTAATAATCCTGCTACAGGATATTTTAGGGATGGATTTTGTAGAACTATTGAAGAAGATTCTGGTACTCATATCTTATGTGCTGTTGTCACTCAGGAATTCTTAGATTTTACAAAATCTCGTGGAAATGACCTTTCTACACCTATACCGCATTGGAACTTTCCAGGCCTCAAACCTGGTTCAAAGTGGTGTTTATGTATCTCTAGATGGTTGGAGGCAGAGCGCTTTGGTAAAGCTCCATGGGTGGTTCTTGAAGGAACACATCAAAGAGCATTAGAATATACTACTTTAGAATTACTGCAAAAATATAAGGCAGTAGATTAATTATATTCAGAGGTAATACTTTCTGAAGAAATAGTGCTTGATAAAGTTTCTATAACTGCAAGAGCTGCCCTTTCTCCAGAAATCATAGCAGCATTTAAAGAGCCATTCAATTGTGTGTCTCCTGCTAAAAATAAACCTGTTGTTAAGCGCGTTTCTGAAGGGGACATTTCATATCTTAAGTCATCTAAATTAGGCAAAGCCATTGGGATACTATAGTGCTTTATAAATTTACAAGAATCAATACCGCAATTTTTTAGTAATTCTTTTTTTACGTGTTCAATGAGTATCTTACCTGATAGGTTTTGATTGTCTATAACAGTTACAGAAAGTAACTCTTTAGCAGGCTTTACTTTAGTATCTAGGCTTGTATGATAAAAAATATTATTTATAAGCGTTCCGTTTTCAGGAATAAGGCCAATTAAGGGCTTTTTAATAATTCTACTTTCAGTCGAAAAATATAAGGTGTCACAAGATTTCCATTTCGTAGATTGATTTTTTAAATTGGAAATTAAAGGGTTTGCATCTGTTGCTAAAATAGTAAAATGGCTTTCTAGTTTAGTCGTATCAGTAAGTGTTATTTCTCTGTCTTTAACTGATGCTACTTTGGTATTGAATTTGAAAGTAGTGCTCTTTAGGTTTTGTGAAAGTTGCTTTGGAATCGCTTCAATTCCAGCTTTTGGTAAAGTTGCATAGCCTTCGCCAAACATTTTATAAACAAACTCAAACATTCTACTCGATGTTTCTAATTTATTTTCAAGAAAAATACCACTAAAGAAGGGCTTAAAAAAAGTAGTTATCATTTTAGAGGAAAAACCTAAATCTCTCAAATAGGATGAGGTAGATTGCTCTTTGTTAGAAAATATATCTGACAGCGTTTTTTTCTTTAAACTGTTATTCAATTTTAATATTTTAAGTTTATCTGAAAAGTTTCCTATTCCAGAAGACAGCGTTGAAAACAATAAAGTGATATCTCTTAAAGGGTCACCTATTATTTTTTGCTCGGTATTTTTGAAAATAGAAGCGCCTGGAAGAAACTTCTGTAATGCTAACTTGTCAAAATCTAAATACTTTTGTGCGGCAGGATAGGCAGTTAGAAGTACTTGAAATCCATGATCTAACTGATACCCATCAACAATATCTGTTTTAACTCTGCCACCAACGCGATCTGTTGCTTCTATAATAGTAGGTCGATATCCATTATCTTCTAGAACTTTAGCTGCTATTAGGCCGCTCACTCCAGCGCCAATAATGTGTATCTTATAGTCTTGTTTATTCATAGGTATATTATTTACTAAAAATATAAAAGTCTTTTTTTAGGCTAATTTAATAGTTTTAATTTTTGTTTAACAATTAACTTGTAAAAGTTAACAGAAATATAAATACCTTTACATCGAAGTTAAATTATAAATATGAACAAAACAGCCATTATACGTTGTGAACATTTCAACGCAGCTCACAGATTACATAATACGAATTGGAGTGATGAAAAAAATCGTACGGTTTTTGGTAAATGTAATAACCCTAATTATCACGGACACAATTATGATTTAGAGGTAAAAATCATTGGTTTTTGCGATCCTGAGACGGGTTATGTGATTGATACAAAAATTCTTTCTGACCTTATCAAGGATAAAGTACTAGATAGGTTTGATCATACAAATCTAAATTTGGACACAAAGGAGTTTGAAAGTTTAAATCCTACCGCAGAAAATATTGCGATAGTGATATATAATATCCTTAAACCAGAGTTAGATGAAAGTCTAGAATTGAGAATAAAACTTTATGAGACGCCAAGAAACTATGTTGAATACCCCTGCGTATAATTTATTTAGGACACACATGTAATAGGATTAGTTTTGATAAGTTTATAGTCGTTTTCTGATGCCAATAAAAACTAAAATCATTAAGGTGTACCATAAAAAAAGCGGAACGATATATTCTTTATATCCCAAAACTAACATAAAACTTATTGTTAAAAGTTGAAAGCCAAGGCCAAAGGTTGACAGCGCTGTCATCAATAAATTCGGAAATCGTTTTCCTTTAGATGCATTTGAGTCTAAGGTGTAAATTATTTTGTCAAAAACTCCATAAAGTACTTTGTAAATTCCAAAGAGAGTATTTACGTTTTTTTGTTTTTCTCCTTTCATCGCCTGTGGAGAGTTAAATTCAAAAATCCTACTCGTTGTATCACCATTTAGATTATTTCTCAAAATAACATAGTAATAATTATATAAAGTGCCTTGTAATTGAATTCCTAAAAATGCAAATAAACTATATATAATATTAGACTCTGTAACATACCAAAGTGCTATGAAAATAAGTAGATTTAAAATTATATCTGCAATAGAATCAAAGTAACGGCCTGTGTGCGAAGGTGTTTTTTTTACTCTAGCAAGCTCTCCATCTGCAGCATCCAATATCGATTTAAATATTAAAAAAAATGCTGCAGCCCAGTAATATTCTAATAGGATACAAAAAACACCTATTAAGCCCGAAATAATAAACCATATTGTAACATCAATAGGTGTATATGAAGTTTCTTTGAGCGAATTCGCTATAAGCCTTGCGATAGGTCTTCCATAATCAGAAAGGTCTATAAATTTATGTTCTTTAGGTAATTTAGACATGCTACTTTTTAATTCTCAAATTTTTATGATTCCGCTAACCAAATTCTAATAAAAAAAACAAGTTATTTAGTATAATCTGTAAATGTACAATAGCCTAATAGATAAAACCTATATTAGTATATTAATTTTGTTTAACTTTTTAACTTAATTTGTTAAACAATTATGTAACTTTGTATAGTACTTGAATAAAAAGCATTTGATTATGGGTGCTTTTAAGATGTCTAGGCATCTTAAAATAAAACAAAATATATTCTTATATAGTAAAACAGATGAAATTGAAAACAGCAAACTTAGCAACTACTAATGGTAATATTATTAGTAATTTTTCCAATGATGAGATAGGGGATGATCATTTTTATACGGGTCTAGAAACTCCTATGAAATCAGATGCGTTTATAATGTCAGATAAAGAAAAAAAAGAAAAAATTTCTGATTTGTTTGCACAGATAATGGATGTTATAGGCCTAGATCTTTCAGATGATTCATTAAAAGGAACTCCTGATAGGGTTGCTAAAATGTATATTGAAGAAATATTTTCTGGTCTTAATCCTGATAATAAGCCTAAGATTGCGCTATTTGAAAATAAATATCAATACAACCAAATGTTGGTTGAGAAGAACATTACATTTTATTCCAATTGTGAACATCACTTCGTTCCAATTATTGGTCAAGCTCATATAGCTTATGTGTCTTCTGGAAAAGTTATTGGACTTTCTAAAATTAATAGAATTGTACAGTATTATGCAAAACGCCCACAGGTGCAAGAGCGTTTAACAAATCAAATAGCAATGGAGCTGAAATCTATCTTAAATACAGAAGATATTGCTATTATAATCGATGCAAAGCATTTATGTGTTTCGTCTCGTGGTGTTAAAGATGACACCTCTGCTACGGTTACCTCTTACTATGGTGGCGTATTTAACACGCCGCATAAAGTTGCTGAATTACAGAGTTATTTAAACCAATAAATTTGTTAATTAGTAAAAAAACAAAATTATGAAAACAATTGATAAAGCAAAGTTGTCGGCAGGGACTTCTAACAAAATAAAAAAACAATTAATCTATGATATCGCTATCAACGCCATAGATGGTAAACCAATTTCTCTTTTAGAATTTAAAGGGAAGAAAATACTTTTTGTCAATGTCGCTTCAGAATGTGGGTTTACAAAACAATATAAAGATTTACAGACTTTGAGTGATACGTATAAAAATAAACTTGTTGTTATTGGCTCGCCCTGTAATCAGTTTGGGAAGCAAGAGCCAGGAGATGCTTCAAAAATTCAAGAATTTTGTGAATTGAATTTTGGAATTACTTTTTTACTTACTGAAAAAATAGACGTAAAAGGAAGCAAACAGCATCCTTTATACAAATGGCTTACATCTAAAGATCTAAACGGTAAAAAGAGTTCTACTGTAAAATGGAACTTTCAAAAATATCTAGTTGATGATAAAGGCGGTCTTATAGATTATTATTATTCAATCACCAATCCAAAGAGTTCTAAAATTAGTAAGTATTTATAGTGTCTATAGATGTTATTAGGCTTTTATTAGATTTTGGGCTTGTTGTTTTGATTTGGTTGATACAGCGAATTGTGTATCCGATTTTTCTTCATTATAACACTGAAAATATAGTTGTTTCACATAAATTATATACCTCTCGTTTTAGTGCTATTGTTATTCCATTGATGTTAGGACAACTTGGTATTGCTATATATCAAGCAGTTATATTATCCAGTCTATATACATTTATAAGTCTTGGAATTATTTTTCTTATTTGGACATCTACTTTCTTGCAATTTGTTCCGATACATGCTGATATTTCAAAGGGAATTGTTAGTGAGAAAATGTTGATTTCACTCGTGCAGAAGAATTGGATTAGGACTATATTATGGACACTACTATTTCTATATAGTTTTTTTAACACTACTATTCAGGGCTATACATCATAATACCCTAGTTTTAAATAGTTGTTTTTAAAATCTGTCATTTTATGAATAAACTTTTTATTATTCTGATAGTTTTTATTTTTTTTAAACTGTATGTAATTTCCGTTTGAATGCATGCTAAATGTTTGGTTGCTATAGATGACTAGACGATAATAGGGAATTATCCATGAATAACGGTCTAGCCTGTTGGTAAAATGTACGATGATTCCTTTTGGCCTTAATTCAATGTTTGCATAATTAATAGCTACTGATTGCATATTCTCAGGCTGTAATTTAGGACTCAATTCTTCTATCATGAACCTACTAGAACCAACCCCCCTCATTTTTATTTTTTCGAAAAAAGAGAATGCTTTACCTACGATCTGGGTGCTTTCTTTTGTATAATCTTTGTTTATATAACTTGTGTTAAATATCATTTTATGTTTTTTAATTATTTAAAGATTCTAAGTAAAGTTCTCCATTATTTAGAAGCTTTTGCTGCTTTTCTAAAGGCATTTTATCATACATTCTTACTAACATTCCCAATCGAGGATTTGACAAGAAGAAATCACGATGTGTGTGCATAAATCTCCAAAATAAACCATCCCAAACCGCTTGCCATTCTCCTTTTTCATAGTTACTCATTTTCATTAAATAATTACTTCCACTTATGTAAGGTTTCGTAGCCATTAAACCACCATCTGCAAATTGACTCATTCCGTATATATTGGGAACCATTACCCAATCATACGCATCTATAAAGAGTTCCATAAACCATCTATACACTTCGTCTGGATCAAACTCACACAGCATCATGAAATTACCTAAAACCATTAAACGCTCTATATGATGGCAATAACCCGTTTGCAATACTTTTTTAATTGTTTGGTCAATGGGCGGAATACCGGTCGTACCATCATAAAACGAAGTCGGTATTTTCTTTTTAAATTTCCAGAAATTGGTGGTACGTTCTTCGCTTCCTCTAGATTCATAAACACCTCTTATAAATTCCCTCCATCCTATAATTTGACGTACAAAACCTTCGGTAGAATTAATGGGTACATTATTTTCTTCAGCATATAATAAACAAGCATCAGTAATTTCTTTAGGCGTTATTAAACCAACGTTTAGCATCGGTGTTAATACACTATGATTTAGAATGGAGTTTTCAGCAACAATAGCATCTTCATAAGTCCCAAATTCCATAAATCGCTGCTCAAAAAATTGATGTAACCAATCTCTGGTTGTTTTAAAACTGGTTGGATATAAAGAATGTTCTGTAAGGCTTCCTAAATGAGTTGAAAAGTGTGTTTCAACATAGTGTTTGGCTTCTATATAATAGCTATCTACATCTGGAAACTGAATAGATGGCGGTGTCTTTTTAGCGGGATACTTCTTTCTGTTTTCAGTATCAAATGTCCATTTACCACCTGTTGGCTTGCCGTCAGAATCCATCAAAATATTTCGCTTTTTACGCTGCTCTGTATAAAAAGAGGTTTGATGGTATTTCTTTTTATCACTTCTAAAAAAAGGTGCTAGGTCATCTTTAGAATTTAAAAATAAAGGAGATGTATATTGAGTGGCTGTTATTCTACTTTCTAAAAAACCTTTATCTAACCTTTTTTGAAGCCAATTATCTGTTGGGTCTATATAGTTGATATGCGCAACACCTTGTTGTTTCAATTTGGGAATGAGTAGTCTGATATCAGAAATATCTTCTGTAGCTTCAATATAGTGTACTTCAAGGTTTTTATTTTTCCGAAGAAAATCTGCATACCGTTTCATAGTTGCTCTATGAAAGGCTATTTTTTGCTTGTGGAATGGATACTGCTTAAAGAACAGGTACTCCTCTACTAAATAGAAAGTAGCATCCTTCACAAAAAGTGGAGACTCTTGGAATAATTGATGTGGAAATAGTATGTTAATTTGTTTCATTTATTTCTTCTACAGCGTTCGCTACAATATTTAACTTCATCCCAATTCTTTTCCCATTTTTTACGCCACGTAAACGGACGCTCACAAACGACACATGTTTTTTGAGGAAGGTGTTGCTTTTTCATAATTAAAATTCTGGCACTTCTTGGACTCTCACGTAAGGGAAGTTTCCTATTTTTTTTAACGAATAGTAACTATTCAATCCAGAAATACCAACACTATTTGCAGCCTCTAAATCAACATCATCCGCTATTATTGATGTATCAGGAAGTATAAGGTGTTCTATTTCTCCAACTACTAAAACAGTATTATTAATCTTAATATCAATCGCTTCTTTAAAACGCATTCCGATTTTAAAGGTACTTTCTTTTACAAAAGGAGCTATAAAATCGTTAGCGTATTCTTCAGAAAGATTGCAACGTTTAAATTCTGAAACGTCAGCATGAAATTTTGCAGACGTATAATGGGCGTTTTTTATAAACTCTGGATGAATATGATTAATCGTGTAACAACCATTTTCTATAATATTATGGTAGGTATGCCCAGCATCTGTTGTTCTAGGTCTAGATATAAAACCTAAAAGTGGAGGGTTACTTCCTAAATGCACTACAGAACTAAAAACAGCAAGATTGGTTTGATTTTCTTTGTTTATGGTACCTATAAGATTTGCAGGTTTGATGCCTGTAGCTGAATTAATAATTTTTAGCCGAGTAATACGGTCTAATTTTTCTATGTCTTCTTTAGTGTAAATCATTGTGTGTTCTATTTACGTGCGTGTTTAGTAATCGTTGTTTTTCTTTTTGTACAGCTGGATGCTTTTTATGTCCCCAAATTTTATCTCTAGCGATTCGTGCACTTTCTTGTAAATTTACAATAGGTGATGGATAATCTTCACCAATGATAACTCCGCAAAAAATTTGCTCCATTGCCGATATTTTCCAAGGCTCGTGAATATAAGTAACAGGAACATTCGTTAGTTCTGGAATCCATTTTTTTATAAATATACCTTCAGGGTCATGCTCTTGTGAGTTTTTTACAGGATTATATAAGCGCACCGTATTAATACCTGTAGTGCCAGCCTGCATTTGAAACTGTGGATAATGAATACCTGGCTCATAGTCTAAAAATTGCCTTGCTAAGTGGTAGGTTCCATCGCGCCAATCTTGATCTAGATTTAGTGTTAAAAACGAAACCACCATTGCACGCATTCTAAAATTAATCCAGCCCGTTTTTTCAACAGCACGCATACAAGCGTCTATTAAAGGATAGCCTGTTGTACCTGTCTTCCAAGCTTTGATAAATGCTTCATTTTTTGTATGTGGCAATAACTCATAACCGCTGTTAATACAATCAGTTTCATAACTACATGCTACTTCAAATTTCTGAATAAAATGACAATGCCAATGCAATCTTGTAAGCATTGCAGAAAAGGCTCTAGTATTTTTTGTTCCGTTAGGGTGTGTGCCAATAAATTGAAAGGCTTGTTTAATACTCATATTTCCCCAAGCTAAATAAGGAGACAGTCTGCTGCATCCCATTCTGCTTTCTGTAGGTTTTGAGATGTGTTTTTGATAGTTAAAGCCTCTTTGATTCGCAAATGATTTTAAATAGCGCCAGGCATTTTGTTCTCCTGCTGGCTGATATTGTTTCGGATATTCTTTTAATTGCGCTTCTGTTTTTTTAGGTATTAAAAAGTGATGTTCAATCAGTTCTTCCTTTGAAACTGAATATTTGTTTTGGATTACTGCCGTATGCATTGCAACATGCCATTGTTTGTTCCAAGCATCTCTGTTTTTAATTCCTCTTAGAATTCCATCTCGCTGTGATTCTTGCCATTTAATATGATGCTGTTTACAAAAAGAACGCACCTGTTTGTCGCGCTGCCAAGTTCTTTGAGTTCCACTTTCTCTAAAACTAAAAAGGCCTCTTATATCAAAGGATTCTTTCAAGTATTTAAATACGTTAACAGCTTCTCCATAGAAAACAGTAACATTCCTATTGAAAGGAGCGAGTGCCTTGTTTAAAGCGACAATAGAATGATAGATAAACTGTAAATGCCTTAGACTTGTATCTGGATATTCAATAAGTGTAGGCTCGAATATATAAATAATACGATAGGGAATACCAGCATGCTCTGCCTTTAATAAAGGCTCGTGGTCTTGAGAGCGAATATCACGTTTTAACCAAACAATATTTATAGCCTGTCTATTCAATAGGTAAGTTGTTTTTTACATTTTTTCCAAAAAGAAAAGAAAGAAGGGTAATAGCCTTCTACATCAAACATCCATTCTCTAGCAACTTGTATGCCTTCATAATGATTGCTTAAAGGATGTTCCTTATAGTAAATTTTTTCAAGATTATACGCTGCAATAAGATCCTTATATTCACCTATGTAAATTTGAATATTGGGGATGTTTTCTTTGGAAATATTAATGATAAAATCTATCGTCTTTTGAGATACAGGATAGTACTCAAAAAGCGAAGGCTCTAATAATAGAATCCTATTTGCTGACACATTTTTTTCCCAAAGAGGGTCTAAATTGTAAAAATTATAAATATAGGTTGGAAGTAGTTCATCTATCTCAATAGGTTTTTGTTTCGGTAAGGGAGTTTTTAATTCTAAATCCTGCGTGTCTTTTAAAATTTTAGGAATATCTAATGTGCTAAAAGCCTCGTAAGGCATATCTAAAAATGTATTTTTTTGTTGTGTGAAACAGTATTTATTAATGTTGTCTTGATTGGCAACATATTTTTTATTGGCATTTGTTCCAGCAACCCATTGCCAACTCAAAGCGTTACTTGCCCAATCTGCATCCAATAAATTATAGTACATCCATTGTGCTGGCTTTTTCCAGTGACTTTGCCCAACATTACATGCTATAGAAGCAATATACATCCTCAAGTGATTGTGAAGATAACCAGTTTTATAAAATATTTCAATGGCATTGTCTATGGCTTCAATACCTGTATTGGCCTCTATAATCGCTTGCGAAATAGACGTATTTGAAACAGGAGTTTGCTCGTGTTTTATATCTTGATTAATGGCATCGCCTTTCGCAATCCAAATTTGTTGCCAATAATCTCTCCATGCTAACTCTTGAATGAATTTTTCTATTTGAGATGGTTTGTAACCTCTATTTAAAATCTCAGAGAGTATAAAATTTGTAGAAATAACACCTCTAGAAATATAAGGTGATAGGTATGTGACTGAGCCATTTATATAGTTTCGTGTTGAACCATACTTAACAGGATCGACATTTCGAATACACTGAAGAATCTCGGGATATAATGTTGGAAACATAGAGTTTTGGTGTTCAAATAATTCCATTTATGTTTTACTTATTTTATTTCCTGAGATTTCTTTTTGACGAAAACATTTAAATCGTATAATCTCTAAATTTCGTTTTTTTAAATGCTTCTGGCTAAAACCGCTATTAACTCGTTTACGCAAACATTTAAAACTAGATTCTTTTAGGTTGCCACGCATTGCTTTAATGACTTCCTTTTCTGGTAATCCAAACTGAAATAGAATGGCTTCAAAAGAGGTTCTGTCCTCCTAAGCCATTTCTATAATGCAGTTCAAGTCTATTTCTGTAAATTGTTTTGTAACTGCCATACTAAAATTAGATTTTTTCCCAAATCTGGTCTACATTTAAATAAAAGCTGCCGAGTGCATTAAAGTTGCATTGCTCAGGGGCTATTATTGAAAGAAATGATTCTCCGTTTTCTCTTTTGTATAAATGATATTCTTTTCCAATGATTGGTTCAAAAGTAAATTTTGCATCAAAAATGAGTTTGTTGTATTCAAACTCTTGAATCATTTTATCATATTCAGCTTTTAGTTCTAAATACTTTGCTTCGACTTTGTGATTAATTTTATTAATACTTCTGTTTTTCCAAGCGATAGAGTCTTTAGTTCTTATTACTGGCGCACCAACAGAGGTTGCATAAGGCTTCAGTGATGCATCATATTTTTGAGTTTCTGTATTAAAAACTACATTATCAGGTTTTTTATCTTCTGCCATTCTTCATCAAAACATTTTATATTAAACGTGCAATTCTTATGCTCCGATTTCTTTTTAAAAAACCCAAAGACCTTTGCTTTCTAGCGTGAAGTCTTTAGAAATAAAACTCAATTAAATTTTTATAAATATACAATATGTTTAACTATTTTTTACTAAAAGTTAAACAAAATAAAACATAATATTTTGCTGAGTAATTTCAGCTCTAATTTGCCGTAAAGAATTTAATATGATTATATATATGTTATTGTCCTGTAATAAAAAAACACTAAGATTATAATACTCTCAATAAATATTATTTAAATCAGACTAGATTTTGTTTTAGTTTACCCAGCAATTATTTTTAATTAAAGATCAAGCATGTAGTGTAATTTTACAAGGCAATTTTGTTAATGTTTCATAATTTCTATACTTTATAATACAACATAATTTTAATATTTACTATTGATTAATAAATATATGTTACTGAGTTTTTAATATATCTAATAAAATAATCTACATTTGTTATATAAAAATGTTTAGTTGCTTGTAATTACAGATTTTTATAAACGAAAAAAATGTTGTTTTATGCTATATTTAATCATTGGTAGTTTTTGTTTATAAACAATGCGCTATTATAATTACAATACTTTTAATTTCATGTATTTACATAAAAACTGCATAATAACATCTAACCTTTCGATAAATCATTAAACCATGAGTTTAAAGGAATCACCTACTTGCGCCATTGCAAGGTCTATTCAACTTTTAGGCGATAAATGGTCTATTCTTATATTAAGAGATGTCATTCTGCACAAGAAATGCAGGTTCAAAGAATTTAAAAGTTCAAAAGAAAAGATAGCGACTAATATTCTATCGAATAGATTAAAATTTCTAATTCAGGAAGGGCTTCTTGAAAAACTGGATCCTTTAGGAACGAAAAAAAGTACTCGCTATATAGCTACAGATAAAGGACTTTCGTCAATTCCTATTATAATTGAGTTGTATTTATTCTCTTTTGATTCAATAAATGAGTCTATCTTAGATGATTCTCAAATAAATATTAAACATGAGATTACTAGTAATCGAAATTTATTTGAAGTAAAAAGTAAAGTAGAATATATTAATTTTGTTAACGAGTTATCTGAGTTAATACTATCGTAAGCAATACAAATGTATCGGTCAATAAAATGAATCCCTTTCCAGAAATTAGAAAAGAGTTCTTCTGAAAACTTCAATTAATTTAATCATACAAGCTAAAGAGCGTTTTTAATAGGATCGATTTTATACTTCTAAAAACTTAATTTTCCCGATGAGTAGTTAAACAATATTTTACTCCCTTTTAATTGTAGTTTGGTACATTCACATTAGGTTGGAAAATTTGTTAGTTCAATAAATGAAGTCTTACCTGTCGTTTTATTTTAGTCAATCATTTGGGTAAAATTATAACCTCTTCTGCAAAAGAGAACAAATACAAATTCTGGTCTTTGGTTTCCATTAGTATTGGTTTCTTTGATACTGCCTATCCGTGAACCGATCAAACTGTCTCTACCTAAATCTGGATTGTCACATGCGTATTTAGGTTGGTCTTCAAAGACTTTTACTCCATTAACAATAAATGGAGATCAATATGCCATTATTATAATTAAAGGTTGGTATTGGACAGAATTCATTTTTTTTATATAAACGCCAGCATTTAGGTTAAAAACGCCCTAGTCTTTTATAGTCATAGTATACTTAAATTAACACAACACTTACTTTAAAATGTCATATGTATCTTTAAGCCAAGCTATTTGTTAAAGTTTGTTGATATTTTGACAAAAATTCTTATTTTGCACTTCTTTTTTATTTAATAATAAATCCATTCTAATGAAATCAAATAACATCATTGCGCTCGTATGTATTATTTTACTAACATCTTGCCAATCTAAAGAACAAAAAGTGACGACTAATACTACTGACAATCCATTATTGACTGAATGGAAAACGCAATTTGGTGTTCCACCGTTTGATAAAATCGAAAACGAACATTATAAACCAGCATTTATGGTTGGTATAAAAGAGCAGAAAGATGAAATTGCTGCAATTATTAATAATGCAAAAGCACCAACATTTAAGAATACGATTGAAGCTTTAGAAATATCTGGTTCAACATTAAATAAAGTGGCTAGTGTGTTTTATGCAGTTAATGGAGCACATACAAACGATGTGATTGATCAGGTGGCTAGTGAAATGGCTCCTATATTTTCTGCGCATTCTGACGATATTAACCTAAATAAGGACTTATTTAATAAAGTAAAAGTAGTTTACGAAACGGTAGATAAGACAAGTTTATCAGGACCTCAAGTGAAATTATTAGAAGATACTTATAAAGGGTTTGTTCGTTCTGGTGTAGCGCTCGAAGGTGAGCAAGAAAGTCGATTAAGAACCATCAATGGAAGGTTAGCAGAATTGGCTGATAAGTTTGGTAAAAATGTATTGTCAGAAACAAATGCATTTGAACTTCACACTACTGATAAAAAAGATTTAGGAAATTTATCTGAAAGTTTAGTTGCTCTTGCTGCTGATGAAGCAAAAAAGAGAGGTCATGATGAAGGTTGGTCAATTACAGTTCAACGGCCAAGTATCAATCCGTTTTTACAATCATCACCAAATAGAGAGATGCGTAAAACGATGTTTGATGCCTATGCAATGCGAGGAGATAATGACAATGACAATGATAATAAAGCCATTATTGAAGAAATGGTTTCATTGCGTGTTGAAAAAGCAAACTTATTAGGATACGAAACACATGCAGATTTGATTTTAGAAACTGCAACAGCAAAAACTCCTGAAGCGGTATTGAAATTTATGGATCAATTATGGGAGCCAGTTTTAGATATGGCTAAAGAGGAGCGTAAAGCAATGAAAGATTTTATGGCGAAAGATGGAGTTACAGGTGAATTTAACGGAAGTGATTGGAGACATTATGTAGAAAAAGTTCGTAAGGAGCGTTATGATTTTGATGAAGAAGAAATGCGTCCATACTTTGAGTTTAATGCAGTTCGTAATGGAGCATTTGAATTGTCAACTAAATTATTTGGATTGACATATAAAGAATTAAAGGATATGCCTAAATGGCACGAAGACCAACAAGTATTTGAAGTGCTTGAAGCAAATGGAAAACACTTAGGTGTTATCTATATGGATTTCTTTGCACGTGATACGAAACGTGGAGGTGCTTGGATGAATGAGTTAAGAGCGCAATCTAATGTTGGTGGAAACTTTGTAACACCTATCGTTACAAATAACTTTAACTATCCAAGACCAACAGAAGGTCAACCATCTTTATTATCATTTAGAGAG
>CAWVTS010000044.1:0-15060 GCA_963933045.1 uncultured Lutibacter sp. | reverse complement strand
ATTATTTAACGAAATCGATTTCGTACTTGTATTCTGGCTCACCATAGTTTTTTTAGTTAGATGTTATTAGCGCGACAAATTTAAACTTTATTTTTAAAGTCAATAATCGAATTCGTGATTTTTTATGAAAAATTATATTATTTCCCTTTAAATAAATAATATAATAATCTGAGCCAACCTAGAATAAAGAACAATCCGCCTAATGGAGTTACAAACCATATGTTTTTTGGATTTACTCCAAAAATAGTAATTAAATATAAAGATCCTGAAAAAAACAAGATTCCTAGAAAGAAGAATAAACTAATATTGTTTTTTGATTTTATTGACAACTGAATCATTGAATTGACAACCAATAAAACTATGACATGATACATTTGGTATTTTACAGCAGTTTCAAAAGTCTCCAAACCTTCAACACCTAACTTTTCTTTCAACACATGAGAACCAAAAGCACCTAAAATTACTGTTAAAGCACCCAATATTGATGTAAGTATTAAATTTCTATTCTTCATTATATAAATTTTTGTTTAATGTAAAAATATGACTTAAATTTCGACAATGGAAAATGCAACAAATAAACTTGTTACCGTATTTACTTCTAGTGTTTTATTCGAATTACAAATAGCAAAAGGAAAACTAGAAAGTGAAGGTATACAAAGTTTTATTGCAGATGAAAACATGTTCACAATTGGTTTTACACAAGAATACAGACTACAAATACATTCATTTGATGTAATCAAAGCCAAAATTATTTTAAATAAAATAAAAAAATGAGAAATATACTCTTGATTGGTGCTGGAAGATCTTCTTCATCATTAATTAAATATTTATTAGATAAATCTACCACTGAAAATTTACAAATTACAGTTGGAGATGTTAATAAAGAATTTGCAGAATCAAAGATCAACAATCATCCAAATGCTAAAGCAATAACTTTAGATGTTTTTAACGAAATTGATAGAAGAGCTGCTGTTAAAGATGCTGATATAGTTATCTCTATGCTTCCAGCAAGATTTCATATTGAAGTTGCAAAAGATTGTGTTGAATTTGGTAAAAATATGGTTACTGCTTCTTATATCTCTGAAGAAATGAAGGCTTTAGACGCTGATGTAAAAGCAAAAGGTTTAACATTTATGAATGAAATAGGTGTAGATCCAGGAATTGACCATATGAGTGCAATGCAAGTTATTGATCGAATTCATAATCAAGGTGGTAAAATGTTATTGTTTGAATCGTTTACAGGAGGATTAGTTGCACCTGAAAGTGACACTAATTTATGGAACTACAAATTCACTTGGAATCCAAGAAATGTAGTCCTTGCTGGTCAAGGCGGTGCTGCACAATTTATTCAAGAAGGAAGTTATAAATACATTCCTTATCAAAAACTATTTAGAAGAACTGAGTTTTTAAATATTGATGGTTATGGTAAATTTGAAGGATATGCAAATAGAGATTCTTTAAAATATCGAAGTGTCTATGGCCTTGATAATATTCCAACTTTATACAGAGGTACTATCAGAAGAGTTGGATTTTCAAGAGCATGGAATATCTTCGTTCAATTAGGAATGACTGAAGATAATTACCAAATGGAGAATACAGAGAATATGAGTTATCGTGAATTCACAAACTCTTTCTTGGCATATAATCCAAATGATTCTGTAGAATTAAAATTACGCCACTATTTAAAAATTGATCAAGACGATGTAATTTGGGATAAATTAATGGAACTTGATTTATTCAATTTTTCAAAAAAAGTTGGCTTAAAAAATGCTACTCCAGCACAAATACTTCAAAAAATATTAATGGACAGTTGGACTTTGGAAGAGCACGACAAAGATATGATTGTAATGCATCATAAATTTGGCTATGAACTAAACGGAAAACAGCATCAAATTGAATCACAAATGGTTGTTCTTGGTGATGACCAAACATATACTGCTATGGCTAAAACCGTTGGGTTGCCAGTTGCTATTGCTGCTTTAAAAATATTGAATGGTGAAATCAAAAATACAGGTGTTTTAATGCCAATTGATAAGAGAATATATACTCCTATTTTAAAAGAATTAGAAGAGTACGGAGTTGTTTTTAAAGAAAAGAGCGTAACGTATGAAGGCTATAATTCTGAAAATGTGGGTGGCTAAAATACACTTACATTTTTAAATAAAAAGCTTTTACTAGTTCAATATATTCTAGTGTATATACATGGCGTTGAGTTTCAATAATCAACTCATTTATTGTTGTCTCTTTTTTGGCAAACGAAAATTGTAATAGACTACGTTTGATTTGTTTTTCTGGAGTTCCCTTAACTCTTGTTATTCTATTGATATGTAGTTTGTTTTCTTTAGCCAACTCAATAAAAGCAGTCTCTTCTTCATACGGAATTACAAACGCACAACTTCCAGTTTCAGAAAGTAAACTAATCGTAGAAACTAATAATTCATTATACGATAAAAATTCTGAATGTCTAGCGACTGAACGTTTCTCGTCTATTTGATCCGTATTAAATGTTGATGTGTAGAATGGTGGGTTAGAAATGACTAAATCATATGTATCATCTATTTCTAAAACAAATTCTTGTAAAGAAGCATGGTAGCAAAACAATCTATCTCCCCAAATTGACTGTTCAAAATTATCTACTGCTTGTTCATAAGCATCAGCCTCAATTTCAAGAGCATCAATTAATTCTGCATAACTGCGTTGAGCCATTTGTAGAGCAATAATACCTGTACCTGTACCAATATCTAAAATTGAATTCGCACTTTCACATTCAGCCCAAGCGCCTAATAAAACAGCATCTGTACCAATTTTCATTGCACATTTATCATGTGCTACACTAAATTCTTTAAAGTGGAAAGGTTGCATTATTACAAATATAAATCAATCAAACCTTCAGGTGTCTCTACCAAAACAGACTTGTTTTTTCTGTCAATTTTTTTGATGAAGTCATCAATCATCGGAATAAAAATCTCAACTCCGTTTTTATTAACTTCAAATAATGGCTGCGCTGTAGACTCATTAATTCCAGTGATAAACCCAACTTCACCATAATTAACATCAACCATTTTAAAATCAATTATTTCGTGATAATAAAACTGTGCTCCAGTCAATTTTGGAAGTAAAGTAAGCGGTAAATAAACGCCAGATTTTAAGATCCCATCAGCATCTTTTTCAGTATCTACTCCTTCAAATTTTGTTCTAAGTTGATTTCCTTTTTGAAGTAAACTTTTTTCAATAAAAAAAGGAATCAGATTTATACCGTGAAGTACAAATACTGATTCCATATTTTCGTATAATTCAGGTTCATCTGTATCAAGTTTGATAACAACTTCACCTTTAAAACTATGTTTACGAACGATTTTACCAAGATAAAAACAATCTTCTTTTTGCATAATCGAATGTCTAAAAACTACTCTGCAGTCTCTTCAGACGCCTCTTCAGTAGCCGCTTGTTCAGCAACAACTTCTTCAGCAACTTCTTCAACTACAGCATTTGCTTCTGCTTCTACAGCAGCAGCTTCAGCTTTCAAAGCCTCTTCAGCCTCTACAACAGCAGCTTTACGCTTTTCATTAACTTCTTTTTCAGCTTCAAATGCTTTTGCTTTCGCATCAGCTTTAGATTTTGCAAGACCGTCAACTTTAGCAGTTACCAATCCACCTTTCTCATCTAACCATGCTTGAAATTTCTTTTCAGCTTCTTCTTCAGAAAATGCTCCTTTACGAACTCCTCCTGCTAAATGATACTTCAATAACGCACCTTTGTAAGATAACAACGCTCTTGCTGTATCTGTAGGTTGTGCTCCATTCTGTAACCATTTCACTGAACCATCAACATCTAAGTCTATGATTGCTGGATTCGTATTAGGATTATAAGTTCCTAATTTTTCTAAAAATTTACCATCTCTTTTAGAACGCGCATCTGCTGCAACAATCCAATAAAATGGTTTTCCTTTTTTACCGTGTCTTTGTAATCTAATTTTTACTGACATAAATTTAAAATTTTAAGGTTCTCGACCTTGATTATTTATTAAGGGTGCAAATGTACAAAATATTATCATATATAAACACTGCTTTTTAGATTGAATTTCAAAAAGCTTACCCAAACTTAAATGATTTATAATCAACTGATAATGAAGGCTTAAATTTGTTAATAACTAATCCTCTTTTTCAAGACTAGAAAGTGGTGAAAATAGGTAATTTTATCACTTGAATTTTTATAGAATATGTATTTAATTTTTGACACAGAAACTACTGGATTACCTAAGAAATGGAAAGCACCAATAACCGATACTGACAATTGGCCAAGGTGTATACAAATTGCTTGGCAATTGCATGATGAATTTGGACAAATCGTTGAAAGTCAAGACTATTTAATAAAACCTGAAGGTTTTAATATTCCTTATGATGCTGAACAAATTCATGGAATATCTACACAGTTAGCAGATGAAAAAGGATTTGAACTCAATGAAGTTTTAGAAAAATTTAATATCGCATTATCAAAAACTAAATTTGTAGTTGGTCAAAACGTAGGTTTTGATTTAAATATTATGGGTTCTGAGTTTTATAGAATGGGTGTTGAAACTAATCTTAATTCATTACCATTATTAGATACGTGTACAGAAAAAACTGCAAAATTATGTGAACTTCCTGGAGGAAGAGGAGGCAAATTTAAATTACCAACATTAACAGAATTACACAAACACTTATTTGGCAGTGCTTTCGGAGAAGCGCATAATGCAACTGCCGATGTTGAAGCAACAACTCGTTGTTTTCTAGAATTAATTAGAAAAAGGATTTTTACTTCTGAAGAATTAGATGTTACTCCTGACTTTTTTGAGAAGTATAATAAAATAAATCCAAAAGAGATTGACTTAATCGGATTGAAGCATATCAATTTAAAAAAGGAAAGTCAAAAACTAAAAGCAAAATCAGAAGTTAAAACTGAGATTCCTTCTAAAATAGTATCAGAAGGTAAAAAGCAATTAAATGATATTGCTTTTACACATTTACACAATCATTCACAATTCTCAATTCTACAATCTACTGCAAGCATATCTGATATTGTAAACGCAACAATAGAACATAAAATGCCAGCAGTTGCTCTTACTGATACTGGAAATATGATGGGAGTATTTTATTTTGTAAAAGAAATATTAGCCCATAATAAATCTGTTGAAAAACATAATGAAAGCCTTGAGGAAGGTCAAGAACCAAAACAAAAGATTACTCCAATTGTTGGAAGTCAGTTTAATGTATGTGAAGATCATTTAGATAGAACTCATAAGGATAATGGATATCAAATTGTATTGCTTGCCAAAAACAAAAAAGGCTACCATAATTTGGCGAAAATGTCATCTATTTCGCACACCAAAGGATTCTACTATGTTCCTAGAATTGATAAAGACATTATAGAGCAATACAAAGAAGACATCATTGTATTGAGTGGGAATGTTTATGGGGAAATTTCAAGTAAAATTTTAAATATTGGAGAATCGCAAGCAGAAGAAGCTTTAGTATGGTGGAAAAATACTTTTGGTGAAGATTTTTACTTAGAAATAACAAATCACGGACAAGATAATGAAAGGCACATCAACGAAACGTTGGTTCAGTTTTCAAAAAAACATACTGTTAAATTAGTCGCAACTAACGACACTTTTTATATAGACAAGGCAGACGCAACACCTCATGATATATTACTGTGTGTAAAAGATGGCGAGAAATTTGACACACCAAAAGGACGGGGAAGAGGCTTTAGATATGGATTGCCGAATGAGGAATATTATTTCAAGAGCTCTGATGAAATGAAAGAGTTATTTCAGAGTTTACCTGAGGCTATTCTAAATATTCAAGAGGTTGTTGATAAAATTGAAACGTATCCTCTAGCACGAGAAGTTTTACTTCCAAAGTTTGACATCCCTTCAGAATTTGTTCATACAGAAGATGCTATTGATGGTGGAGTAAGAGGTGAAAACGCATATTTGAAACACCTAACGTTTGAAGGTGCCAAAAAAAGATATGGAGAGCTAGACCAAAATACGATTGAACGATTAGATTTTGAATTGTCTATTATTGAAAAAACTGGATATCCAGGATATTTTTTAATTGTTTGGGATTTAATTGCAGAAGCAAGAAGAATGGATGTTTCTGTTGGTCCTGGTCGAGGATCTGCTGCAGGTTCTGTAGTCGCTTACTGTTTATGGATCACCAATATTGACCCAATTAAATACGACTTGCTTTTTGAGCGTTTCTTAAATCCTGATCGTGTTTCACTTCCCGATATTGATATTGATTTTGATGACGAAGGAAGACAAAAAGTAATTGATTTTGTGATCAACAAATATGGGTCAAACAATGTTGCTCAAATTATAACATACGGAACAATGGCTGCTAAATCATCTATTAGAGATACGGCACGTGTTTTAGATTTACCACTTCCTGATGCAGATAGAATTGCAAAATTAATTCCGAATACTAAACTAAATTACATCTTTGGAGACGACAAAAAAAGCAAGTCTAAAATTGCCGAATTACGTTCTGAAGAGAAAATAAATGTTGGAGAATTACAATCTATTGCCGAAGGAACAGATCTTGCAGCAAAGACAATAAAACAAGCAATTGCTCTAGAAGGATCCGTTAGAAATACAGGTACACATGCCTGTGGAGTCATTATTACTCCAGAAGATATTACCAATTTAATTCCTGTTGCAACCGCCAAAGATTCTGGAATGTTTGTAACTCAATTTGACAACAATGTTGTTGAAAGTGCTGGATTATTAAAAATGGATTTTTTAGGTCTAAAAACGTTATCATTAATAAAAGATACCGTAAAAATCGTCAAAGCTTTACATGGAATTACTTTAGTTCCCGACGATTTTTCTTTGGAAGATGAAAAGACCTATGAATTATTCCAAAAAGGAGAAACTATAGGGATTTTTCAGTATGAATCTGCAGGAATGCAGAAGCACATGAAAGATTTAAAGCCTACTACTTTTGCAGATTTAATTGCAATGAATGCCTTGTATCGTCCAGGGCCAATGGAATATATCCCTCTCTTTATTATGCGAAAGCATGGTAGAGAAGCTATTGAATATGACTTACCAGAAATGGAAGAATATTTGAAAGAAACCTATGGTGTTACGGTATATCAAGAGCAAGTGATGTTGCTGTCTCAAAAACTAGCAAACTTTACTAAGGGTGAAGCAGATATGTTGCGTAAAGCGATGGGTAAAAAGATTTTCGCGCTGCTTGAAGAGTTGAAACCTAAATTTATGGAAGGTGGAAAAACGAATGGTCATCCTGAAGAAATATTAGAAAAAATATGGAAAGATTGGGAAGCATTTGCTGCATATGCCTTTAATAAATCTCACTCGACATGTTATGCATATATAGCCTATCAAACTGCCTATTTAAAAGCACATTATCCAGCTGAGTATATGGCTGCTGTGCTATCAAACAACATGCGAGATATTAAGCAAGTTACATTTTTCATGGAGGAATGTAAACGTGCGAATATTGAAGTTTTAGGACCAGATGTAAATGAATCTTATTACAAGTTTGCCGTAAATAAAGATGGCGCTATTCGTTTTGGAATGGGTGCTATTAAAGGTGTTGGTGAAGGTGCTGTTGCTTCTATCATAAATGAGAGAAAAGAAAATGGGCATTTTAAATCCATTTTTGATGTTTCAAAACGAGTAGATTTAAGAGCGGCCAATAAAAGAACTTTTGAAGGTCTAGTTTTTGCGGGAGGTTTTGATAGTTTTTCTGATACACATAGAGCACAATATTTTGCTTTAGATGAAAAGGGACATACGTTTTTAGAAAAAGCAATGAAGTATGGTTCAAAATATCAAGAAAATAAAAACTCATCACAAGTTTCATTATTTGGAGAAGCATCTGAGGTTCAATTTGATGAACCTATGATTCCATATTCAGAAAAATGGGGAATGATGGAGAAATTATCTCGAGAAAAAGAAGTTGTTGGAATTTATATTTCTGGCCACCCTTTAGATGATTTTAAAAATGAAATAGAGAATTTTTGCAATGCTGTTTTAATTGATTTTGAAGATCCAAAAGCACTCTTAAATAAAGATGTATCAGTTGGCGGTATTGTAACTAGTGTAGAACATAGAGTTTCTAAAAATGGTAAAGGTTGGGCATCATTTTTTATAGAAGATTATACAACTACTAATGAATTTAGAATTTTCGGGGAAGACTATTTAAAATTCAAACACTTTTTAGTTCCAAATTCATTTTTGCACCTGAAAATTTCTGGTAGGAAAAATTATTATAATGATGATGTGAGATTACAATTTAATGAAATACAAATGTTACAAGATATTTTAGATAAAATGTCTAAAAAAGTTACTATTGAATTAGATTTAAATGAAATAAACGCAACAAAATTAGATTTGATTACTAGGATTTTAGACACTCATAAAGGTGATAAAAGTATTCACTTTACAGTAACTGAAAATGACGAAAAAATAAAAATAAATTTACCTAGCAGAACTAAGAAGGTTGCTATTAATAATGAATTGTTGAGTACCTTAAAAAAAGAGGCTTTTAGTTTTAAGTTGAATTAATCATTACTTTTGCATCTATGAAAAAAGCAACCCTAATTCTTTTTTTACTTTTTATAATTCATTCTTTTTCACAAGAAAAAGAAAATACACTTCCAGAAAGGCAAAATTATTTTCAAGCAGAATATTATTACGGAAATATATTAAAACACCAACCTACAGTCGCTCCTTTAATTACAGGTCATCCAGACGGGTTTATTTTGAGTTGGAATCAAAAGAATTTTGGAAAAGAAGAATGGGAACAACATTATAACTATCCAGATTTTGGAGTTTCGTTTGCTTATCAAGATTATAAAAATGAAATTATAGGTAAACTCTACTCTATTTATGGTCACTACAATTTTTATTTACTAAATAGAACAAATAAAAATAAATTGATGCTTAGAACAGGAATTGGGTTTGCATACAACACCAATCCTTATGACAAAGTAACAAACAATAAAAACATCTCATTTGGTACGCACATAAATTCTAGTACTTATTTAAGGTTGTATTATCAAAGAGAAAACATCATCAAAAAAATTGGTGTGAATGCTGGAGTCACTTTTATTCACGCTTCAAATTCTAATATAAAATCTCCAAATACTGGAATAAATACTTGGGGAGCAACAGTTGGTTTAAATTATAATCTATCTAATGAAAATGAGCCAACTTTCTATACACATCAAGTAAAAGAATCATACAAAGAGCCAATCAAATATAATTTTGTTTTTCGTGGAGGCGTTAACGAATCGGAAATTATTGGAAGTGGCTTACATCCATTTTATGTTTTTTCTGCATATGCTGATAAAAGAATTGGACGAAAATCTGCACTTCAATTTGGAACTGACGTTTTTATTTCGCCATTTTTAAAAGACTATATTAACTATTGGCAAGTTAATTTTCCTAATGACACATCGGCAAATAAAAATGATATAAGCAGAGTGAGTTTGTTTGTAGGTCATGAATTATTTCTAAACAAAGTTTCTCTTATTACACAAGTTGGATATTATGTGTACTACCCTTTTCCATATGAAGTGAGATATTACGAAAGAATTGGGTTAAAAAGATATTTTGGAGACAAATGGTATGCTGCAGTGAGTTTAAAAGCGCATGCTGCAAATGCCGAAACTGTTGAATTTGGTGTTGGAATTAGAATTTAAACCATGAAAAAAGGATTTTCAATATTATTTTTCACTTCACTTTTTCTTGCAAATGCACAAGAAAATTCATCTATTCAATTAGATTATTTTTATGGAAATATTATTGAGCATTCACCCGAATTAAAACCAATTATTCAATCACATCCTTCAGGAATATTATTTAGTTGGAATAACAAGAATACTAAAAATACGCAGTTTAATAACACCTATAATTTTCCTGATTTTGGATTTTCATTCTCTTACGAGAATTTTAATAATCAAAGTTTAGGAGAAGTCTATTCTGGCTATGCGCATTATAATTTTTATTTAACCAATAGAAATGCAAAAAACCAAATCAAATTAACTAGTGCTTTTGGCTTAGGTTATAGTACAAATCCGTTTGACAAAGAAACCAATAGTAAAAACTGGGCAATTGGTTCAAAATTTTTAGCATCAGTATATTTAAAAGTAAATTATCAGAGAGAATATATTCTAGATAAATTTGGTTTGAACGCAGGATTGATGCTCATACACTACTCAAATGCAAGTTTTAAAACACCTAACTTAGGCATAAACACGCTTGCTTTGAATGTTGGTGTCAATTATAATTTAGACGAACAAGAAACCGCTCCTGAAAAGAACATTGACACATTAAAAGTAAATTCTCCAATAACATATAATGCGATTTTTAGAACTGGATTTAATGAGTCGCTTATAAATGGAAGTGGTAGATATCCCTTTTATACTATCTCCTTTTCAGCCGCTAAAAAACTGAATTACAAGTCAACTATATCTGCAGGTACAGATGTTTTTTTAGCCACTTTCATGAAAGAATACATAAAGCATGAAAATAGTATTAACGAAACCCCTGACGAAACTGCTGACTGGAAAAGAATTGGGATATTTGTTGGGCATGAATTAAATATGGAGAAGTTTTCTGTAATCACACAAGTTGGGTATCATGTATATTCGCCTTACAAATATGTAAGTGGAATTTATGAACGCTTTGGATTTAGAAAACGATTTAACGAGCATTTATTTGCTGATTTATCGTTAAAAATAAACCTATTTAGAGCAGAAGGCTTAGAATTTGGTATAGGTTATAGATTTTAAATTTGATATTTTTACAAAACTAATTATGAAAAATTTTTTTAAATATTGTTTCGTTTTATGCATCTTTTACAGTTGTAATTCTGAAGATGCAAGTAATTGTTTTCAAACTGCTGGAACGACGATTCAACAAGAATTTGATGTTGCTACTTTCAATAAAATTATTATAAATGAGCGAATAGAATTAATCATAAAACAAGGTGTAGATCAACAAGTTATTGTTGAAACTGGTGAAAATTTAATGAACGATATCAAAGTGTCTATCGAAAACAACACGCTAGTACTTACCGATGACAACACTTGTAATTTTGTGCGAGATTATGGAAATACAAAAATATTTGTTACTTCTCCAAACTTAATTTCAATAAGAAATTCTTCAGAATTAGCAGTTCGATCAGATGGAATATTAACATATCCAACACTTCTAATTGTTGCAGATGATTTTGAGTCAGACTATTTAAATGTAGGCGACTTCTATTTAACTTTAAATAACACAACATTAAATGTCACTTCAAATGGAATTTCTAATTTTTATATAGATGGACAAACAACAAACTTAACTGTTGGTTTTTTTGCTGGCGATTCTAGGTTTGAAGGAGAGAATTTAATTGCAAGCAATGTAAACATTACACATAAAAGTTCGAATGACATGTTGGTAAATCCACAAGTAAGTATCAGTGGAGATATATATTCTTTGGGTGATGTTATTACTTTTAATAATCCTGCAACAGTTGATGTTACAGAACATTATCAAGGAAAGTTACTGTTTAATTAGTCAACTCTTTAAAAAGGGTTTCTAAGTTTTTATTTTTTAAGTCTGATAATTGCGTATCGGCAACTATTACTCCTTTGTGTATCAAAATTACACGATCACAAATAGCCTCAACTTCTTGTAATATATGAGTAGAAAACAATACCGTTTTATCCTTTCCAACTTCTTTAATCAAGGCTCTAATTTCTACTAATTGATTTGGATCTAAACCTGTTGTAGGCTCATCTAAAATTAAAACGTCAGGATTATGAATCATTGCAGATGCCAAGCCAACTCTTTGACGATATCCTTTAGAAAGTTGTTTTATCTTTTTATGAGATTCAGAACTCAAACCTACTTTCTCGATTATATTCTCAACTTCAGTTTTGTCAATTTTATGAATTGAGGCACAAAAAATCAAATATTCTCGTACGTACATATCTAAATATAACGGGTTGTGTTCTGGCAAGTAACCAATATTTTGCTGACACTCTAAACGATTTTCAGCAACAACCATTCTGTTAATAAAAGCCACTCCTTCTGTTGGGTTAATATATCCGTTCAACATCTTCATAGTTGTTGTTTTCCCTGCTCCATTAGGACCTAAAAAACCTACAATTTCTCCTTTATTAATTTTAAAATTAATTGAGTTAACCGCTTTTTGTGTTCCGTAATTTTTTGAGAGATTTTGAACTTCTATAGACATAAGACAAAAATAGGGTTTTTGTAGTTAAAACGTTATTATTATGGGTTTCTTATAGGAATACAATTAATTTTTAAGACATTTGTAACAACTGAATAGTTGATTCGTTTATATAGTATAAATCAGAATTAAAAATTTAAGGAATGAGTTGTTTACGTGTGCTTTTTGCTGTCATATTCCCTCCAATATCAGTAATTGATAAAGGCTGTGGCTCATTTATTATCGTTTTTATTTTGACTTTATTAGGTTGGATTCCTGGCATTATTGCGGCTTTGATTATTCTTAACAATCCAAAGAATTAATGCAGAAAGTAGTTTTCCAAGACTTAGGTCATAAAGCATATCAAGAAACGTGGGATTATCAAACTGAACTTTTACAAGAAGCGGTTGATATAAAATTTGACAATCGAAAGAACGGGAATCAAACACCTACTAAAAATCACTTTTTGTTTGTTGAGCATCCACATGTGTATACGCTAGGGAAAAGTGGAGATGTTAGTAATTTATTATTGAATGAAAAACAACTTGAGGATAAAGGCATCACTTTTTTTAAAATCAATCGAGGAGGAGATATTACGTATCATGGTCCTGGACAAATTGTAGGCTACCCAATTTTAGATTTAGAAAATTTCTTTACTGATGTTCATAAATACCTTCGCCTTCTTGAAGAAACAATTATTTTGACTATTGCAGAATATGGTTTAAAAGGAACACGTAGTAAAGGTGAAACAGGAGTTTGGCTGGATGTTGGAACACCATTTGCACGAAAAATTTGCGCTTTAGGCGTTCGCGCTTCTCGTTGGATTACCATGCATGGTTTTGCACTAAACGTCAATACAAATTTAGGATACTTTGATCATATTATTCCATGCGGAATAAAAGGTAAAGCTGTTACTTCTATGCATGCAGAATTGGGTGAAGAATTAGATCTTGAAGAAGTAAAAGAAAAAATTAAAAAACATTTCTGTACGCTCTTCGAAGCTGATTTTATTTAACTCTCTTCGTTAAAATATACCTTATAAAATTTCATTTTCTTCTCTTCATCATACCCTTTCTCTATATATTCTTGTGAAGCATCTGGAGCATCTATATCCAATTTAATTTGAATATGAGTATCTAGTTTTATTTCAGTTTTGATCTTCGTTTTTTGCTTTTTCAAGACTATTGGAGAAACCGCAAATTGATTTCTTACCACAACATCATTTAGTTGTTCAAAATGCTTTTTATAATCATCAAACATGGTTTTCTTTTGATCATCTTCTTCAAAAACTTCATCCTTAAAATCATGAATATTCACGTGCTCATTTTCCTTAAAGAAATCGACAGTTTGTGCTAAAAACTTACTCTTCTCTTGCAATCCAAAATCTTCTTTGATAATTTCGTCTGAGAAGTCTTTACACATCTCAATGTAGTTTTGTGTGTGTTGATTACTATCATCAGCAAACTTGATATTTAAGAAATTCTTAATCCAATATTGAGCATCATAATTATTATTATCTAAACTCAAAACTACTTTTCCCTCTCCGTCAGAATAGTTGACAATCAAACATCCTTTATCTAATTTTTTGGTACTTATTCCTTTCTGAACATACACATCCAAACAATCATCTTCCATATGTGTTTGAAAGAAATCAATTTTGTTTTCTATCTTAAAAATTCCAACAGCATTAGTGACTGTTTCTTTAAACTCTACATCTTCAAAAAGTGCAATAATTACATCTCCTGTTTTTATTTGTGCAGAATTTGACTGTTCAAACAAATGATTTACGATATGCTTAGAGATATCTACAAAAGAAGATTCATCTTGAAAAATTTGATGTGTATAACTATTAATTTCATTTAAATCAATGTTTGCATGATGATTGAATCGAAAACTCTCCGCAATATTCGCATATGGTTTTAACAAAAAAGGAAGCATTAATTCATAACTATCTTTATCAAAAGACATTTCTTTTTCAGAAAAAATATTTGTAGCACTATTGAATTTATTACCAACTTTATGAATTATAAATTTTGAGATTGTGGCTCTACTTCTTTTAATCATTTTTTACTTTTTTTTTACGGAATACAAATGTAAGTGTTTTACTGAATTACAAGTCTCTAATTTATCATAATAAATTTAGTTAGAGAATAATTTCAACTTGACTTTATTAAGTATCACCTCTAACTTTTCTTGTCGTTTAACATTAACAATTAAAACTGAGAGTATCTTAACGTTGTATATAATTTGAGAGCAACTTTGGGATGAATATACATTTCATAAAAACGAAACTTATTATCAATATAATTTAGCAAACAATTAAAAAAAATTGATTATTGAATGTCAAATAGAACGTCATAATTTGACTTGGATATAATATTGGAAATAAACTAAAACAAGTTTAAAGTAAATTTGAATGCTGTGCTAAAAGCAAAAATGTTTGCGCTTTAGGAAGTAATCATTTTAGAAGAACATTTGTTAGAAAAAACCAAGAAATTAATTACGGAAATTAACGAAAAAATAATTGAGAATTAATTACACGTAAAAATAACGAAAGCACAACAATGGCTATAAGTAATTACTTGATTTGTGTATACTCGAAAAATCCAAATCAAAAATATAATTACAAAGGTTTATTTCTATCTTTTAGAATTTTCTTTATTGAAGTTTAACATTTAATAAAATTATTGATACTCTTATTTAGTATTCCTTTTTTTATAGGCTTTGATATAAAGTCATTGCAACCAGCCTCTTTTGCCTTTTTTCTATCCTCATCTGATGTATAAGCTGATTGCGCAATTATAGGTAAGTTGGGGCGAAA
>CAWVTS010000043.1:0-15178 GCA_963933045.1 uncultured Lutibacter sp. | reverse complement strand
GGCAAATTCCCGAAGTCTAGTTTTTAATTCTTCCATTTTTTTTGTTTCTGTAACGGTCCGTGTATGGTGTCGTAGCATCCCATAGGGTGCTATGCACTATACACATTGTTGTGTTTTCGTGTTTTATTTCTTTTTTTTCAGCGTTGGTAAAGAAATACTTATTGGCAAGTTTGGCTCCTGTAGTAGACTTTTTGAGCGACTTGGCAATGTGTATGGCTTAGGTTATGGATTTATAAATTTTCATTTTCTTTTTGACCTGTTTTTTTTCAACTCCCTCAAGTACTAGCCCAATATTATCATAAAGGCTTGCTGATTTTAGGTTTTTTCTAAATGATTCGATTTTTGAAATATTGGATTCAAATTCAGGAAGAAATTCAGGGTCAATAATAATTGGTGTATCTACTTCAATATACTCACACATTACTTGCCCCGTAACAACCGTCCCTCTACCCGTAATAAAGAATACGTCTTCAATCTCTAATATTAATTCCCCTTTTTTCATAGTTAATTTATTATTTCCAAAATTTCAACATAGTTATCTAAGTTTCCTACTTTGGCCGTTTCTCCAATCCCTTTTCCAATTAATGCAACAGCCAACGGAGATTTAATACTCACTTTTTGAATTCCGTTTGCCTTTTCACTTTTATTAATTTCTT
The DNA here is from genome assembly GCA_963933045.1 of uncultured Lutibacter sp. Taxonomy (GTDB): domain Bacteria; phylum Bacteroidota; class Bacteroidia; order Flavobacteriales; family Flavobacteriaceae; genus Urechidicola. Next base: position 14,522 of record CAWVTS010000043.1, on the reverse strand, counting down.
TTTCAACTATTTGAACTTTCAGATCTTTACCATTATTCAAGTATTTTACTTTTACTTTACTGCCAATTTTTACAGCATCTTTGAATAAATCAGTTTGTATTACATCATTTTCAGATATAGCTTCAATTGTTTCTTTTACTTCTTTTTGAAGTTCTGGACTAATTTTTTGAAGTTCACCATTTGCAATTTTAATATCATCAGTAAAGGCTAAACCTGTTTTAGATTTATCTTCAAAAATGGAAGGATTACTATTTTCGATAGACTTAATAAACTTTACTAATTTGTTCATTTCTCTTTTAGGATTCCTCCACCAATTTGTACTCCAAATTCTATGAAATACAAACCCGTGCCCTTCAAGAATGTTTTGTCTGTGCTTGTCAAATAAATAAGCCTCTTGGCTTGAATGATAAGCTGCACCATCACATTCAATTGCAATTTTTGGAATACCTAATTTTTTTGAATCATAAACAAGGTCTATTCTGAAACCTGCAAATTGAAGTTGTGGTATTATATTACTCTCTTCAAAGTGGTCTGTTAATGCTTGGTAAACTTCCTCTTCAAAAGGCGATTCAAGGTCTGCATTTAAAATGTCAATGCTTGAACTTTTTGTTGTGTTCTCTGTAAGTGCATTTAGAATGGATAATCTTTGCTCTGTGTCATTTTCACTAACTGCTTTAGAATAAGCTAAATAGGCAAAGAAAACCGCACGTCTATTATTTGAACCTTCAACTAATAAGTGTTCTTTGTAATTAAGAAAAACTTCCTCTGGAATAGAAGAGCAGACATAAACCTTATATTTTGCTCTTGTGATAATTACATTCAGAAGTTTATATCCTTTTTGATGATTTATTGAACCAAATCGTTGGGCAAATTTCCCATCTTTATTAATCCCATAAGTAGTCGTTAATATTATTACATCTCGTTCATCTCCTTGAATGTTCTCTAAATTTTTAACGAATAATCCACCATCTTCAAGTTCTAATATTTTTTCATTAAAATCAGCATACATCTCAAATTTCCGTCTATCATTAATTTTACTTAAGATGAGATTTCGCTGATGAATATTAAAAGTTGCAATTCCAACTGAAGGATACTCTCCGTTTGGAAGTCTATTTATATTATTTTCTAAGATTAATAAAACTGTTTCAGCTTCAACATCATTTGTATGGTCTGAATATGTGCCGTTTACTTGGATATACTTAATTGGAGTATATTCAAAACTATTAGGAAGTGGTTTTAAACGTTGATTATAAAAAGCATAGTTTGAAAAATCAATCAAATATGGATGTCTTGAGCGATAATGAAAGTCTAAATGTTTCTTTTCAAAATTTAATTCCTCTGCAAATTCTAAAAGTGATTCAGCTGAAAGTAATCCATTTTCAAATATTTTTTCTCCTGATTCGTCCTCAAATTCATCTTCATCATCAATTGAACCGTCAAAAATCTTACTGAAATAGTTTGATGGTGGCATTTGGTGTTCATCACCTGCAATTATTACCTGTTTTCCTTTTAATAGAGCAGGTAAATTGTCTTCAAGTTTTAGTTGACTTGCTTCATCAAACATTACAATGTCAAAGTACTTATTTTTTCCTTTGAACAAATTACTACAAACATCAGGAGTTGTTAAAATTATTGGAAAAAATGTAGTAAATAAATCAATGTCAAATTCTACTATTTGTCTTAAAGAGAGTCTTTTATGCTTTGTGCCTGCCTTTTTATTATATAGGTTTTCTACGGCTAAATTAGGATGCTCATTATCAAATTCTCTGGTTGCATCAATTTGTTTAGAGTACCAATATTCTTTAATGTATTTTAATTGTTCCTGTTCAAGGTTGGATAATGAGTTACTTAACTCCTTATGGTCATTGTCATTTGTAGGTAAGTCAGTATTTGCGGAGTTTACTAACATTGAATTCAAGTAGTGGAGTAGAAACACTTTTTTCCAATGTACTTTTTCTAATAATTGATCAATTATAATTTTATCTAGTTTAGAAATTGAATTGTAAAACTGAAACCATTTGAACTCAATTGAAAATATATCGTCCTCATTGGAAAAGTACTCATCTTTACTTTTAATTATTTCTTGAATACTTTTTATTAATTTTTTTTCTGTTCTTATTTGAGAAAATGTTAACCACTTTTCAGAAATGATTTTATCACGTAATGAAAAGAGTTTTTCTTTAACAATCTTCAATAATTCTGTACTATATGAATCTTGAATCTCTTTTAAAATGTCAATTGATGTAATTTCAATCGTTATTTTATTTGAAAATTCATCTTTATTAGAGACTCTTTCATTGAGCCAATTGGTAGTTTGTTTTTTTCTATTATTTAATTGATCTGCGTAATTAATTGCTTCAAAATCTTTTGAGAAATTAAGTACTTCATTAATTTGTTTCTGTTTGCTAACTATATTGTCCTGTAAGCTTTTAATACGAGGCTGTGCTGTTTGATGAAAACGGATATATGACTCATCTTTTAGAGAGAAACATTTCTCTTTGAATAGGGAAATGAAACTCTGTTTATTTAATGTTTCTAAATCAAAAGAATTGAATTCAAGTGATTCAAACTCCAATTCAATTTTGCTAGTAAAACTCGTTTCAAGTTCAATTATTTTTCTGTTGAATTTGAAAAAGTTATCTTTTTTATCTTTTAAATTATCGCCAAAACTATAGTTTTGAATATCTAAGCACGTTGATAGGTGTATTTCAATTTCATGTAGTTTTTGTTCAACCGATAGGGATTTATTCTTTAATTCTTTTGTTGACTTTGAAAACAAACTCTTTAAGCTTGTAATTAGATTATTCTGCTTTTCTTTATTAAGAAATAAATCATTTGTTTCGTAGTTGCTGTAAATGTCCTTAACTAATTCGAAGTCTTTTGTCGTTACTTTAAGTTGGTTTTTGAAATCCTCTTGTCTTAGTTTAAAATAGTCTCTTTGTATATCTTTTATCTCATTGGGAATTTGATTGTATAGAGCATCCATTTCTGAAGCAATTTCACCAACTTCCCCAACTATATTTGATATTTCAGTATTCCTTATTAAGGAGTATTCTTCATGGTATTTAATGATACTATGTTCAATTGATTTTAATTCAGTTGAGTAAAAATCAAAAGAAGCTTTAATTTCATCTTCAATTTGGTAAGGATTGTCACCAATTAATCTAAAGGGGTTTAGAAAAGAAAGTTCTTTGTTCGGTTCAAATTCACTATACAGGAGATTTCCTTTTCTAATTAGTTCAAGAAAATCATTGAGTTCAGTAGATTCATAATTAAAAACGCCCTTTTCAATCTCTAAATTATAATCTTCATCATTTCCTTTAAGTTCAGATAATAATTCTCCTACAATTCGTGTCCAATTTTTATTACCAACTAGTTTCTCACCTAATTTGACGTGTTTTTTATTAATGGAATCTATTAGCGATTTTGCCTTGTCGATAATACCATCTAAACTCTCTTTTGAATGAGTATATCTGTAACTTCTATAAGAAGAGTTATCAATCCTATCTCTTACTGAGTTTACAGCGGCTCTTCTGTCTTTTACAATATCTTTAATTAAAACACATTGATAATTTAGTCCTTTTTCATTTAAAGAATTGTGAAGCACTTCTAAAGCTGTTCTTTTTTCACAAACGACAATTGTTTTTTTCTTATTCTCTAAAGCATTAACCAAAATTGCAGTTAGAGATTGGCTTTTTCCTGTACCTGGAGGACCTTGAATTAGAATGTTTCGCGTATTTTCTAAAGAATGTAGGATGCTTTGTTGTGAAGGGTCTGTTTCTACTGATGAGATTGGTTGAAATGTATGCTCTTCCATATCATCAAGGTCAATTGTAGCACCTTCAAGGTCAAGCATATTTCCATAGTCGTGAATGATGTTTTGTTTCTGAACTTCAAAAATTGAAAACAATCCACCAAATTCAATGAATGAATTATTTGAAGTTAATGGAAGTTTTTCATAATATTTTTTGTCTGAGATTGATTTAACATTTTTAAGTTTTTCTTTGAATGTTTCTCTTAGGTTTTCAGGAGTTGTGCTATTAATTGTTTCAATTATTCTTACGCAAATATCTAAAAGCTCCTCTTTGTCAATTAAACCATCATCTAATAAGTCAGAAGACAACTGTTCAAGTTCAATTTTTGAATCATTCTGTAAATGATTGATAAGAACTTCATTGATATAAATTGGGTCATCTTCATCTCTATGAATAAACCAAGTATTGAATTCTTTACTTCTTTTAATTCGTAATGACCAAACAAGAATTGGAGCTACGGTCAACTTTTTATCAGATTGATCACGTCTAACAAGTAGAGGGAACCCAAATCCAAATGTATTAATTCCTTTTTCGGATTCTATTGCCGCTGTTTGATTGATTAAGTTTTCAAACGATTTTGTAATTTTTACTAATTGTGCTTGGTCGTCTTCAAAAAGTGAATTCAAATCTGGCACATTGTCTTTCCAGCTTATTTTAAATTTTAAAGGTTGTTCAGTTAATAAAGAATTGATGAATTTCTTTGGTAGGTCTTTATCTATTTGAGAAAGTCTTGTAAGGTCAAATTTATATCTGGAACGTGCAGGAATAGCATTTAAGTGTACACCTCTTCTGCTACCAACTTTTAGTCGGTTTTGTAATTCAATTAGTAGCTTTTCTGTTATTTCCATATTTCAATTCTCATTATTCTCGGTGAGCGGTGGCAAAAAAATAGCTCTTTTGGTTTTTTTAGCGTTTGCCTGTGTGTCAGCAAAAACCAAATGTGCTATTTGTGTGGTTGGCTCTTTTTTCGCATGAAACACAACTTGTGTATAAACGTAAGTTAATAAAATTTTATGATAGTCTGTTTATAGTCAGTTAATAAATTTTCAATTAATTTTTTTATTTTAGTTTTACGAGGTGCTGTTTAGAATGCCATATCGTATGTAAACGCCACCTTTACGATTTTTCATTGTATAGTTTGTTTTTACAATGAGCCTGATCTAACCTCTATAAATCAATTTCAACTAATTTATGAGGTTTATAATTCCCCGAATTAAGTAACAAGTGTCTTTAGCCACTTTAAAAAACTCTGAACGACATCTTTTGTTTTTCCGTATTTATCCGATTTTTTATTAGTACCCTCTTCCAAATAAAGTTTTCGATTGACTTCCAGCATAATTGAGCTAACCCGTTTATCTTTTTGGTAATAGTCCATTGGCACAATAGAACCTGAATAGGGCCAGTCTATTCCAATAGAATAGCCTAAGTTTTCAAAATATTTTTCACACTCTACGAGTAATTTGGGAGGTGTGTGAAATGAATCAGTTCCAATGTTAAAATCCGGTCTGTTTTCTCTTTTGTTCAAAGTTCTATTTAGTGGAGTATTTGGAAAAGAGTGACAGTCTACAATCAAACATTCATTCTCTTTTTTAAGAGATTCAGAAACAGCTTTGTTCATTTCTGTGTGGTGCTTCCAATAATAATTGGTCAGAATGTTTTTCCTCAATTTAGGAGTGACGTTTCTCAAAATATTACCGTTGTCAAAGGTTTCGTATAAAACACCCATTCCAAATTTTGACATTTCTTCTTTTTCGTCATCTGAAAACCGTTCTACATCACAAAATATTCGAGAGAATGGAGCTATAATACTTACCTCTGTTTGTGAGTAAAATAAATCTTCTGTGTGCCAATCGGTGAGTTTTATTATCTCTTCATTTATCAGTTTTTTGTTTAGAATATAACCATCGATAATGGGTATGATAGTAGAAGAGTGGGGGATATGTAAAATGATTTTTCTCATAATTTTAATTATTTGAGATTAATCCTTTAAGTAATATTCGTGTTGTATTTTCATCTTGCATTTCTACCAGTAAAATGATTTTTTCTTGAGTTTGTAGTATGAATCCAAAGTCATTATTAATGGCATAGGAACCTCCCACAATTTCTAAGTTTTTATTTAGATAGAGCACTTGGTAATCTTTAGTCTGAGTAAAATCAATCATGGTAGTTAATCCAGAATGTTCTATTCTTAGGACTGTGTTATTTCCTAAGAGATTTAAATCCTCTATTCGAATGTTGTTTTTATTACTGTGAACCTCATTTAATTCAATATGTATTGAGGATGAGTTGTAAGTGATTTTTTTTATTTTATTCATTTTGTTTTAAATCTAAACTAAAAGCCGAATGAGTAAAAGAGGACATTGTCAATTTTTTAGATTGAACAAAGTCTAATTCTAAGCCAATAAGCTATTAGTTTACTGTTAGTAAAAATTAATTTCGAAAAGAGAGTAAGGTGTGTTTTACGTTATTTTTGACCTTAAGTCCGCATCGTTTTTACCACCGTGGTGTCTTCACTCGGTTGGTATTCAACTTTCATTGAATTCGAAATACATTTCAAATATATAATTTTTATTTAAAAATTCAAACTTTCTAATCAGTTATTCGTGATTAGAAAATGAAATACAGCCCACAATCTTATTTATTTGAGTTTTTAAATGTTATTTTTAAAATAACAAATGTTACAGTTATTTGTTGCGGAAAAGAAATAGTTGAGTTTACTATAAACAGGAACCGTTATATACAAATCTACAGAAAATAAATTATGATAGCTTATAGTACATATTGTTCTAAAGAAAAAAAACATTCAAAAATACTTTTACCAATTCTTGAACGCTACAAGAGTAAAAGAATACTTGCTGTCTATAATTTTGCTAAAGCTAAAGGGGTGAAATTTGTTATATTTTCAGGGAAATACGGTATTTTAGAAGTAGAGCAAAACATTGATCATTATGACCATTTGCTTTTAGCAAGTGAAGTTGAAAAACATTCTGACATGGTTGTTTCACAGTTAAAAGAAAAAAAGATAACGAAAATAATTTTTTATACTAACTCAATAGAATATGATAAAAACCTCAAACCATATATTGATTGTATATCCATGGCTTCGGCTAAAGGGGAAATCACTCTTGAAATAATAGAATTGTCTTTTAATGATTAAAACGTTCAATATCTGTTTGCCAATTCTCAATAATTTCAAGTTCTTCAAATGAAAGTGTTTAAATTAACTTATCTTTTTTTTGTAGTTTATATGAGCAAACTTTAAATGTGCTTGAATTTGCGTTGGCTATTCATTCTTGCCTTTTGTGTTTATTAATTCTGTTAATGTTGCTGTAAATGGATTCCAGTGATGCACTCATAGGTTTTGGACCTTGCATACAAGTATTTAATATAAATTGTTTTTTTTAACTGATATAATTTATATATTCTTTAAATTTTAAAACGGCATGATTCCCTCTAATTTTGCTATCATTGATTATTCCATCTAAAGTTTCATATATCGGATTGCTTTTTTTGTAATGCTTTATTGAAAAAGTGTTTTCATCTTTTAAAAATACTATAATATCATCTGGTCTAAAATGCAGTTCATGTTTTGAAATCTCTCTATTTAAATATATTCTATATTCATTCCTAGTACCATTTTCTAGGGCATGAAGGTCATTATGGAAAATATATGACGCATTCATAATTTCACCTTCATTAAAAGGATCATTAAAATCTAATTGGAGTGAATCATTGTGTATTGTATCACTTAATTTTTTAAAAAAAGTACCAACTGCCGCTTTAGAAACATAAAAATATCCGCCAGTAGTAAGTTGTCCTTTCCTATACCCTAACTCTTGTGGAGTTAATTTTTTTATATATATATCGTACATTAGATTGTTATTTTTTCGAATTCAATTGACTCTAAACTATTCAAATCGATAGTATAATTTAAATCTAAATACATAGAGGTTAATTTAAAATTAAATGAATTCCGATCAATCTTAGGAAATGATTTGTCAACAATAAGTAATTTTTTGCCTATCAATCTAAATTTAAATTCTTCATATGATTCGCTATCACGAGAGTCAAATTTTAATAAGTTTAACTTTTCATAGAATTTTTCAATTAGTATAGTGTTGTCTGCACAAATGTCAACAATCTCCTTAACAAGGGTGTTTAAAGAAAAACTATCCACGGTAAGATCCTTACTAATATTCCAAGAATAGACATATACTTGACCATCCTTTAATGCTGATAATTGATCGAAACCGTGTACTGTGTGAACATGGCCTTTTTTTGTAGATGATGTTTTTATTTCAATTTCTGTATTGTTAAATATAAAATCTCTCTTTATTTTCAACGGACCTACCCAGGACTCAATCACAGAATCCATTGTGCTATATTCATTAAAATCCTTAATGGATAGTAGTTCTCCAATTAGTCCAATGATTTCATTTTCAGAAAGTTGATCTTGTTTTGGTTTCTGCAAAAAATAAAACCATTTATTAATAATTGATTTTACAGACTCAATTAATTTATTGCTTTTAATGGTCTCTTCTATAATCTCGTTTATGATTAGAATGAAATTATTTTTAAAATCATTTCGTTTACAAGAAAAATCAAGAACATTTATCGAGCCTTTATCATGAGTGTCAATATTTTTTAATGCTATTGATATTCCTTTTCTATTTTCATCTTCAAATATAGACTCGTCACATCTAATTAATATATGCACTATTTCTTTATAATCTATAAAACCAAAAATATCTAATTCTGGGATGTCTAATATTTTCACTGCTTTATAGGAATCATTAGAGTCCTCCCATGTTTCAAGGTTGTTTATATCAGTTAATTCTAATTTCATATTTCAAATATTTGTTGAAAATAATCATATTCTCCATCTGCTATTTTTGACTTAGGGAATACGAGAGCAATACCTTTAGGATTAAACTCTAAGCCTTCTATTAATTTTGCGTCTTCTGTAATGAATTTTCCTTCATGGTCATAATTTCCTTTTAAAAAAGAATCAGAATTAAATCTATCAATTGAATAAATGATAAGTAATGGTCTTTCTTGTGTTTCAGCTTCAGGAATATCGTTCGAATCTGATATAACACCAATGTTAACAATATTATTATCTACTTTGTTCCAACCTGTACCTTGCCTTGCATTACGTTTTACAGGGTTTATTTCTAAACCGTTCTTATAGATATCTAATTCAGAATTTTCACGTTGGGTTTTTCTACCTGATACTAATAAATCAAATTTTGTAAATTCACCAATATCATAACGTTTATTTAGATAACGGATTACATCTTCTTTATCTAAACCAATATTTGCTTTATTAACAAAAATATATTCATTGATAAATTCTAGCAAATGATCCAATTCAATGTTTAATTCCTTATGTTTTTTAGTGCCTGATTCAACACTTTTAATATGTTTTTCAATAAAATCCTTAACTATCCTTTGGTTATTTTTTAGGGTAGGCATATATCTCTCCAAATAAATTGTTTGAACGGATTGTTTAGAATAAGATTTTGAAATTGAAGCATTCCCCATTTTACTAGAAGGCACCATTCTCATATGTGCTCGAACTCTAGGCGCAAATTCCTCAGGTGTTAATCTTTCTTCTTGATATCTGTTAATTTCTTTTCGGAGATCATCCTCAACACCCATTATATACTGAAAGTTACTAGAAATTGTATTTGTAGTGTATACACGTAATAAATCTTCATAACCATTTCTATAACCGAACCATCTACCCATTTGTAATAAGGTATCATAATTAGCTGTATCTCTTAAGTAGTATGATATTGTAAGGCCTTCAATAGTTACACCTCTTGACATTAAATTACCACCAATGCAAATGAGGTATTTTAAATTATCTTTTTTGTAATCTAATGTTTCGTGCAGACCATTTATTACTCTAATATTAATCTCGTTTAAAACTTCTTGATAATTGGATAATATATTAAAATTATGAATTTCGGGATAGCTGTATTTATAACCATTGATAGTTGAAATTAATTGACAATGCGTCACATATTTATTCCAATGTTCAATTAGTTTTTCCTCTATTCTGGTATCTTTAAATTCTAATTTATCTTTAAATTCTAATAAATAGCCTTCTATTTTTTTAAATGTCTGTTCCTGATAAATATTTCTGTGATCAGTATGAATTAACATTCCACAATGCTTATCCTTTTTACGAAATTTTCTAATTATTATTGATGAAATAAAATCTAAAATAGTTTCTTCTAGTGAATTAGTTATTGATTGACTAGTGTCATTATTAATTATTTCTCTTTCATTTTCTGGAACAATGTTTACGTACGCCAAAGTGTCTTCTTTAGTTTTAGTGCCAAAAAACTTATTTGTTCCAAAATATAACTTTGGTTCAGGTAAAGAATAAATAAAATCTTTTGGATATAGATCGGGTAACCCTCTGTAATTATTATTTGCGTTGATAAAAACATTTGCAAATGGCGTGGCAGTATATCCTACATATGTAACTTGATTAAATAGGCTGATCAAATATCTAATTGCGTGGTTTATTGTGGTAGGGTCATTTTCATCATTATTCGCATCAATACTTGCTTGATCAGCTTCATCATCAATTATTAAAACGGCAGGTAAGTTAGATTCATCATTTCTATTCTCGATCCACTTAATTAATCTACCTAAAACAGATCCAAAAGGGTTATATTCATTACCGACTCTTGCGAGCTTTTTGATTGTTATAATTGTTACATCATTTGATTGAGCAAAATGATCCGAAAAATCTTTAACCGGAATATGGAAGTCACCATCCTTATTACTTGCGTTTTGATCTGGTGCACCAGTGAGTGAATTGTATTTTCTTTCAGATGGATTCCAATTAACAAAGGGTTCGTCTAATTTGTAATGATTTAATCCAGTTAGTTCCTTATCTAGTCTAAATTGGGTTTGCGCACGTAAGGTATTAGTCATACCTGCTAAAACAATGATGAACTTATAACCTAAATCTGCAGCCTTGGCCGCTAAATGTGTAAAGTTAGCTGTTTTACCACTTTGTACAAAACCAAGTGTTAAGCCTTTTACATCAAAATTACTGTTTTCAGTTAAGGTTGGATTAGGTATTTTCTTAATCAACTGATCAGTTTCGTAATCAATTGAATCAATAACACTGTCCTGACCTTTAAATGTATGTTCTGAAATGAAATCTTTATGTTTTCGATAATATTCCCAATTGGTTTTATCTATAATTGTTTCATTATCATCTCGGTAAAAACCACCTCCCTTTATGTGTACATGATCTTTGCCATCAAGGTTAAAATCTTTTTTAGCCTTATTCAGTAATGTCTTTCTATCAGCATCAGTGAATGGAATACTCACACCAGCTATTCTTATTGGAGAATTTAGATTTCTGACTTCCTCAGATATGTTTTCTTCTTTTAATCTATTTTCATAAAAAAGCAGATCATTTCTTAATTTTTTGTAAATCTTCTGTAAGCTATCAGTCATGAGTTTCAGTATTCGTCCATTGTTTCGCAATTTCTTTTGCCATTCCAGGGAAAGTCTTACTCCTAAGTGTTCTTCTTTCTTCAGGGGATTTTGCTTTAGCTAATGCCTCTGCATACCATTTTTGCATTTTCTTTCCACTTGATAAAGTGATTACATCACCTTTATCAATAAGTTTTTCTTTATTTTCTGCTTCAATTACTTTTGGTATTTTTTTTAGCAAAGGCAATCCTTTCGTCCAATAACAGGTCGTTTTAGTGGCATTATCGCCAAACCACCACGGTTGGATAATCTGTGTAGGTTTACCTATTGCGGAGGTGCTCAAAACACCTATTGGATTTTCAATAGCAATTTTATCAATATCTGCATTCAAAAGTTGTTCTACAAAAGTGATAGCGTCCTTTTGTTGCTTTCTTCTATTAGGGAATTTTGGATGTGCTCTTCTTTTTTCCGTAGGCAAATGTGAATCATCTGGGTGGTAATACCACCTTGCACCACTCACAGCGAGAAAAGTACAGGGTGGGTGTGCGATCATCATTTCCCACTTTTGCTTCAATTTTACTTTTGTTCCATCTTCAAGAATTCCTCCTTTGTTCTTAATAACTTTAAAAACATCTTGCTTAAAATGCCAATCAGGTCGTCCTCCACTACAAGGGAGTAAATCACAACTATATGCTTCATGACCTAGAGCACGTAACTCTTTTGTTATGGCTTGACTTTCTTCACAAGCTACTAATATTATCATATTTTTAGGTTCTTTAAATATTTAGCTATTCCTACGGCAATACCCTCCGCCATTTTAGGCGGCACTGCATTTCCAATCATTTTATAACAGACTCCTTTGCTTCCAACAAACTCATAATCTAGAGGGAATGATTGTAATAGTCCTGCTTCTCGAATTGTAATTGTTCTAGCTTGTTTTGCATCTGGATGAATAAACATTAATCCATCTTTATAAAGATGAGCTACTATGGTAGGTGAAGATTTATTCCATTCTAAATTTCTGTACTTAGCATGTTTAGAATTTTTATTATGTAAATTATTATAAAATTCAATCTTTTCTTTCAAAGATTTTGTATTCATATCTTCTTCTACCCACTTCTTAAAAACTTTTACATCTCTCTCATTACTGTGTCTTGGCTCATGTTGATTAATTTCATCAACATTTTTAATTACTTCATGTGATACATTTTTACCCTTTATTTTTTTAGATTCTTTTAACGGTAAAATTTTTGGGAGGTTAAATAGAGCATCCTTTACAGTCTTTTTATCTACTGATTTTTCAGCGTCAATACTTTCGTAAATTTCTTCTAAGTTATAATTGTATTCTTTCCTTGTTCCAACGATAATTAACCTTCTTCTTTTTTGAGGTACCTCAAAATCATCTGCAACGTAAACTCTATCCTTTAAATTATTCGGAACAGTTATGTCGTATCCAATTTCATCAAACGCTTTGTATATTCTGTCTGTAACTTTAACTCCACCAGGTTCAGCACTTAACATACCTGGTACGTTTTCAAAAACGAAAATTTTGGGTTGAAATTCATCAACTACCTTTACAAAACTTTCAAACAAATAATTTCGATAATCCTCTTTCATTGAGTTTTTATCTTGCGCCCTTCCAGCAATTGAATATGCTTGACATGGAGGACCTCCAATAATAATGTCAACCTTTTTTTTACCAACTAATCCTTTTAAACCTTTATTAATAATCGATTTATGATTATTCTTTTCATATAATTTAGATGTTTCTTCACTCCATCCACCATTAATGAGTTCATTTGTTTTTTGTATGTCAAAATGAATAACTTGCTTTTTAGCATCTTCTTCTGAATGCTTCCATTTTGTGACCAATCTTTTTCTTAAAGTATTTACCATAGGTAATTCCCATTCAACATGAGCTAATCCAACAAATGAATTAGATGCTAAAAATCCTTCACTCAAGCCTCCACATCCAGCAAATAAATCTATAAACGTAAACTTTTCTTTACTCATTCTTTTTTTTTCGTCTTTACTAAAAATTCACTAGCATCAATTTGTAATACATCTGCTAATTTGTACAAGTCTTCAAGACTTGGTTGTCTTTTGTTTCTTGCGTATTCATTAATGGTCGTATAACTTTTGTCCATTTGTTCAGCAAGCCAAGTTTGACTTATTCCTTTAGTCTTTAAAATTTCCTTTAATCGGTTCATTTTAAACCTTATTTATTAATTCGTGTGCAATTTACAAAAACTCATTGAATTATAGTGAAAATATTCGTTGTTATCTCGTAAGTGGTGGTGGGGAAGGGTAAGCTCTTTTGTGGCAGAGGCACGGAGCTACAAATGTGCTTGACCGTGCGGTGGATTTTTTTGAGCTTGCAGGTAACGTCTCGGCTATTATTAGTACGGGATTAAAAAACGATTAATTTCCGATTAAGCACTTAGCCAAAACTTTTTATTTTGTTTTATCTTTTTTGTTCTAAAGCCAAATCAAAAGATTTGGCGGACTTGGTTAAAAGCTCTAAACTTTGGGTTAAGCACCAAAACCCGTATTAACTATAGCCATTGTTGTACTTAGTTTTTCCTTATTTCAAAACTATTTAATATCTTTTCTCCAGTATTCTTAAAGTCTGTAAATACGGTTATTTCGCAGGTCAATGTTAGTACATATGCATTGTTATTTTCAACCCAATAATACTGTACAAATTGCAAATCATATATTCCTTGTTTTCCTGTATAAATAACTCTTTGAAATTCCTTTTCATCTTTCTTTACTCGTTCACTTGAGATAATATTGCCATCAGTAATCATTGTTTTTATTTGATTTTCAGAAATTTCAACATATTGATTTAGGTCTATGTTGTGTCCAGTCAAATCTTGAACAATTAAATTTACATTTTCTTTAAACTGGTCATTCTTTGATGTTAATTGACTAAAAAGAATAAATTTAGTACCCATTTGACCGGATTTATTTAATTCCCAATCACTCGGATATTCGATTGAGTAGTTTTTTTCATTCAGTGTGTTCCAGTCGTTTGTTTGTGCAAAAACAGAAAGGTTCACGATAAGGAAAAGTATTCCAATTAATTTCATTTTGTTCATTTTTTTAAATTAAGTACAACGTGTTTGTATATGGTTTGTTGCGTGTTTAAAGCAACAAATTTAGTAAATAATTACGGACAAAGAAAGTCCGCTAGGGCTTTCGTAAGTAGGCAAGAAGCCAGCAATAAATTATATACGG
>CAWVTS010000042.1:0-15208 GCA_963933045.1 uncultured Lutibacter sp. | reverse complement strand
TACAGTATTGACAATCCAGAAAGTCCATCTCTCCTTTCAGAAGTTAATCATTTCACAGCTTGTGATCCAGTTATTGCAAATGAAACTCATGCTTTTGTAACATTACATACTGAAGTTGTTTGTGGAAATGATTTAAATGTTTTAGAAATTTATGATATTTCCAATGTTTTAAATCCTATTTTAATTTCATCTAGAAATTTAATTCGTCCAATTGGAATTGGTTTATATAATGATTATCTATTCGTATGTGATGATGAAATAAAAATATTTGACATTTCAAACCCTTCAGATTCTGTTTTAGTAAATTCTATTAATAAAAATGCTTTTGATGTGATTATTAAGGATAATCTACTTATTCTTATTGGAGAAAATGGCTTGTATCAATATAGTTTAGATGAAAATAACATCGAAAATATTAGTGAATTAAGCGCTATAACTATATAAAAAAGAAAGGCAACATTAAAAATTAATGTTGCCTTTCAAAAAAAAAGAAAAAACTAAATTTTACATTGCTCCTAGTTCTTTTAAAGAAGCTTCAGAGGCAACTTTAATATTTGCTAGAGGATTTAATATTAGTGCTTTTTTATGATTTTTAATTGCATTCGCTTTATCGCCTTTGGCTTTATAAACATCGCCTAAACTATCATAACCATTTTCATTTTTAGGATCATTTTTTACATTCATTTTGAAGTATTTAATGGCTTCATCATACTGTTTCGTACCTAAAAACTGATAGCCCAAAACATTGATCTGTGGAATAGTTGCATTGACGGCTGCTTGCTCAAAAATTGTGTTTGCTTCAGTTGATTTTCCAAGTGCATTTAAAATACCCGCTTTGGTAATTAACGTTTGAAAATTGCTATTACGTTGTATTGCTACTTCAGACCAAGCCAAACCTTCTTTAAGGTTCTGTTAATTGGGAATATATAAAATGTTAAAATTTTTGACAGAAAAAACCCTTACAATTTCCTGTAAGGGTTTAAATTTTCTTATGAGATTCCTGCATTACTCATTGATTATGATTTTTTAATCAAGGTATTTGTGAATCTTCGATTTCGCAGGAATGACATTAATATCTATAGTGTTCCGGCTTATAAGGTCCATCAACAGTTACACCAATATAAGATGCTTGATCAGAACGTAACTCAGTTAATTCTACACCGATTTTTGCCAAATGCAATTTCGCTACTTTTTCATCTAAATGTTTAGGTAACATATATACTTCATTTTCGTAAGCATCTCTATTGTTCCATAATTCTAATTGTGCCAAAGTCTGATTTGTAAATGAATTAGACATTACAAAACTTGGATGACCTGTTGCACAGCCTAAATTCACTAAACGTCCTTCTGCTAAAAGAATAATATCATTTCCAGCAATATTATATTTGTCAACTTGAGGTTTGATAGTATCTTTCGTATGTCCGTGGTTTTTATTTAACCAAGCCATATCAATTTCATTATCAAAATGTCCAATATTACATACAATTACTTTGTCTTTCATTGCTTCGAAATGACGTCCTTGAATAATATCTTTATTTCCTGTAGTAGTAATAATAATATCAGAATTAGCAATCACTGTTTCTAATTTTTTTACTTCAAAACCATCCATTGCAGCTTGCAACGCACAAATAGGATCTATTTCTGTAACAGTAACAATAGAACCTGCACCACTAAAAGAAGCAGCAGTTCCTTTTCCTACATCACCATAACCACATACAGTTACACGTTTTCCTGCTAGCATAGTATCTGTTGCTCTTCTGATTGCATCTACAGCAGATTCTCTACATCCGTATTTATTATCAAATTTAGACTTGGTAACTGAATCGTTTACATTAATTGCTGGCATTGGTAACGTTCCAGCTTTTACTCTATCGTATAAACGGTGAACTCCTGTCGTCGTTTCTTCTGATAAACCATTAATTCCAGCAGCCAATTCTGGATATCTATCCAAAACCATATTGGTTAAATCTCCACCATCATCTAAAATTAAGTTTAATGGTTTTTTATCTTCTCCAAAGAATAATGTCTGTTCTATACACCAGTCAAATTCTTCTTCTGTCATATCTTTCCAGGCATACACTGCAGTTCCAGCAGCAGCAATTGCAGCAGCAGCTTGATCTTGCGTAGAAAAAATATTACAAGAACTCCAAGTAACTTCAGCACCGAGTGCTTGTAGAGTTTCTATTAAAACAGCCGTTTGGATTGTCATGTGTAAACATCCAGCTATTCTAGCTCCTTTTAATGGTTGAGAATCTCCATACTCTTCTCTTAATGACATTAGTCCAGGCATTTCAGCCTCTGCTAATAAGATTTCCTTTCTTCCCCATTCTGCAAGATTAATGTCTTTTACCTTAAAATTCACATATGTTGATGTTTCTGTGCTCATAATTGTATATTTTTGAAGTGCAAAATTACAAAATACCTTTGAAATAATATGCCTCTTTACAAATCTATACAAACTACAAATCAAACAAAGATTTTAATCTGGAAAATTGAAGAGTCTTTTGATGAACTTTCTAAAGATATTGAATTAACGAATCTTTGTCAAATTAGAGTTAATTCAATGAAATCTGAATTACATAAAAGAGGTTTTATGAGCATTCGGCATTTGTTAGCAGAAGAAGGTTATGAAGACAAAGATTTATTTTATGATGAATTTGGGAAACCTCATTTAACTGACGGAAAGTTTATTTCGATTACGCATTCTTTTAACTTTGCTGCTATTATTGTTAGCGACAATCATCCTGTAGGAATAGATATTGAAAAACAGCGTGATAAAATTGTAAGAATTGCACATAAATTTACACCATTTGAAGAATATAAAACGTTGGCAAATCACGATGCTTTAGTTCGAAAATTAACCATTGTTTGGGGTGCAAAAGAATCATTATATAAAATCTATGAACAAAAAGGATTAAGTTTCTTACAAGACATAAATGTTCAAGATTTTTCTTTTGATGACGGTCGTACAGTTGCTTCTATTCGTTTTATTGATGATAATTCTACTTACAATATTTCCTTTTTAGAATTTGAAGGTTTTACATGTGTCTATGCAATAAAATAATATGTCAAAAAATATTCTTGGGCATATTAAAAATTGTAAGCAGACAGGTAGAAAGTTACTCGCCATTTTATTAGATCCTGATAAACTAACTGTTCAAAATTTACCGCTAATTATTGAAAAAATTAATTCTAATACTGTTGATTTTATTTTTGTTGGTGGAAGTAACGTTGATAATGGAAAAACTGATACTATTGTAAAAGGAATCAATAAATTAACTACCATTCCTATCATACTCTTTCCTGGTGATTTTTCTCAAATTTCAAACACTGCTGACGCACTTTTATTCTTGTCATTAATCTCTGGGCGAAATCCAGAATATTTAATCGGCCAACAAGTAAAATCTGTAAATAAATTAAAAGAAACTTCGTTAGAAATTATTCCAACAGGATATATTTTAATTGATGGTGGCGTTAAAACATCAGTACAGAAAGTAAGCAATACTACTCCTATTTCTCAATCCAATATGGAAGATATTACAATGACAGCGATGGCTGGAGAATTGATGGGAAAACAATTGATATATCTTGAAGCAGGAAGTGGAGCAACCAAGGCGGTCAGCCAAGAAATTATCAAAAAAGTATCAGAGAATATTTCAATCCCACTGATAGTCGGCGGAGGAATCAGAAGTAAAAAACAGCTTGAAAACGCCTATCAAAATGGTGCTGATATGATTGTCATAGGAACAGCATTTGAAAAAAACAATAACATCTTAACATCTATTTTATGAGTGAGATCATAGACTTTTTTATTGAGCCATATAGAACTGCTTCTGCTTTAAATATTGCATTGGAATTCATTGCAGCATTATTTGGTGTGATTAGTGTTTTTTATGCTAAAAAAGAAAATATTTTAGTGTTTCCAACAGGTATAATTAGTACCGTAATTTATGTATACCTTTTGTCAAAATGGAGTTTGTATGGCGATCTAATTATCAATATTTACTATACAATCATGAGTGTTTATGGTTGGTATATGTGGCGTAAAATAATAGATGATAAAAAAAGCCATATTCCTATTTCAAGAACCAATAAAACTGATAGATTAAAGACGTTTGGCATCTTTTTATTTACTTCTATATTTGTGATTATTGTATATCGTTATTACAATATAATGCCAAACAATTTAAACTTTACTGAAAGTGTAAATTATGCTTCTGAGAAACTTATGTCAGGAAATTTAACTAGTTTTAGAGAAGGAACACCTTATTTAGACACATTTACAACAGGAATATTTTTTGCAGCAATGTGGTTAATGGCCAATAAAAAAATAGAACATTGGCTTTTTTGGATTGTAGGAAATGTCGTTTCAATTCCTTTATATTTTGTTAAAGGTTACGGTTTTACTGGAATTCAATACACTCTATTTTTAATATTAGCAATACAAGGGTATATTCTATGGAAAAGGAACTTAGACAAGAAAAAGTAAATATTATAAAAATAGTTTTGTTTGGACCAGAATCTACTGGAAAGACAACACTTTCAAATCAATTAGCTAGACACTATAATACTGTTTGGACTCCTGAATACGCACGTGAATACTTGCAAGAAAAATGGAATAACGAACGGAAAACTTGTGAAAATTCAGACTTAATTCCAATTGCAAAAGGGCAAATGAAGTTAGAAAATTTATTGGCAAAAAAAGCTGATAAGGTTCTTATCTGTGATACTGATTTACTTGAAACTAAAGTCTATTCGGAGGAATATTATGGTGGAAAAGTCGACACTAAACTTGAAGAAGCTGCAACTAAAAATAACTATGATTTATACCTTTTAACCTATATAGATACACCTTGGGAAGCTGATGATTTACGTGACAAACCAGCAGAAAGATTAGAAATGTTTAATGCATTTGAAAGTGCACTAAGGAAACATAAAAGACCTTATATTTTATTAAAAGGAGATAAAGAAGTTCGATTAAAACTAGCAACCGAAGCCATTGATAAATTACTGTCAGAAAGAGAAAATTTGGATAATTTTTCTGATTCTTTAATTGATTTGGACATGCACTTTATGCATCATAATTTAAATCAAGATTTATATTAATGGATCTTGAAAAAATCAGGAAAGAATTAAGCTTTAAAGCCGTTAGAGCAAGTGGTGCAGGAGGTCAACATGTAAATAAAGTTTCATCTAAAGTTGTTTTAACTTTTGATATTTCTTCATCAAACTCTTTAAATGATAATGAAAAAGAAAGGCTAAAAGTTAGTTTAAAAACGCGCCTTATTAACGGTAATATTTTAACTTTAAACTGTTCTGAAAGTAGAAGTCAGCATAAGAACAAAGAGATTATTACCAACCGATTCTTGAAGATTATTTCTGATGGATTAATTATTAAAAAAGCTCGAAAAAGAACAAAACCTAGTAGAGCAGGTATTAGAAAACGATTGGAAAAGAAAAGTCGACATGCGCTTAAAAAAACAAATCGTAGAAAGCCAAAAATTGAGTAATTTATCTACTCCTCTTTCTATTGGTATTTCTTCTACTATTACTATTTCCTTGCGAATTAGCGTCTTTAGGTTTAGAATTACGAGATTTGTTTCTGTTATTATTTCTACTATTATTTTGCTTAGGTTTATTCTCAGATGGTTTAGCTGTAGGCTCAAAACCTTCTACAATTTCAGTTTTTATTTTGTGCCCTAACAACTTTTCTATATCCCTAACATATTCTTTTTCATCAATATCAACCAATGAAATTGCTTCACCACTTGCTCCTGCTCTACCTGTACGTCCAATTCTATGTACATAATCTTCAGGCACATTTGGCAATTCAAAATTAACTACATGGGGTAATAATGGAATATCCAATCCTCGAGCTGCAATATCAGTTGCAACTAACACTCTAACTTGTCCGTTTTTAAAACCTTCAAGCGCTTTTGTTCTTGCTCCCTGACTTTTATTTCCGTGAATTGCTGCAGACGAAATCCCTGCTTTCACCAATTTTTCACTTAGTTTATTTGCTCTATGTTTTGTTCTCGTAAAAATTAATACTTGTTTCCAATTACCATCAGAAATTAACTTGATCGTAAAATCAATCTTATCATTTTTATCAACTCTATATGCCTTTTGAACTACCATTTCTGCAGTTGAATTCTCTGGCTCTGCTTCTACAAGTATAGGTTGGTGTAAGATTCCTTCAGCTAATTTTTTTATTTCCTTAGAGAATGTTGCAGAAAACAATAAATTTTGTCTTTTCTTCGGCATCATTGCAATAATTTTCTTAATGTCCCTCAAGAATCCCATATCTAACATCCTATCTGCTTCATCTAAAACTAAAATGTCAACTCTACCTAAAGACAGTGCTCTTTGATCAATCAAATCTAATAAACGCCCAGGAGTTGCAACAACAACATCTACACCATATTTCAATGATTTTATCTGAGGTTTTGCATTTACGCCTCCAAAAATTACTGTAGATTTTATATCTAAAAACTGGCTGTAATCAACTACATTTTTATGTACTTGAGCCGCTAATTCTCTTGTTGGAGTTAAGACTAAGGCGCGAACAGGTCTTCTTCCTTCTTTCTTAGTTTGATGTAATATCTGAAGGATTGGCAATGTAAACCCTGCAGTTTTTCCAGTTCCTGTTTGAGCAGATGCTAATACATCTTTGCGTTCTAGTACTTTTGGAATTGCCTTTTCTTGAATAGGTGAAGGTATTGTATAGCCTTGTTTTTCAACGGCTTTAAGTAATTCTGGGATTAATCCTAGGGATTTAAATGACATATAAATTGTTTGTGAAACGACAATTTAAATTTAGAGTCATTCCTGTATGAAGTCGCAAAGGTACGGCTAATTTTAGCTTTCAAACCTAATTTCCAATTTTAGAAAAAATTAAATCAAATTTATATTTTTAGATTGTTATTTCTTTATACATTTGTACCGTTCTCAAAAAAGGGGTGCCTTCATCGGCTGAGATCATACCCAATGAACCTGGAACAGGTAATGCTGTTTAGGGAGGCGAAAATCGCCAATTTGCACAACAATAAAATACTCATTATGAGTATTATTATGAATTATTCAATTTTCGAATAATTACCTCTTTTTATTCGTTTTAATATGTATTAAAATGAAAAAAATAACACTTGTTTTTTTATTACTTGTAAGTTCAATCTATGCTCAAAAAGAGACTAAAAAAGATTCTATTAATTTTTTAGATGAAGTGATTGTACAAGCAGTTAGAGTTAATTCTGATTCTCCAGTAACCCATTCAAATTTATCAAAAAAAGAAATTTATAAACGTAACTTAGGGCAAGATATCCCAATCTTAATGAATTATATGCCTAATGTAGTAACATCTTCTGACGCTGGTGCTGGAGTTGGTTATACCTATATTCGTGTTCGTGGTTCAGATGCTTCTAGAGTGAATGTTACCGTAAACGGAATTCCTTATAATGATGCTGAGAGTCAAGGCACATTTTGGGTAAATATGGGCGATTTCGCATCGTCTACACAAAGTTTACAATTACAACGAGGAGTTGGAACATCAACTAATGGTTCTGGTGCATTTGGCGCGAGTTTAAATATTTTAACAGATGCTATATCTGATATAGCGAATGGGGAAATTTCAAATTCATTTGGATCATATGGAACAAGAAAACATACTGTGAAATTTTCTACAGGAAAATTAAATATGAACACTGAGCGCAATCGAAGTATTGAATTAGCTGGACGCGTATCAAATATTTATTCTGACGGATATGTAGACCGAGCATTTTCTGATTTAAAATCATATTTTTTACAAGGCTCATATATAGATGATAATACTCTCATTAAGGCGTTGGCGTTTGGAGGGAAAGAAAAAACATACCAATCATGGTTTGGTTTATCTGCCGATGAATTAAAAGAAGATAGAAGACAGAATCCTTATACGTATGATAACGAAACTGACAACTATCAGCAAGATCATTATCAATTGCATTGGAATGAAAAATTAAATGAGAATTGGTCGACTAACCTTGGCTTAAACTTTACACATGGAGAAGGTTATTTTGAACAATTTAAATCTGAAAAAAAACCTGAAGATTATGCAGATTTAGTTGTTGCAACTGATGGAAGCAGGACAGACTTAATAGTTCGTAGATGGTTGAAAAATGATTTTTATGTAGCCAATTTTAATGCAAATTATAATTCTGAAAAACTAAAAGTAATCTCTGGAATTTCATATAGCAATTACTCTGGAGATCATTTTGGAGAAGTTATTTGGGCAAAAGAGTTTGCTCAAAACGCTTCTATTCGAGATAAATATTATGAAAGTGATGCTGTTAAAAAAGATTTTAGCCTTTTTTCAAAAGTTACTTTTAACCTTTCAGAAAAACTAAAAACTTATATTGATCTACAAGGAAGATTTGTGAATTATTCTACTGTTGGTTTAACTTCAGACAGGAACGCTATAAATGTAGCATCAAACTTTAGTTTTTTCAATCCAAAAATTGGGTTTACCTATAGAATGAATGACAATAACAGCCTATACACTTCATATTCAAGAGCCAATAGAGAACCAAACCGTAAAGATTTTGAATTGAATATCAATGTGAAATCTGAAAAAATGAACGACTATGAATTAGGTTGGAGACTGAGAACAGATAATATTAAAGTGAGCGCCAATATTTACTATATGCAATATGCAAATCAGTTAATTTTAACTGGAGATATTGATGATACAGGAGATTATACGAGAGAAAATGTTGATGACAGTTATAGGTTAGGTCTAGAAATTGATGCGGACATTCAATTGAATGATAAAATCTCAATTCGTCCAAATATCTCTTTAAGTTCAAATAAAATTAATGACTTTTCCATCAACAGAGATAATACTACAACCTTTTTAGGTGATTCAGAAATTGCTTTTTCTCCTAGTATTGTTGCCGGAAATGCTTTTATGTACAGTCCATCTGATAAATTTCAATTGACTTTATTGTCAAAATTTGTCGGAGAACAATATTTAAGCAATACAGAAACTGAAGCATCAAAACTCGACAGTTATTTTACAAGTGACTTTAATATTTCTTATGAATTAGAGACCAACTTAATTTTTAAATCAATTGTATTTACAGGACTTGTAAATAATGTTTTCGATAAAGAATATGTTGATAGAGGTTATACGTATTTAGATTATTGGACTGGACCTACATCATTTGAAGTTCAAGGATATTTTCCACAAGCTACAAGGAACTTCTTAATTGGAGTGACTTTGAAATTCTAAGAAATCAATTTGAGCGTAGTAAATGAGAATTTAATTTTTACTACGTTCTTTTTTTGAGAATTGCTTTAATTCTATCTTCAAATATTTTTTCATCAACAGATAATAGAACGCTTTCAAACAAATCTATATATTTTTTTGAGTATTCAATAGACCGTTTTGTTTTCATATCAAGATGAACAAACTTAGACCACATAATGCATTTCAACTCTGTTTTATCTTCATTAAACATTCGCAATTCTACCAAAATAGATTTGGTTGTATATCTGATTAATTGAGACTGAATAGTTACTACTTCCATTGTTAGAGCAGGTCTCAAATAACTAATTTGATTTGAGCCTGTAACCCAACCAACACCTTCAGTAAAAGCAATTTTATAAATATCTAAATCAAATTTCTCTATCAATTGATCTTCTCTTGCATTGATTAAGTAATCTATATACTTGGCATTATTTAAATGATTAAAAGGATCACAATCTTGAAATCTCACCTTTGTTTTACTCTCTAAAATTTTATTCATTATTGTCTTATTTTATACCAAAGAGTATATTTTAAATAAAAACCACTTAGTTTAATATGTATAATTATTTAATTTTCTAAATTGACTTTACAAGTACTCTTTCCAAGAATAGAATATAATGGGCAACTATTCATAAGTGAAGTAGATAATAGTATAATTGCAATTCCATATAGTCCATAAGTTATCCATGAATATTCAAAAACTTGATTATATGCAAAATAAGTAGCAACCAAGGCTAAAACTATCCTTAAGGTTTTGTCTATTTTTCCAACATTTTTATTCATATTGATATATAATTAAGTTATTATTCTTTATTCATTCTTCCGATTGCACAACTAACAAATGATTTGGCTTGTTTTAAAACAGAATTGTTTGCTCCAACTTCTGGATACCCTAATTTGGATAGTTTATTTTTTACTAAAATTAGTAATTCAGTATTATCTGTATCTAAAATCACTTCAGAAGAATCCAGGTTTACATCAACACTATTTAAACCATCAATTTCACTTAACCTTTTTTTAATAGTACTAGCACAACCACCACATTTTAAGTTCTCAATTTCTATTGCTGTCATCTTATTTTATTTCAGTTACAGGTTGTAAATTAGATTTCCATTTATCAAAACCTCCTTTTAAATCATACACTTTTGTAAAACCTGCTTCTTTCAACTTCTTTGCTGCTTTACCACTTCTACCTCCAACTTTACAATACAAATAAACAGGTTTATTTATATCTAGTTTAGATGTTGCTTGCGTGATAAAGTCATCATTAAAAAAATTAATATTCATCGCATTATTAATATAACCTGCTTCAAATTCTTCAGGTGTTCTAACGTCTAATAATTGTATTGTATTATCAGTTTTAGATAATTCATCAACTGAAATCAAAGTAATTATAGTCTGTTTTTCTTCTTTTTGCTTACAAGTACAACTAAAAAGTGTAACTAATAAAACAGCTACAAGTAATAATCTTAATTTTTTCATTTTATTTAAATTTAATTAAAATAATTCTCCTGAACTTCTTCCTTTTATTTTACCAAGATGTTTATATGCTAACTCTGTAACTTCTCTTCCTCTAGGAGTACGCATAATAAAACCTTGTTGAATTAAAAAAGGTTCATACACTTCTTCCAATGTTTCAGAACTTTCACTAACTGCAGTTGCAAGTGTACTAATCCCTACGGGGCCTCCTTTGAACTTATCTATGATGGTAGATAAGATTTTATTATCCATTTCATCTAATCCATGAGCGTCAACATTTAAAGCTTCTAAAGCATATTTTGCTATGTTAATATCTATACTACCATTTCCTTTTATTTGAGCAAAATCACGTACTCTTCTTAATAGTGCATTTGCAATTCTTGGCGTCCCTCTACTTCTCCCTGCAATTTCAATAGCTGCTTCCATAGAGATAGGAACCTTGAGAATAGTTGCACTACGCTGAACTATAGTTGTGAGTAATTCAGTATTATAATATTCTAATCTACTACTGATACCAAAACGCGCTCTCATTGGAGCTGTAAGCAATCCTGAACGAGTAGTTGCCCCTACCAAAGTAAATGGTTCTAAATCTATTTGAACAGAACGAGCATTTGGCCCTGATTCAATCATAATATCTATTCGATAGTCTTCCATTGCTGAATATAAATACTCTTCAACAATAGGGCTTAAACGATGAATTTCATCAATAAACAAGACGTCTCTTTCGCTTAAATTAGTTAGCAAACCTGCTAGATCTCCTGGTTTATCTAAAACTGGTCCAGAAGTAATCTTAATTCCAGCATTTAATTCACTTGCAAGTATATGTGCTAAGGTTGTTTTACCTAGCCCTGGAGGTCCATGAAATAAAGTATGGTCTAATGCTTCACCCCTTTGGTTTGCTGCTTCAACAAAAATCTTTAAATTCTCTAATATTTGTTCTTGACCTGCAAAATCATCAAAAGATAAAGGACGTAACTTCTTTTCTACATCCAACTCATCATTGGTAAAATTAGCATTACTTGGATCTAAATTTTCATTCATAATTTATCATTGAGATACTGAAACAGGCTCAGCACAAACAAAGGTAAGAAATAAAAAACCTTTCTAAATCAATAGAAAGGTTTTTGTAAATTTAATGTGCTTGGATTTAAGATGATTCTTCTCCATCCGCTAATGGAACAGCTTGAGACACCCAATCTTCGTCACGTCCAGGCTTACTATAATCATATGGCCAACGATGAACTTCAGGGATTTCTCCAGGCCAGTTACCATGAATGTGCTCTACTGGAGTTGTCCACTCTAGAGTGTTAGATTTCCAAGGGTTTTTTGTTGCTTTTGTTCCTTTATAAATACTCCAAAAGAAGTTTCCTAAGAATATTAATTGTGATATACCACCAAGAAGAGCAAATAATGTAATGACAACATTAATATCTGATAAATCATCAAAATAAGGGAATGCTGTATTCATATAATATCTACGTGGAAGACCTGCAAGTCCAACAAAGTGCATAGGGAAAAACACTCCATATGCAGCAATTGCTGTAATCCAGAAATGCCAATATCCTAATGTCTTATTCATCATTCTACCAAACATTTTCGGAAACCAATGATATACTCCCGCAAACATTCCATAAATAGCAGATACACCCATAACTAGGTGGAAATGCGCAACTACGAAGTACGTATCATGAACGTTAATATCAAGTGCACTATCTCCTAAAATAAGTCCTGTTAATCCACCAGAAACGAAGGTAGACACTAAACCAATTGAGAACAACATGGCGGGATTCATTTGTAAGTTTCCTTTCCACAATGTAGTTATATAATTAAAGGCTTTTACCGCTGACGGTATTGCAATTAATAATGTTGTAAATGTAAATACAGATCCTAAGAATGGATTCATTCCTGTGATAAACATATGGTGACCCCAAACAATAGTTGATAAAAATGCAATTGCTATAATTGAGCCAATCATTGCTCTATATCCAAAAATTGGTTTACGAGAGTTGGTTGCAATAACTTCAGATGTAATACCTAATGCTGGTAACAAAACAATATATACTTCAGGATGCCCTAAAAACCAGAACAAGTGTTCAAATAATACTGGAGAACCACCTTGATAATGCAGAACGCTTCCATCAATAAAAATATCTGACAAGTAGAATGATGTCCCAAAACTTCTATCAAAAATTAATAATAAAGCTGCTGATAATAATACTGGAAATGAAACTACACCAATAATAGCTGTTACAAAAAATGCCCAAATAGTCAATGGCAAACGGGTCATTTTCATTCCAACTGTTCTTAAATTTAGAACAGTTACTATATAATTTAAAGCACCTAATAATGAAGAGGCTACAAATATAGCCATAGAAACTAACCATAAAGTCATTCCTGCTCCTGAACCTGGAATTGCTTGTGGTAACGCACTTAAAGGAGGGTAAATTGTCCAACCTGATGATGCTGGTCCAGCTTCAACAAAAAGAGATATCACCATTATAATACTTGATAAGAAAAATAACCAGTATGAAATCATATTTAAAAATCCAGACGCCATATCTCTTGCTCCAATCTGTAATGGAATTAAAAGATTACTAAAAGTACCACTCAACCCAGCAGTTAGCACAAAAAAGACCATAATAGTACCATGGATTGTAACTAATGCTAAATAAATATCTGGAGTCATTACTCCTCCATCTTGATGTCTTCCTAAAAATGCTTCAATTAAACTAAATGAATGCTCTGGCCATGCAATTTGTAAACGGAATAGCATAGACATAAAAACACCTATTACTCCCATAAAAATACCAGTAATAAGATATTGTTTAGAAATCATTTTATGATCTTGACTAAAAATATATTTAGTTATAAATGTTTCTTTATGATGATGATCTGACATAATCTAAATCTTTTTTTGAATCGTATTTATTATTTTATTACTTGAATCATAGTTTGTTGTTCAGATAACCAATTATTAAAATCGGCTTCTTCATGTACAACAATCTTCATTTGCATATTATAATGTGATGCTCCACAAATTTTATTACATAATAATAAGTAATCAAATTCATAAGCATCTTCTCCTTTTTCTGCTCTAATCCTATTAATGTTTTCTACTTTAGCAACAATTTTTTCATTCCTCCGCATTTCTTCTGTAGTCATAGAAGGTGTAAAAGCAAATTGAGTAACCATTCCAGGAACACAATTCATTTGAGCTCTAAAGTGAGGCATATAAGCCGAATGTAAAACATCTTGTGAACGGAACTTAAATATTACCGGTCTACCCTTTGGTAAATGCAATTCATTACGGACTGGAATATCATCAACTGAATTTAAATCAGTCATATCTACTCCTATTGTATTAATTCCTTTAATGAATCTTACGTTTGCCTTACCTAATGTATTGTCTTTCCCTGCATATCTTGCTTCCCAATTAAACTGTTTCGCATATAACTCTATCACTAATGGATCTTCTAAATCAGAAGTGTCTGTAATGTCTATCCAAACTGACAATCCGTAAATAATCAATACTGCTAAAACTGCTGCTGGAGTTACCGTCCATATTGTCTCTAACTTATGACTGTCAGCATAAAATAACGCCTTCCTTCCTTTGATTCCTCTATACTTGTAAGCAAAATAAAATAATAAATATTGCATTATTGCCTGTACAAACAATATCAATAACATTGAAATGTTATATAAATTGTCTATTTGCTCTCCTTCTAAAGAAGCAGACTCGGGCAATAATACAGACCAATATTTCCAGAAAGAAAATATCATCAAACCGTAAAAGAAAATCATAAAAGCAAACATCAATTTACCTTGTTGATCATTATCCTCTTCCGTTGCAATATTCTTTTTTAGGTTAAACACATTGGTCAACTGCCAAAAAGTACTTGCTATTAATACTGCTATTAAAATATAAATTAACGCTAACATATTTCTTTATTTTCTATAAAAAATTAATAGTGAAATTGTTCACTTTCTTTGATAAATGGATTTCCTTTTACTTTTAATGGCGCTTTAGTTAATGCTGTAAATACAACTAAAATAAACAAGCCTAAGAAGAACAATGCTGAACCTATAACCTCAGGTGATAAAAATTTCCATTGTGCTCCAACTGAACCTGGTGTAATTAAAACATATACATCAATATAATGACCTACTAGTACGATTACACCTGCCATAACAATAAACCAAGGTAATCTCTTATAATCACTATTCATTAAAACTAGTATTGGGAATGCGAAATTCATAACAACCATGGCGAAAAACGGCACTTTTATTTCTTCAAAACGTTGTACATAGTATGTTACTTCCTCTGGAATATTTGCATACCAAATTAACATAAACTGTGAGAACCATAGGTATGTCCAGAAAATACTAAATCCAAACATAAATTTAGCTAAATCATGTAAATGACTATCATTTACATATTCTAGATAT
>CAWVTS010000041.1:0-15293 GCA_963933045.1 uncultured Lutibacter sp. | reverse complement strand
CTTGCTCTTGTTCCATCCAGTCCATTGTTGCAGCACCATCATGTACTTCACCAATCTTGTGAGAAACCCCTGTATAATACAATACACGTTCAGTTGTAGTGGTCTTCCCTGCATCAATATGCGCAGCAATACCAATATTTCTAGTAAATTTTAAATCTCTTGCCATTTCCTATTAAAATCTGAAGTGTGAGAATGCTTTATTAGCCTCAGCCATCTTATGAACATCCAATCTTTTCTTAACAGCAGCACCTTCTTCTTTAGCAGCAGCTAATATCTCTGCGGCTAGTTTTTGTGCCATTGTTTTTTCGTTACGTTTTCTTGTATAAGAAATCAACCATTTAATGGCCATAGAAATCTTACGGTCTGGTCTAATTTGCTGTGGAATTTGAAATGTTGCTCCACCAACTCTTCGGCTACGAACCTCGACTTGTGGCATTACATTACCTAAAGCATCTTTCCATATCTCTAACGATGATTTTTCTTCGTCTTGTTTCTTTTCTTCTACGATATCTAGCGCATCATAAAATACTTTAAAAGCTACTGATTTTTTACCATCCCACATTAAGTTATTTACAAAACGTGTAACCATTTGGTCATTAAACTTTGGATCCGGTAAAAGAATTCTTTTTTTCGCTCTTCTTTTTCTCATGTCTTTACATTAATTGTTTTAATAAACTTACTTTGGACGTTTTGCTCCGTATTTAGATCGACGTTGAGTTCTCCCCTCAACACCAGCAGTATCTAATGCTCCACGAACTATGTGATATCTAACTCCAGGTAAATCTTTAACTCTTCCTCCTCTAACTAATACTATCGAATGCTCTTGTAAATTATGTCCTTCTCCAGGGATGTATGCATTAACCTCGTTTCCGTTTGTTAAACGAACCCTTGCTACTTTTCTCATTGCTGAGTTAGGTTTTTTAGGTGTCGTTGTGTAAACACGAGTACATACTCCTCTTCTCTGAGGACATGAATTTAAAGCCGCCGATTTACTCTTCTTAGTTATACTGGTTCTTCCTTTGCGTACTAATTGTTGTATAGTTGGCATACTAATTTGTGATTGTTTACGTTTTTTATTTGTTAAACCTCTTTTTTAAGAGAGTGCAAATGTACAACAAATTTCTATTTATTCAAATGCGGATTAATTTATTTTTGATAAAGTTTTTTGTATTCAGATAAAAACTTACCTTGACAAAGGTTAATTAACATATTCTCTATCCGTTGAAATTCAATTTCACACCTTATATATATACTCTTATTTTCCTTTTAGGAATTTCAAATTTAATTGGCCAAAATTTAGAATTAAAAATAATAACGAATGATTCATTGGATAGTCCTATTGTAAACGCTATCAGTTTTAAAAAAAAACATGAAAGCAAAAGTAGTGTTTACAATGAATTAGATTCTGTTTCGAAACAACTTTCTGAAATTGGTTTTATAAACAATCATCTTAGAAGTGTTAATTATAAGGACAATTTATACTCAGCAACTTACTCATTGAATAAAAAAACTAAAAGCATATCTATTTTCTATGACTCTACAATTTTTGATAAAAACATAATCAAACTTTTCTCAACTGACTTTAATGATGATAATTTTGTTATCAAATTAAATAACCTTGAAAAAACAATGAATAGTCTTGTGGCTTATCTAGAGAATAAAGGGAATTCGTTTGCAGAACTCTCTTTAAAAAATATTTTACTAGAAAACGAGAAACTAATAGGTACTTTAATTATTGAAAAATCAATTAATAGAAAAATTGACAAAATTATAGTGAATGAGTATACAGATTTCCCTAAATCTTTTATAAAACATTATTTATACCTTAAAAAGAATAGTGTTTTCAATAAATCTAAATTAGAATACGCTTCAAACGCAATTCAATCTTTACCTTTTGTTTCTGAGATAAAGCCACCTGAAGTATTATTTACAAATGATTCAACTTCTGTATACATATACTTGCAAAAAAGAAAATCAAATAAATTTGATGGATTGATCGGTTTTTTCTCTGATGAAAATGGTAAACTAAAGTTTAATGGTTATTTAGATCTATTGTTAAAAAATGTCTTTAACAAAGGGGAGCAATTTTCCATAAATTGGAAAAGCAATGGTGAAGAGCGGAAATTATTCAAATTGAATATTGAAACTCCATATATATTTAAATCTAAAATAACACCAAGCGCATCTTTTAACATCTATAAACAAGACTCCTCTTTCCTAAGTATTAATGCGAAATTAAATGTAGCTTATTCTATAAACCCACAAAATAATCTTTCAATAAAGTATTCAACTGAAAAATCAAATGATTTAAATACTCAAAACGTTAGCAGCATTAAAGATTATAGCAACTCTTTTTATGGAATATCATATACCTATAAAAAAATCAACCCTCAAAAACCATTTCAAGACAAATTCTACTTTAATTTTAATTCTAATATAGGTAGAAGAACATCGACAGAAACATCTATTAAAGAAAAACAGCAAAAACATGAATTAGTTTTAAACTATAATTGGACATTAAATCAAAAAAACGCTATTTCGATAAGAAGTAGTAATGGACTATTTATTTCAAATGACTATCTATCTAACGAATTATATAGAATTGGTGGTTCAAACTCAATTAGAGGTTTTAATGAAGAAAGTATTTTCGCTTCAACTTACAGTGTTTTAAACCTTAATTATCTTTATTACTTAGCAAATGAGTCCTATATATACTCTATAACGGATTTCGCTTATATTGAAAACGCCTCTTTAAAACAGAAAAAAGAGATATATGGCTTAGGTTTTGGTTACGTTTATTCAATTAAATCAGGATTAATAGATGTAAGTTATGCAATAGGAAAACAATCAGAATTACCTTTTGACTTTAACAATTCCAAATTTCACATAAAATTCATTCAATTTTTTTAAAATTTAAACGCAACCTTTTGCAATCGTATCCATCTTATTATTAGGATATCCACAAAAGTTCTTAACATATATTTAACTTTTTTAACTTTTTTTATGTTAAAAAGTAGGAATATTAAGTATTATTTAAGACTTTTGGAGCTAATTAATTCAAATAATTATACAATGAAAACAAAGTTTAATGGAATTTTAACGCTATTACTAGCGTTTGTAGTGCAATTTACTTTTGCACAATCAAAGACTATTTCGGGTACTGTATCTGATGATACTGGATCATTACCAGGAGTAAGTGTTATAATTAAAGGTACAACTACAGGTGCTGAAACTGATTTTGACGGTAACTATTCAATTACAGCGAATGTTGGAGATATTCTTCAATATAGTTTTGTTGGAAAGAAAATGGTTGAAAAAACTATTGGAACTTCTAACACAATTGATATTACAATGTCAGATGATGATAATGTATTAGAAACAGTTGTTCTTTCTGGTTTTGGACGTAAATTAGAAAAAAGAAGTTCTACTTTTGCAGTTCAAACTATAGGAGGTGAAGACCTTACTAAAGCAAGAGAAGCAAACGTTGCTAACAGTTTATCTGGAAAAATTGCTGGTGTACAAGTTACAGCAAGTTCTGGATCAGTTGGAGCATCTTCTCGTATTATATTGAGGGGTGCTAGTTCTATTACTGGTAACAACCAACCTCTTTATGTAATTGATGGTGTGCCTCTTGATAATGGAAATCAAGGTAATGCTGGTTCTGGTGGTGGTAGAGATATGCCAAATGGTGTATCTGATATTAACCCAGATGATATTGAGACAATTAATGTACTTAAAGGACCTGCTGCTGCTGCACTTTATGGTGTAAGAGCATCAAATGGTGTAATTGAAATTACAACTAAAAAAGGTAAGTCTAGTACTAATTTAGGTGTTTCTTATAACTCGAACGTACAGTTTGACACTCCGTTAATCTTAAATGACTTCCAAAATTCATATGGACAAGGATCTAATCCTTACTCATTTGAATGGATAGATGGTTCTAATGGAGATGGTGGAGTTGATGAAAGTTGGGGTCCTCCTTTAGATACAGGCTTAGAGTTTGTACAATGGAATTCTTACCAAGTTGGTGGTGCGCCATTACCATGGATATCTCAACCTGACAATGTTAAGAACTTTTATGATACTGGTGTTCAGTTAAGTAATAGTGTTTCATTCTCTGGAGGGTCAGAAGATATTACTTACAGATTATCTTTAGGTAAATTTGATCAGCAAGGTATGGTGCCTTTTACTGATTATAATAGATTTACAGTTGGTGGTAGTTCATCTCAAACTATTTCAGATAAATTCACAACATCTATTAATTTAAATTATACTAAATCTGGAAGTGGAAACTTACCATATGTAGGATATAATAATGAAAACCCGGTTCAACAATTTATTTGGTCTGGTAGAAACGTTGATTTTGAAGCGTTGAGAGATTGGAGAAATTTACCTTTATCACCTGCAGGAACTGCAGCTGCTGGTACTCCATTAAACTGGAATACAGTGTTCCAAAACAACCCTTTCTGGGTACTTGAAACAAACCTAAGAGATTTTGATAAAGATAGAATTGTTGGAAATATTGGTATGAATTATCAAATAAACGACAAATTTACTTTATCTGGTAAAGTTGGTTTAGATCATTGGAATTCTATCGCTACTCAAAGACAAGCATTTGGTAGTAATAATGGACCAAACGGTTCTTATAACGAAACTATCAGATCTTACTCTGAAAGAAATGCTGAATTATTATTAAGTTATACAACTGAAATCAATGAGGATTTAACTTTTGATATGAGTGTTGGTGGTAATCAAATGAAGAGAGATGTTAAGTTGAATTACTTAAGTGCTCCTCAGTTACAATTACCAGGATTATATAACACAAATAACTTAAGAGCTGGTTCAACATATGTTGCTTCTAATTCAGCTTCAGAAAGAAGAATTAACAGTTTATATGGTTTTGGAAAGATCGCGTATAAAGATTATTTATTCCTAGAATTTACTGGAAGAAATGATTGGTTAAGTGTATTACCAATTGACAATAATAATTTCTTCTATCCTTCTGTAACTGCTAGTGCAGTAGTTACTGATATGATTGGAAGTGAATCAGACATTCTTTCTTTCTTAAAGTTAAGAGGTGGATGGGCTGAAGTTGGTGGTGGACCACTAGCTCCATATAGTTTACAGCCTACTTTTGGTTTATCTTCTACTCCATATGGGGATGCAACTGTTGGTTTCTTACCAAACCAATTAAATAATCCAAGTATTAAGCCAGAATCTACAAAAGGTACTGAATTTGGTGTTGATTTAAGATTATTCAATAGTAAACTTAGAGTTAATGCAACTTATTATGATCAATCAACATTTGATGCTATTATACCAGTTCAGGTTTCTGCTGCATCAGGTTACACAAGTGCTGTAAGAAATGTAGGTGAAATGAATAATAAAGGTATTGAAATTCAAGTTGGATCAACTGTAATTGATAAAGGAGACTTTAAATTTGATATTGATTTAAACTTTGCTAAGAATGATAACGAAGTTGTTTCACTAGGTGGTTTAGAATCATTAGTATTAGGTGGGCAATGGAGTATGACATTAGAGGCTAGAGAAGGTGAATCTTATGGTTCAATCGTTGGTTCATCATTTAGAAGAGCTCCTGATGGACAGGTTATATTTGTAAATGGTTTACCAGCTATTGATGGTGGTAATAAAATTTTAGGTAACATTACTCCGGATTGGACTGGTGGTGCTAACTTTACATTTAACTATAAGAACTTTACTTTAGGTGCTTTGGTAGATGCTAAAATTGGTGGTGATATTCACTCAATGACAACATCTTGGGGTCGTTATGCAGGTGTATTAGAAGAAACAATGATTGGTAGAGAAACTGGTATTGTTGGTAATGGTGTAATGCTAGACCCAGTAACAGGTGCTTATGTTCCAAATAATATTGTAAGATCTGCTGAAGATTATAATAAAAGAGCTTTCTCTAATAGTATAGTTGAAAGTGCTGTATTTGATGCATCTTATGTTAAATTAAGACAATTAACTTTAGGGTATAAATTACCTTCAAAATTAATTGAAAAAACAATGTTTAAAGATATCAATGTATCTTTAGTTGGTCGTAACTTAGCAATCTTACATAAGAATGTACCACATATTGATCCTGAAACTGCCTTTAGTGATTCTAACGGTGAGCAAGGTCAAGAATTTGGTCAATTACCATCAGCAAGAAGTATTGGTTTTAACATTAGTTTGAAACTATAATTTTAACACATTTAAATTTTTAAAAATAAAAAATATGAAACGATTTAAAATAACATTATTCTTATTTGCTAGCTTACTTCTTACTGTAAGTTGTGATAAAGATTTTGCAGAAATAAATCAAGATCCAAACAATCCAACATCTTTGCCTTCTCACCTTTTATTACCTAATGTAATAAGAACTGCGCAAAATCAGTTAAATACTACATTTGTTGGTGGTGATATGGGTTCTTGTTGGTCACAACAATTCGCAAAAGTTCAGTACAATGATGAGGCACGTTATATTCCTCGTCAAAGTGTAATTGCTAGTGTTTGGAGTACATTTTATGCAAATGTAATTTCTGATGCAGCAAGTATGTATTCTTTAGCGGAAACTGAAGGAAACAATAATATGATGGCAGTTGCTTTAACAATTCAAGCACATGGCTATGCTACATTAACTGATATGTATGGAGATATTCCTTTTAGTGAAGCAATTAGTGCTGATACTACTGGTAATATTTCACCGAAATATGATGCTCAAGCTGATGTTTATACTGGTATTATTGCTATGTTAACTCAAGCTAATGGATTATATGGTAGTGGAGATATTGATTCTACTTCTGATATTATGTTTGGTGGTAATGCTTCTAAATGGCAAAAATTCACAAACTCTTTAAAATTCAGGTCTCTAATGAGAGTTTCTGCAAAAGTAAGTGTTGGTGGAGATTTACAAGCATTAGTAAATGCTGGAAACATGTTCTCATCAAATGATGATGAAGCTAAATTAATATACTTAAGTGCTAGTCCAAATGCCAACCCTCTTTTTGAAAGTGTTGTATTTGGTACTAGAGGTGAGTGGAAAGTAAATTCAGTTATTGTTGATATGATGGCTGGAAGTGCAGATCCAAGATTAGCTGTAATTGCTCAGTTAAATGATGGAGACATTTATAGAGGTAAACCTTCTGGTTTAGTTGATGTTCCTAATAATGACTATAATTACACTAACGTTTCTGCAATTGGTACTTTCTATTTAGCTGCTGAAGCTCCAGGTTATTATATGTCAAATGCAGAATTACAGTTTTTAATGGCTGAAGCTGCACAAAAAGGATATATTTCTGGTAGTGCTGCTACTTATTATAATGCAGGTATGACTGCTTCTTTTGCTGCAAATAATGGAGTGAATGGAGCTGATTATATGGCTGCAAATACTTTAAGTGCTCCAACTGCTTTACAGCAAATTGCAACTGAGAACTGGAAAGCATTATTTGCTCAAGGTGTTGAATCTTGGACTGAGCAAAGAAGAACTGGTTATCCAGTACTTGCTCCTGCTTTACAAGCTGATTTATCTCAAATTCCATCAAGATATAATTACCCAAATATTGAAAGTTCAATTAATGCTGCAAATTATAGTGCTGCTGTAGCGGCTCAAGGTGCAGATAATTTAACTACACCTCTTTGGTGGATGAATTAATAAACAATTAAATTAAAATTATAAAAAAAATGAAAAAAATATTAAATTTTTTAGTTGTATTTTCTTTAGTCTTCTTTTACTCTTGTGATCAGAATGCTGACTTTGATACAGATGATGACTTAACAGGAACAGCATTAGCTGGTGGTGCAATGGTAGATGTCCGTGCTGATAGTGAAGGGAAACTTTTAGGAGTTCCTTCTTCTTTAGACTTTGAAACTGCTACAGTTGCAATTGCTGAATCTGTGCTAAATCTTGAGATCTTTTTACTTTCTGGAGGAACTGATGTAACTAATTATGAGATTACAAAGTCTCTTAACGGAGGTAATGAAGTAACTGTTGCTACAAGTGCAACTTTACCAATTTCAATAAACTATACAGCTACGGAGGACTTCTTAAACGGTTTAGGAATTACTGCAGATGCTTTAAGAATTGGAGATGTTATGACGTTCAAAACAAAAATGATTCATAGTGATGGAAGAGTTTCATACTCTGGACCAAATGATGGTACTTATTCTATTACTATTAGTTGTTCTTCTGCTTTAGCCGCTAGTTACAACCTAACAATGGTTGCAAGTAATGGTTGGAATATAAATTTCCCAAATGAAGTAGTGTCAGAAAAGGGTGTTGGTGTTTACAAAACAGAATCAATTTATCGTTGGGCTGTTGGATCAATTGCTCCAGACCAAGGTTACGATTTTCAAGATGTTTGTGGTGAAATAACTGTTCCTGAACAAGGTTTAGCTCAGGGTTATTACTCAAATACTGTTATTGGAACTGAACCAGGTCAAGTTGATGGTGTTACAGGTAATTTGAAAATATACTATTCAGTTGAATTTTCTTCTGGAACTGTTACATGTGTTGGAACATATATCAAATTATAAATTAAGTTAAATTTAAAAAACAAATAAAATGAAATTAAATTTTATAAAAAAGTCATTATTACTTTTTGCTTTAAGTTTGGCAATTGTAAGTTGTGAAACAGATGATCAAACTGGCGAAAGTCAATTAACGGTTACAAATCCAACTATCAGTATTAATTTAGACTTTATGAACCCTTCTATTGTTTTAGAAGATGATACAGTATATGAATATACTGTAAGTTTAAGCGAAACTCAAATAGTTGATACTAGATTACATGTATCACAGGTTGGAGGAACAGCAAACGGTGATGACTATGAAATGTCAGGTTTAGTAGTAATTCCTGCTGGATATTTATCTGGAACAGGTACTATTAAAATTCTTGCTGACGAAGTAGCAGAAGATGTTGAAACATTAACAATTCAAATTGGAGATATTCAAACAGCAAATGCTTCAATGAATCCTATAACTGTTAGTTTTACAATTTCAAATGCGACGTCTGATGATTTAGTAATTGGAATGAGTTGGGCAATTTCTGAATTCACAACAGATAATTCTGGTGATGAAATTAGTGCTACTGATCTTGCTGATATGAGATTATTAATTACTGACAGTCCTTATTCAACTATTATAGGTGGTGCTGATGGTGGTTCATTTGAAACATATGAGTTTTCTGGATTAAATGGAGATGGAGAGTATTTAGTAGTTGGAGATTTCTATGCTGCAGATGCTGACCTTACTAGAGATCTAGACTTACAGGTTACTTTTGATCAAATTGGTACAATTAATCACTTAACATATGATTTCCCAGAAGCAATAAACACTGGTGAAACTTGTGCTGCTAATTATTATGTATT
This sequence comes from uncultured Lutibacter sp., assembly GCA_963933045.1. GTDB lineage: Bacteria > Bacteroidota > Bacteroidia > Flavobacteriales > Flavobacteriaceae > Urechidicola. The sequence continues at coordinate 5,921 of CAWVTS010000041.1, read as the reverse complement.
AGCTAAAATTGTTAAAACTGGAGGATCTTATGAGATTACTTCTGTTGGAGAAGGTAATTCAATTGAAGTTGAAGGAGATTGGACACTTGACATGGTTGACTCATGGGGTGACGGTTGGAACGGAGCTTTATTAACAGTTGAAATCAATGGATCGGCTACTAATTATATGGCTGCCGGAACTGGATCTGTAGAAGTTGTTTCTGTACCAGCTGGTGCTGCATTAGTTATTAGTTATAGTAGTGGTGATTATGAAGGTGAAAACTCTTATACTATTACTGCTCCTGATGGAACTGTTTATGCTGATGGTCCTGCACCTACAGTTGGAACTGTTGTAGATAGCGGTAGTGTATGTCCATAATAAATAATAATCTATTTATTAAATAATAATAAAAACCCATCCAAATATTGGATGGGTTTTTTAATAATAATAATAATATGAAGTTTATTAAATATATAATACTTTTTTTTTCTTTAAACCTTTTTGCACAAAATACAATTGGTATAATAAATAATGATGCCATAAACTCTTATAATGGCTATACCCTTTTAGCGCCATTATCTTCAACAGAAACATATCTAATTAATAATTGTGGACAAGTAGTAAATCAATGGTCAAGTACTTTTACTCCTGGAGCATCAGTATATCTCTTACAAAATGGAAATTTACTAAGGACTGGAAAAATCATAAACGATGATATAACATTTGGAGGCGTTGGTGGAAAATTAGAATTGTATGATTGGGATGGAAACCTATTATGGGAATACACTCATTCTTCTTCAGAAATCTCACAACATCACGATATATATCCAATGCCAAATGGAAATATATTAATGATTGCTGTAGATACAATGACTGAATCGGAAGCAATAGATGCCGGAAGGGATCCTAGTAAAATACAAGAAGGTAAAATTTTTAATGAACAAATACTTGAACTAGAACCAATCGGAACAAATCAAGTAAATATAGTTTGGGAATGGAACATTAAAGACCATTTAATTCAAGATTTTGATAGTGATAAAGCAAACTATGGAGTTGTAGCAGATAATCCCCAATTATTGGATTTTAATTATATCAGTAATATAAATGATTTAGGTAATGCTAATTGGCTTCATATCAACTCAATTCAATATAATAGTGACTTAGATCAGATAGTTATAAGTACTAGAAATTTAAATGAGATTTACATCATTGAACATACAGACTCAACATTAGATGCACAAGGACAAGATGGAGGTGCATATGGAAAAGGTGGTGATTTTTTATATAGATGGGGAAATAAAGCATCATATGATTTTGCAAGTTTAGTTGATAGAACATTGGTAGGCCAACATAATCCTCATTGGATTCCTGAAGCATTGACAGATGCAGAAAAGATTATGATATTTAATAATGGAAATATAGCTGAACTATTATACTCTACAGTAGATATTATAGATCCTCCACAAATAAGTGCTGGGTTTTATGAGTTCGATGCTGTAACAGGATATGGTCCTGAAATTGCCGAATGGAGATATATAGCACCAAACCCTACAGATTTTTACTCAGCAATTTTATCAAGTGGCCAAAGATTACCTAACGGAAATACGTTAATCTGTGATGGAGATTCTGGATATTTCTTTGAAATAGATACAAACAATAATAAAGTTTGGGAATATATAAATCCTGTTTCAAATCTTGGAATATTAAGTCAAGGAGATACTCCTAGTGCAAATTTAGTTTTTAGAGCAATTAAATATTCACCAGACTATACTGCATTTGATGGAAGAGATTTAACACCTAGCAATCCTATTGAATTAAATTTTGATCTAAGTAGTTGTCAATTGCTATCTATAGATGAGTATTCAATTTCAGATAATGTATCAATATATCCTAACCCAACTTCAGATATGATATCCCTTTCTACAGAATTAAATATTGATAAGATTGAAATTTTTAATGTTTATGGAAAACTAATACTCTCTGAACGAAATCAAAAAACTATTAGTCTTAAAAATATATCAACTGGAATCTATTTTATGAAATTTTATTCTGATGGAAAATTTGGAAATAAAAAATTTATAAAACAATAAATAAAAATTAGTTTAAATAAAATCCATCTCTAAAACGAGATGGATTTTTATTTTGTATACATTTGCATAATGGAAAATACATCATCAAAAATTTTTGGTATTAGGGCTGTAATTGAAGCAATAGATTCTAACGCAACAATTCAAAAAGTATATTTACAAAAAGATTTAAAAGGAAGTTTATTTTCTGAATTAAATTCAAGGATAAAAGAACATAACATTTCAACAAGTTTTGTTCCAATTGAAAAATTAAACCACTTATCAAAAAACAGTAATCATCAAGGAGTAGTTGCTACAATTTCGCCAATTGACTTTTATGATTTAGAAGAATTGATAAACAAGACCATTAAAAGTGGTGCAACTCCGCTATTCTTATTGTTAGATCAATTAACCGATGTAAGAAATTTTGGTGCAATTATTAGAACTGCAGAATGTACTGGTGTAAATGGAATTGTAATTCAAAATCAAGGAAGTGCTCCTTTAAATGCTGATGCAATTAAAACTTCTGCTGGTGCTGCTTTTAAAGTACCTATTTGTAGAGTAAACCACTTAAAAGACGCCATGTTCTTATTACAAGCTTCTGATATCAAATTAATAGCTGCGACTGAAAAAACTGAAGACACCGTTTATGATGTTGATTTCACTCAACCTAGTGCAATTATCATGGGTTCTGAACATCGTGGTGTAAATCCATCAATATTAAAAATGGTGGATGCTAAAGCAAAATTACCTTTATTAGGTACTATAGAATCTCTAAACGTTTCTGTAGCTTGTGGAGCGTTTTTATACGAAGCAGTAAGGCAAAGGATGCGTTAATCCTAATTGTTTGTTATATCCTCTGTATCGACTTCATTTTTTGGTGCAAAGTTCCCTTCTTCATCAAACTGTAAGTCAAACTCAGTTTCTTTAAAAATATGTATTGGTTTTTGTGGCCCAGAATTTTTATAAACTATTGCTAGAATTAATCCAACCATAAAACCTGATAAATGTCCTTCCCAAGAAATTTTCTCTTTGATTGGAAAAACATACCAAATCATACTTCCATATAGAAAAATAACTGCCAATGAAAGTGCTGTTAATCTAAAATGCTTTCTAATAATACCACTAAAAAAAATAAAACTAAATAAGAGATATACAACTCCACTTGCTCCAATGTGATATGCTTCTCTTGCGATAATCCACGTTAATAGCCCTGTTAATAATGTGCCAATGATCAGTATTTTAGGAGCAATTTTATTATAAAAAAAGAATAAGGAACTTGTTAATACAAATAATGGTATTGAATTATTAATAAGATGTGAAGTACCGCTATGAATGAAAGGAGAAAAAAAAACTCCTTTAAGTCCAGAAAAATTTCTTGGAAGCACTCCAAATTTATTAAAATTGAAAACGAATTTTATTTCAATCAAATAGACAAGCCAAATTGTAAAAACCAAAAAAAATGGTATTACAAGTACAGAGTTATTAAATTTAAACCGTTTTGGCTCTTCCATGTGTATACTTTAGTCAAAAATGCTTCCAAAATCTTATCATCTGAAATATTGTCAGTATTGATGTTAAAATTATCTATAAAACTACTATTTTTATGCTATGAATGAACCTTTGGCAGAAAGAATAAGACCTAAAAATTTAGAAGACTATATAAGTCAACAACATCTTGTTGGTGATAAAGGATATTTAACACAACATATCAAACGTGGAATTATACCTTCTTTAATACTTTGGGGACCTCCAGGAATAGGAAAAACTACACTAGCAAACATTATTGCTACTGAGTCTAAACGTCCTTTTTATTCATTGAGTGCTATAAATTCTGGTGTGAAAGACATTAGAGATGTTATAGAAAAAGCAAAAAATAGTGGTGGATTATTTACAGCACAAAATCCGATTTTATTTATTGATGAAATCCATAGATTTAGTAAATCTCAACAAGATTCTCTACTTGGCGCTGTCGAAAAAGGTTGGGTGACTTTAATTGGCGCTACGACTGAAAATCCTAGTTTTGAGGTAATCCCTGCACTTCTATCACGTTGTCAGGTCTATATCTTAAACTCATTTGAAAAAGATGATTTAATTGCCTTACTAAAGAGAGCGATAAAAGAAGATGTTATACTTTCAAAAAAGAGAATTAAACTAAAAGAAACAGATGCTCTTATTAGACTTTCAGGAGGAGATGCTAGGAAACTATTAAACATTTTCGAATTATTAGTTTCATCAGAAAATAATGAGATTACAATAACGGATGATTTTGTGATGCAACGTGTTCAAAAAAATATGGCCCGTTATGATAAAACTGGTGAACAACATTATGACATTATTTCTGCATTTATAAAATCAATTAGAGGTAGTGATCCTAATGCAGCTGTTTATTGGTTGGCTAGAATGATTGAAGGTGGTGAAGATGTTAAATTCATAGCACGTAGGCTACTCATTTCAGCGTCAGAAGATATTGGTAATGCTAATCCTACTGCACTTATTATGGCAAATAATACATTTCAAGCAGTCAGTATAATTGGCTATCCTGAATCAAGAATAATTTTGAGTCAATGTGCGATATATTTAGCGAATTCGCCTAAAAGTAATGCTTCATATGAAGCAATTGGTAAAGCTCAAAAACTAGTTCAACAAACAGGAGATTTATCAATTCCATTACATTTAAGAAATGCTCCAACAAAATTAATGAAAGATTTAGATTATGGTAAAGACTATAAATATTCACACAGCTATAAGAATAACTTTGTAGTTCAAGAATTTTTGCCTGAAGAAATTGCAAATACGAAGCTATATGAACCTGGAAATAACACCAGAGAAAATAACTTTAGAGAACTTTTAAAGAAACGTTGGGAGAAATATAATTATTAAAATTTAATAGTTAACTCCTTTTTAATCAATTTGTTATTTAAATAATATTCAACAAACCATTTTTCATTTTGTTTAAATAAGATTCCGTTTTTGTTTTTAAGTATATAAATATCCTTGAGACTAGTTGCTTGCAAAATGTACATTAGTTTTGGAGCAGTATCTATTAACTTATATCCATCATTCGTTTCTTGTGCATATAATAAATCACTACTTATTTCTTTCACAACAAATTCAGGCTCAATTACGACTTCAACTATTTTTTCAACTTCCTCAATGATTTTACTTGATTTTTCTTCTTTAAAAACAATTTTATTTTCTACCATTTCTAAGGTTTCTTCAAATACAGTGTTCTCTTTTTCAGAATACTTGTAATTCAATATTTCTATACTTTTAAACGTTTTCTTTATTGATTCATGATACGCCCTTTCATAATCCTTATTTTTTGAAGGAGATTCTATTGATGTGAAAATTATTTCATTATAACAGTTTACCAAATCATATTTCATTTTGATGGTGAAAAGTGATGATTTTTTTCTCAAATGAGCCGTTAATGCTAAACAATTGTTTTCTCCTAAATCTTTTGGAAATACTTCTGTACTTAGCAAAGCTATAAATCCATATTTATTAAATAAAAATTTAGTCATCTCATTTAATTGAAAATCTCCAGCGTTATTCTGAAACTCAAATTGACTTGGAACTATAATATATTTAAAATCATTTACACTCTTTTGGGCGGAAATTGAAAGAGTAAATAAACATAAAGAAAAAATTAATAATTTGATTTTTAACATATTATAAATATTTTTTAAGTTCAATTAAGTTTTGTATACTCAAAATTGAATTGTCAACTTCGTTATTTTCAAAATTACAAAAAATAGGTTTCATACCCACATTTTGAGCTCCCATAATATCTGCTTCCCAACTATCACCTATCATTACACTTTCTTCGATTGTTGCATTTGCTTGTGATAATGCATATTCAAAAATCTCTG
>CAWVTS010000040.1:0-15309 GCA_963933045.1 uncultured Lutibacter sp. | reverse complement strand
TGTTTCATATGAATACAAAAACACGAATGTTATTGATTGGTTGTGCAGCAGCAGGCGCAATGTCATCAATGTTTAAAGCGCCAATTGCGGCTATTATTTTTGCAGTAGAAATCTTTAGTTTAGATTTAGCATTTGCGTCATTAATCCCTTTGTTATTGGCTTCTGTTTCCGCGGTTATTATGTCTTATTTGTTTCAAGGGACAGATGTTTTATTAGGGTTTGAGTTGCAAGATAAATTTGAATTAAAAGATATTTTATTTTATGTCTTTTTAGGGTTAATGACAGGAGTAGCATCAATTTATTTCACTAAAATGTACTTCTTTATTTCTCATTTTTTTAAACGATTTAAGAATCCAGTGCACAAATTTATTATTGGTGGAATAGCCATTGGAACCATGTTATACTTTATTCCGCCGTTGTATGGTGAAGGATATAGTTTGATTAATAATTTATTACACGGAGATCATATTGCTGCTTTAGGCGAAACTCCTTTTGATGCATATACGGATAATATTTGGGTTGTAATTTTGCTATTAACTGGTGTTATTGTTTTTAAAGCTATTGCAATGACAACAACTTTTGCTGCAGGAGGAGTTGGAGGGATTTTTATTCCAACATTATTTATGGGTAGCGCCCTAGGGAATGTAGTAGCAAAAATTATAAATAATGTTGGATTAGGATTTCAAGTTTCAGAATCGAATTTTACACTTATTGGTATGACAGGTTTGATGGCAGGTGTTTTACATGCTCCGTTAACCGCAATTTTCTTAATTGCAGAAATTACTGGAGGTTATGAACTTTTTGTTCCGTTAATGATAGTAACTGCAATTTCATTTGTAGTCACTAAATATTTTATCCCAAATTCAATTTACACTTCTGAATTGGCTAAAAAAGGGCAATTAATAACACATAATAAAGATAATAATGTGTTGATGATGATGAATCTTGATACAATTATAGAAACGAACTTTAAAACAATTTCAGTTGATGCAAATTTAGGAGAGATTTTAAAAAAGGGAGTTGCAAAATCAACACGAAATATATTTCCAATTGTAAATGACGAAAAAGAATTTTTAGGAATTATTTTATTAGATGATATTCGAAATATTATGTTCGAAACTAGTTTATATGAATCAACAAAAGTTGCTGATTTGATGCATAGTGCCCCCGACGTTATAGATTATGACAAAGATTCAATGCAGAAAATAATGAAAAAGTTTAAATATAGTGGCGCATGGAACTTACCAGTAATAAAAAAGGGGAAATATTTTGGGTTTATTTCAAAGTCTAAACTATTGACAGTTTATAGACGTAAATTGATTGAAGTTACCAATTGATTTTTTGTAAATTTGTGCTATGAAATATCTGATTTTATTATTAGCAATCCTTTCTTTTGGAGGAGTCTTTTACGGTTTTTTAGTAGAAAGTGAAGCGTCTCAAAAATTTATTGGATTTGGAGTTGTAGGAATTTTCTTTTTGGTAATCCCTTTGTTTTCTTACTTCAGGTGGAAAGATAGAGACGTAAAAGATTATATGATAACTAAAGAAAACCTTGATAAAATGAGAGGTAAAGAATAGTGATTTTTCTTTATTTATATCTTATTTTTAACTCTCAAAAAGTGGTAAATTCGCAATTCACATTTAATTAATTAATCTTGGCCAAAGTAAAAAAAGTCACTCCGTTAATGAAGCAATACAATGCTATAAAGGTGAAATACCCTGATGCAATGTTGCTTTTCAGAGTTGGCGATTTTTATGAAACCTTTGGAGAAGATGCTGTAAAATGTGCTAAAATTGTCGGAATTGTTTTAACAAAAAGAGGTGCAGGAAGCGAAACAGAAATTGCACTAGCGGGATTTCCGCATCATTCGTTAAATACTTATTTACCCAAATTAGTAAAGGCAGGATGTAGAGTTGCTATTTGTGATCAATTGGAAGATCCTAAAATGACAAAAACCATTGTTAAACGTGGTGTCACAGAATTGGTTACACCTGGAGTTGCTTTAAATGATGAGGTTTTACATGCCAAAACGAATAACTTTTTAGCGGCACTTCATTTTGGAAAAAAAAAGTTGGGGATTTCTTTTTTAGATGTTTCTACTGGCGAATTTTTAACCGCTCAAGGAAACTCAGAATATATAGATAAGTTACTTCAAAACTTTCAGCCGAGTGAAATATTGGTTCAGAAACAACATAAAGTTAAATTTATTGAAGTTTTTGGTGATAGATTCAACCGTTTTTATTTAGATGATTGGGTTTTTCAAACCGATTATGCTCTAGAAAATTTAACAAATCACTTTAATATAAAATCTTTAAAAGGTTTTGGGATAGAGGATTTATCTGAAGGAATTATTGCTTCTGGAGCCATCCTTTTTTATCTTTCAGAAACGCAACATAATCGATTAAAACACATTACTTCTATTAATAGAATTGCAGAAGATAATTATGTTTGGATGGATAGATTTACGATTCGAAATTTAGAGTTATATTCAGGAAACTCTGTTGAATCTGTTACATTACTCGATATTATTGATCAAACTATTTCACCTATGGGAGGTCGTTTGCTTAAACGTTGGCTGGCGCTTCCTTTAAAAAATATAGAACAAATTAAACAACGCCATGAGATCGTAAAATATTTGATGGACAACGATGATTTCTTTGAACTTTCTACCTATCAAATAAATCAAATTAGCGATATTGAACGTTTGATATCTAAAGTTGCTACTGGAAAAATTAGCCCAAAAGAAGTTGTGTTATTAAAAGATTCTTTAAAAGCAATACTTCCTATTAAAGCCGCTTCAGAAAAGAGTAATAATTCATTCTTAAAAAACATTGGGAATCAATTAGATGATTGTCAATTATTGATTCAGAAAACAACTCAAACACTTACTGAAAACGCACCTGTAAACATCAATAAAGGGAATGCTATAGCAAGCGGCGTTTCTGCTGAATTAGATGAATTAAGAGCGATTTCTACTTCAGGAAAAGAATATTTAGATGCTATGCTCCAAAGAGAAATAGAGCGTACAGGAATATCATCACTAAAAATCGCCTTTAATAACGTCTTTGGTTATTATATAGAAGTTAGAAATACGCATAAAGATAAAGTTCCTGAAGAATGGATTCGTAAACAAACGCTTGTAAATGCGGAACGTTACATTACAGAAGAACTGAAGGAATACGAAACTAAAATCTTAGGAGCTGAAGAGAAAATTGGAAAGTTAGAACAACAGTTATTTAATGATTTGATTCAGTTTTTACTACAATTTATTTCTCCAGTTCAAAAAAACGCACAGTTAATTGCACAAATAGATTGTCTATGTTCGTTTACCAAAACTGCAAAAGATAATAATTATATCAGACCAATAATTGATGAAAGTACAGATTTAGAAATTAAAAATGGACGGCATCCTGTCATTGAAAAACAATTACCAATAGGTGAAGAATATATTGCCAATGATGTTGTGTTGAATAGAAATCAGCAACAAATAATCATGATTACTGGCCCAAACATGAGTGGTAAGTCTGCAATTTTACGCCAAACAGCCTTGATTGTTTTATTGGCACAAATTGGAAGTTATGTTCCTGCTCAAAACGCAAAAATTGGTGTTGTAGATAAAATTTTTACTAGAGTTGGAGCAAGTGACAATATTTCTATGGGTGAATCTACTTTTATGGTAGAAATGAATGAAACAGCAAGTATTTTAAATAATTTATCCGAAAGAAGTTTAATTCTATTGGATGAAATAGGTCGAGGAACGAGTACATATGATGGAATTTCTATTGCTTGGGCTATTGCTGAATACCTTCATGAACATCCAACCAAAGCGAAAACATTATTTGCAACGCATTATCATGAATTAAATGATATGACTGAAACTTTTGGTCGTGTCAAAAATTTTAATGTTTCTGTAAAAGAGTTGAAGGATAATGTTATTTTTCTAAGAAAATTAGTTGCTGGAGGAAGTGAACATAGTTTTGGAATTCATGTAGCAAAATTAGCGGGAATGCCTTCATCTGTATTACATAGAGCTAATAAGATGCTGAAGAAACTTGAAGAGAGTCATTCGTCGGATGATATAAAAAACAAACTTAAGAAAACTCAAGAAGAGGACCTGCAATTAAGTTTCTTTAAACTTGACGATCCACTTTTAGAAGAAATTAAAGAAGAAATTTTATCAACTAATATTGACATCTTAACTCCAATTGAAGCGTTGATGAAATTGAACGAAATTAAACGCATGTTGACTAAAAATTATGGTAAATAATTTAGAACAAGGTTTTTTTGGAATTGGAATTCAGAATGGAAAAACACCAGAAAATTTAGGCGTTCTGTGGCGTTCTGCCCAAAATATGGGAGCAAGCTTTATTTTCACTATTGGAAATCGTTATGCGAATCAAGCGAGTGATACAAGAAAAGCCGTAGGTGCAATGCCATATTTTCACTACGCTACATTTGAAGATTTTTATGAGCACTTACCGAAAAGCGCAATGCTCGTAGGTGTAGAATTGGATGATAGAGCTGTTCAATTAGAATCTTTTAAACATCCTAGAAGATGTGTTTATTTATTAGGCGCTGAAGACAATGGTATGTCTAAAAAAGCCATTGAAAAATCACATTTTTTAGTCAAGTTTAAATCTATTGAAAGCCTCAATGTTTCAGTTGCTGGAAGTATTGTGATGTATGATAGACAAGTGAAGTTGAATTTTAGTTAATTGTAGTATATTTGCCCAATATTAAAATTCTATGCCTTTTTTATTTATTAGCGGACCAGAAATATTTGTAATAATCTTGATTGTTGTAATGCTTTTTGGTGCCGATAAAATCCCTGAAATTGCTCGCGGACTTGGTAAAACAATTCGCCAAGTAAAAGATGCAACTAATGATATTAAGCGAGAAATAAAAGACAGTGCTGAAAAGCAAGGAATTGATACTGAATTCACTAAAGATATTAAGCAAGGAATCAATAAAGTAAAAGACGATATTGATGATATTACCGGACCAATAAAAAGAGGCCTTTAATATTAAATCACTCTACTTATTGTTAATCCGTCCCGAACAGGAAGTAAAACAGTTTCTATTCTTGGATCTTCTTTCATTAATTTATTATACTCAATAAGTGCCGGTGTATCAAGATCTTTTGATTTAATCTCTTCAATTACTTTTCCGCTCCACAAAACATTGTCTGATAAGATAACTCCCCCTTTATTCATTTTATCGATGATAGTATGAAAATAGTTTGAATAATTACTTTTATCCGCATCAATAAAAACCAAATCAAATTTCGTATCAATTGTAGGGATAATATCTAAAGCATTTCCGAGATATTGTTTTATTTGACTTTTATAATCAGACTTGTCAAAGTATTTTTTCTGAAAATCAAACAACTCTTCATTTTTGTCGATTGTATGAAGCATACCATTTTCTTGCATACCTTCCGCCATACACAATGCTGAATAGCCAGTGTAAGTGCCTATCTCAAGAATGTTTTTTGGATGCACTAACTTTGAAATCATGGATAATATTCGACCTTGAAAATGACCGCTTAACATCCTTGGGACCATTATCTTTTGCCAAGTTTCTCGGCTTAGTTCTTGTAAAATTTCCGGTTCGTTTTCAGAATGTTTTACAACATAATCATCAATTTGTTTTGGGATAAAATCCATATAATATATTTAGGATTTAAAATTAGAAAACACTAATAAAATTTTAGTAAACTTAATTTAGTTTTTCTGTTATTTGTTCTTCAATTTTTTGTTTATCTTCAAGAGATAAACACTTTTTCTCTCCACATTTTTCATCTGCATAAACACTAAAAACTCTAGTTAACAACGTATTATGCTTTGTATAGATTTTGCAAATTTTACACCTTAAAAAATGAAGATTTAACTTCAACTTGTCTAAGATAGTCGCTTCACCATACTGACTTTTATCACATATAGTTGTTGCTTCATCACAAGAAATAAATAATTTACTCATTCTATTAATTATTAAACCAATTATCTTCCATGCACTTCCTCAACTGAGTTCTTGCTCTGTGAATGATGACCCATAAATTTGACGCTGTAATATCAAGTTCCTTACAGATCTCTTCTGTTTCAAAACCTTGAATAGTTTTCATCTTAAACACCATGCTATATTTCTCAGGCAAATTTCCGATACAATCTTCTAAAGTGTTTTTTAATTCAGTATTTTCAATATCTTTATCTGCATCACTAGACCATGAATTGGGAACACGTTCCTCAATCCACTCCCCTTCATTTTCACCATCTTTATAAAAATTCATTCGAACTTCAGCTTTCCCTTTCTTTGAATTTGTTTTTCTGTAATGATCAATTATTTTTCTTTTCAATATTGAAATTAGCCAAGTACGTTCACTGGCTTTTCCTTGAAAATTTTTCATTGATTTTAACCCTGCAAAAAAAGTTTCTTGAACTAAGTCCTTAGATAATTCATCATTATTTACTCGTGTAATTGTATAATTATACAAGTAATCGGAATATGATTGAACCCATTTTTCTGGAACTAAAGTGTGTTTGGTGATCACTGGCATTAACTAATTTTGTACTAACGAAGGTATGAAAATTTTAAGAAACAAAAGGCTTCTTATTTTTCACTATTTTTACAGTCTAAAACTAAATTAAATGTCTGTAGCAAAAAAAGAATATAAGCGCGTTACTGTGAAATCATTGACTGATATGAAACGTAATGGAGAGAAGATATCTATGTTAACAGCTTACGATTACACAATGGCAAAGATTGTTGACAATGCAGGTATAGATGTAATCCTTGTTGGAGATTCTGCATCTAATGTTATGGCTGGTCATGAGACAACAGTTCCAATTACTTTAGACCAAATGATTTATCACGCTAGTTCGGTTGTTAGAGCAATCCATCGTTGTCTGGTTGTTGTAGATTTACCTTTTGGTAGTTATCAGTCTGATCCTAAGGAAGCTTTAAGGTCTGCAATCAGAATTATGAAAGAAAGCGGTGCGCATTCAGTAAAAATGGAGGGTGGAAAAGAAGTGAAAGATTCTATAAAGCGTATTTTAAATGCTGGAATTCCTGTGATGGGACATTTAGGTTTAACTCCTCAATCAATCTATAAATTTGGTACATATACAGTAAGAGCAAAAGAAGAAGAAGAGGCTAAAAAATTGAAAGAAGATGCTTTATTATTAGAAAAAATAGGTTGTTTTGCATTGGTTTTGGAAAAGGTTCCAGCAAAACTAGCTCAAGAAGTAGCAGAGAGTATTTCCATTCCTGTTATAGGAATTGGTGCAGGTTCTGGAGTAGATGGTCAAGTACTAGTTACACACGATATGATAGGAATGACTCATGAATTTAATCCGCGTTTTCTTCGTAGATACTTAAATCTATATGATGAAATGACCAATGCTTTTAAAAATTATATTGATGATGTTAAAAGTGTTGATTTCCCAAATGAAAATGAGCAATATTAAAAATGAAAATTCTACATCTTGATACTAATCATCCATTATTAATAAATCAACTCAATGATTTAGGATATACAAATCATCAAGATTATACTTCTTCCAAAACTGACGTTGAAAAAAAAATCAGCAATTATGATGGAATTGTAATCCGAAGCCGTTTTAAAATTGATAGTCAGTTTATTGATGCTGCAAAAAAATTAAAATTTATCGCTCGTGTTGGTGCTGGCTTAGAAAGTATTGATTGTGAGTATGCCGAAAGTAAAGGAATCAAATTGATTGCTGCTCCTGAAGGAAACATGAATGCTGTAGGAGAACATGCTTTGGGAATGCTACTTTCACTTTTTAACAAACTGAACACAGCAGATATAGAAGTTAGACAGGGTAAATGGCTGAGAGAAGAGAATCGCGGAATTGAGTTAGATGGAAAAACTGTCGGTTTGATTGGCTATGGAAATATGGGGAAATCATTTGCTAAAAAATTACAAGGTTTTAATGTGGATGTAATTTGTTATGATATAAAAGAGAGTGTTGGAGATGAAAACTGTAGACAAGTTTCTCTTGAACAACTGCAACAAAAAGCTGATATTTTAAGCCTTCACACTCCTTTTAATGAGTTATCATACAATATGATAAACAGCAAACTTATTAATGGCTTTTTAAAGTCTTTTTGGCTCATAAATACTGCACGTGGAACGGCCGTTGTAACTTCTGATTTAGTAAAAGGATTGAAAAGCGGAAAAGTTCTTGGCGCTGGATTGGATGTGTTAGAATATGAAAAAGGCTCCTTTGAAAACCTATTCGAAAACAATTCGCTCCCAGAATCATTTGAATACTTAATCAATTCTGAAAATGTATTGTTATCTCCTCATGTTGCTGGATGGACTGTAGAATCTAAAATTAAACTAGCACAAACAATCGTAGATAAAATTAAAGCAAATTTTCTTAATTTTTGACAAATAAAAAACCTGTTGTAACTTTTTCATCTAATCTATTTTAATCACTTCGTCTATTACCTCTCCTTTACGGTTAATTTTAACAATAAAAATTTCATTATAAAGATTTTCTGATATTACCTGATACTTAGATTCATTAAGAATTTCATTCACAAGAAATGGAGTCGTATTACTATGTCCAACTATGAGTACATTTTTATGTTTATCCTTTTTAATCAGCGAATCAATTTTCAAAAAAGTAGGGTTATATAATTCAATTGAAAGTGAATTTATTTCTGCAATCGGAATCCCTGTTTCTTTGGTTCTCCAATAGTCCGTCGAATAAACAGCATCTATTTTTTTATTTGCAAAAAAAGTTTTTAATTTTTCTACTCTTTCCAATCCTTTTTTTGATAAATGAGGGTTCTTGGTTCCATCGTTTTCTTTTTCAGCGGGTCTAATTAAATAATAGGTTGTTTTATTTTCTGTTAAATGCTCTTTAATTCAATTTATTATCGTAATATTACGATGTTAAAATAAATTATTTATGGGAGTATCAAAACTGGAAATATATCCACAACACGTCAATGACATTGCTCAGATAGCAAAAGTATTTTCTCATCCTGCAAGAGTATCTATTTTACAATACATCAGTTTACAAGAATCTTGTATATGCAATGATATTGTTGAAGAAATAGGATTGTCTCAATCTACCATTTCTCAACATTTGAAAGTGATTAATAATGCAGGTTTGCTGAAAGGAACTTTTGAAGGGAAGAGTGTCTGCTATTGTATCAATATTGAACGTTTTGAAATGTTTCACAAAATTTTCGACACCTTCTTCAATAGGACTAAACAAAATTGCTGTTGAAAAAATTCACTATTAACAATCGTAATATTACGATGTAAAATAAAACTATTATGAAAACAAAAGAATTATTATCCGTTTTAGAAAAAAATCAAGGCAAAGCATTACTATTTGAATATGCTCCCAATCTACTGGTTGGAGCGAATTACCACATTACTGAAGTAAAACATATGAAGATTGACTCAGTAGATTGTGGTGGAAGAACAGATGGATGGAGTGAAACTATCATTCAATTATGGGAAAGCCCTAAGGAACTGGGAAAAAGAGATTTTATGAAAGTTGAAAAAGCAATTGAAATCCTGAATCTAGTTGGAACAATAAAACCTTATGATATCGAATCAGAAGTAAAAATAGAATATAGCAATGCTGCTTTTAATACGGCACAGCTGTATATTCAATATGTTGAAATAAAAAACGACTCTATAACTTTTAAGTTAAATATTGAGAAAACACAGTGCAAAGCAAATGATATTTGTGGTATTCCTAAAACTGAGGAAAAGGTTTTAGAAATTCAATCTTCTAGTTGCGATCCTGAAAGTAATTGTTGTTAAGAAGCAATTAAATCTATAACCTGAGGATATTATAATATTACTTCGAGTTTTCTTCAGCAGCAGCTGCCTTTTGCTCTAGTTCAGCTTGAAATTCTTCCATAACAGGCCTTACTGTGCTCTCTGGAATGTCAGAAATTTTAAGAAAGATAAGACCATCAATTGCGTTATTAAATTTTGGATCTACATTAAATGCTACTAATTTTGCATTTTGTTTAATGTACTTTTTGATTAAAACAGGCATTCTTAAATTTCCAGGCTCTAGTTCATCAATAACACGATCAAATTTGTTTAAATCAGCTTGAGTAGCATCAAAAACAAACTCCCGATCAGCATCTTTTAATTTGACTTTATACTCCTTCTTTGGATGAATATATTGAGCAATATATGGATCATAATAATGTGATTTCATAAACTCTATCATCAATGATTTTGAGAAATTTGAAAATTGATTAGAAATACTTACGCCTCCAGTTAAATATTCATGTTCAGGATAACGCAATGTCACATGAACAATTCCTTTCCATAGAAAAAATAATGGCATTGGTTTTTGTTGATACTCTTTTACGATAAAAGCCCTTCCTATATCAATAGTTTTGCTCATCATGTTATACATTTCTGGCTCAAACCTAAATAGCGTCTGAACATAAAAACCTTCTATACCATACTTTTTATAGATATCAACACCAAGTCCCATTCTATAGGCACCGACCATTTTATTATTCAAAGAATCCCATAAAAAAAGGTGCTGATAATGTTGATCAAAATCATCTAAATCAATAGATTTATTAGTTCCTTCACCAACTTCTCTAAAGGTAATCTCCCTTAATCTACCAATTTCATGTAATATGTTTGGAATTATTTCTGCAGTTGCAAGAAACACTTCATAATTCTTACTTTCCATCAATCTATCACCATTCTTTCTCAAGAATTCCACTTCCTTTATCATTTTATCAACATTGCGCTGAGGATCTATTTTTTTCGGTTCCTTTGGAAATTTTAATGCAGATGCTGCTTGAGAAATATACTTCGCTTTTTTTTCAAAAGGATTAGCAAGCATATATGTTTTCTTACGTATAAACTCATGGAACTCATCGATATTTTCATATTGATTCTGATCTTTAACTGAAATCGGTTTCCCGATTCTAACTTTAATAACACGTCGTTTTTGAGAAAACAATTCAGAAGGTAATTTTGCTGTTCTAAACGTGTCACTAATTTTTGACAAGGCATAAAACAATCTGCTGTTTTTAGCATGAAAATAGATGGGAATAATCGGAACTTCAGCCTTTTTAATCAATCTAACCGCTCCAGGATCCCAGGGCTTGTCAACTAATAATTTCCCTTCTCTATGTGTAGAAACTTCTCCAGCAGGAAAAAGACCAAGAGGGTATCCATTTCTTAAGTGCCGAAGAGCATTTTTGAGCCCACCAACACTTGATTTAACTTCTTTCCTAGTTTCAAACGGATTCACCCCTAAAATGTAAGGGTTCAGTGGCTTAACTCTATCCATTAAAAAATTACCTAAAGTGGTGTAATCTCCTCTTTTTTCTAGAACAAGCTTTAACAATAAAATTCCATCAATCCCTCCTAAAGGATGGTTAGAGATGGTTATAAAAGGACCCGTTTTTGGAATACGATCTAAATCTTCTTTTGGTACTTCAAATTCAATTTTAAATTCCTTTAAAATACTATCTAAAAAATGAATCCCCTCTTTATTTTTATGCTTATCGTATATTTTGTTAAGAGCAGAAACCCTTAATACTTTCATTAAAAGCCAACCGATAATAGTACCAATAAATCCATATTTATCAAGATTTACAGCTTTTGCGACTTCTTTGGCGGTTACTAAACCCATAGTTAAAAATTATGCGAAAGCAAATATACAAAAACTAAAGAACAACAACTTGTAGTGTCTCTTTACTTATTTGTTTTAATAAAACGGTATTATTTTTTTCAATTTCTGTTACTGAATTTTCATCAAAATGGCGAATAGTATATAAAGTAGTATTCTCATTAAAACTCACTTTATATTTTGACTTTATTGAATCGTAAAATGTATTAAAGTTATTAAATTGATCCTCTATACATACCGAAAAACTTAGAGCTGAGTTTTGAATTAAATTCACTTTTAGTTTGTAATCATGAAGGAAATTAAAAATATCACGAATGTTATGTTCTACCATAAATGAAAAATCTAATGCAGAGATTGAAAGTAAAACTTGATTTTTCTTTAAAATAAAACAAGGGATTTTCGGCTCTAAATATTTTCCTTTTTGAACAGTTGTTCCTTCATTTTTAAGATTAATAAATGAGCGAACATGAAGAGGGATTAATTTGTTTTCAAGAGGTTTTAAAGTTTTTGGATGAATCACGGAAGCGCCATAAAAGGCCATTTCAATAGCTTCCCTGTAAGATACTTGAGTTAACAATTCGGTTTTTTTAAAATGACGTGGATCTGCATTTAAAACCCCTTGAACATCTTTCCAAATGGTCACGCTTTTTGCATTCAAACAATATGCAAAAATAGCTGCTGAAAAATCTGAACCCTCTCGACCTAAAGTTGTCGTGTTTTCTCCGTCACTTGCGATAAACCCTTGAGTGATTGTAAGTTTTGAAGTGTCAATTTTTGTAGAAATATTTTTTTGAGTTATTTCCCAATTTACTTTCGCATCTCTATAATTAGCATCTGTTTTAATAAGTTCTCTTACATCTATCCAATCATTTTTAATACCTATTTCATTTATATACGAACTAGTAATCACAGTAGACAAAAGTTCTCCATAACCAACTATTTGATCGTAAATAAAATTATAATCATTTGATTTATTTTTTGCCATAAACCCTGATAATTGAGCGAATTTCTGTTCAATTATCATATAAATAGAATGACTATTATCATCAAATAAATCAGTGATAATTTTTAAATGATAATTTCTTACAAATGCTATTTTATCTATTAAATTTCCATCTTTTTTACAATAGGAATCAACTATCTCTTCAAATGCATTTGTCATTTTTCCCATAGCAGAAATAATAATAATTTTACTATCTATTCCTTCACGACGCAGTATACTTATCAAGTTTTTAACTCCATCAGCATCTTTAACCGAAGTACCACCAAATTTGAAAATTTTCATTTTAATTTCTTGATATATAATTTTTTAATCCTTTTTCGTCCATTTGTACTGTTTCCCAGCCATTCAATATTTTTGCACCTGTACTTAAATAAAGATTTCGTGCAGGTGTATTCCAATCTAAAACAACCCACTCTACTCTTTTAATTTGTTCTTCATAAGCCTGTTTTAGAAGCGCATTGTATAGAGAACTTCCAATACTCTTTCCTCTCATTTCATTTTTTACTATTAGATCTTCAAGATGGATTGTCTTTCCTTTCCAAGTAGAATATCTATAGTAGTAAAATGCCATTCCAACAATTTCGTTTTTATTTTCTGCAACAAGAACATTAAAGAGTGGATTTGTACCAAAACCATCTCTTTCAAGATCCTCTATAGTGACTTCAACCGCTTCAATTTCTTTTTCAAATTCTGCCAATTCTTTTATGAGCCCTAAAATAGCTGGACAATCATTTACTTTTCCTTTTCTTATTGAGAAATTCATATTGTTAAACGGATATTAACGTTAAAAAAACACGATATTTGTAATCTATAGATTACAAATTGTTATGACTGAAAAACACACAACACTCGGAGAGTTTATTATTGATAATCAAAAACACTTTAAATATTCTTCTGGAGAATTATCGCGATTGATCAATTCTCTCCGACTAGCTGCTAAAGTAGTAAATCATGAAGTAAATAAGGCTGGTTTAGTCGATATTTTAGGAAGTGCAGGAGATACAAACATTCAAGGCGAAACACAGCAGAAGTTAGACGTTTATGCAAATAATATTTTTATGCAAACTCTTACTAATAGACAGATTGTTTGTGGTGTAGCGAGTGAAGAAGAAGATGAGTTTGTTGCTATAAAAAGTAAAAATGGAGGAAACAACAATAAATATGTAGTTCTTATAGATCCATTAGACGGTTCTTCAAATGTCGATGTTAACGTGTCGGTTGGTACAATTTTTTCAATTTATAGAAGAGTAACTCCAATAGGAACTCCTGTACAAATAGAAGATTTTTTACAAAAAGGAACAGAACAAGTTGCTGCGGGATATATCATATATGGTACCTCAACAATGCTTGTTTTCACAACAGGGCATGGTGTTAATGGGTTTACATTAAACCCAGCAATTGGAACATTCTATTTATCACATCCTGATATGAGTTTTCCTGAAGACGGAGAAATCTACTCTATCAACGAAGGGAATTATGTGCATTTTCCACAAGGTGTAAAAGACTACTTAAAGTATTGTCAAGAAGAAGTAGATGAAAGGCCATATACCTCTAGATATATTGGTTCATTGGTGTCAGATTTTCACAGAAATATGATTAAAGGAGGAATATATATGTATCCAACGAGTTCTAAGGCGCCAAAAGGAAAATTAAGACTCTTGTATGAATGTAATCCTGTCGCCTTTCTTGCAGAACAAGCAAATGGAATAGCGACTGATGGTTATAATCGTATTATGGAAATTCAACCAACAGAATTGCATCAAAGAGTTCCAATATTTTGTGGAAGTAAAAATATGGTTGCAGATGCACATAAGTTTATGGCAAAGTATCCGGATGATGCAAACTATTAAAGTATCACTTTTTCAAATACCCTTATAAAGACAATCAATTTTCAAGTGTGCAAATTGTTCATTACCTTTGAACAAGAATTATTGTTTAATCTATTAAAAGAAAATAATTATGGCTTTCGAATTACCAAAACTAGGATATGCATATGATGCATTAGAACCAAATATTGATGCTAGAACAATGGAAATACACCACTCTAAACATCATAACGGATATACAAACAATTTAAATAATGCAATTGCTGGAACTGATCTTGAAGGGAAAACAATTGAAGATATATTAACGAACCTTGATATGAATAATGGCGCTGTTAGAAATAATGGTGGAGGTTTTTATAACCATTCATTATTTTGGGAGGTTATGAATCCAGAAGAAAAAGGGTATTTGTCTGGAGAATTAAAAGATGCTATTGTTGAGGCTTATGGAAGCGTTGATGCTTTTAAAGAGGCATTTGCTAAAGCAGCAGGAACAAGATTTGGTTCTGGTTGGGCTTGGCTATGTGTTCATAAAGGAGGAAAAGTAGAAGTTTGCTCTACACCAAACCAAGACAATCCATTAATGCCAGGAGTTTCTTGTGGAGGAACACCAATTTTAGGATTAGACGTATGGGAACACGCTTACTATTTAAACTATCAGAATAGAAGGCCTGATTACGTTCAAGCATTTTTTAATGTGATCAACTGGAACGAAGTTGAAAGACGTTATGCTGAAGCAAAGTAAAGTATCGTTTTATAAAACAAAAAAGCCTCTCAAAATTTTGAGAGGCTTTTTTGTTTTCACTAATGATATATTAATAA
>CAWVTS010000039.1:0-15342 GCA_963933045.1 uncultured Lutibacter sp. | reverse complement strand
ACCGCTCAGTTAAAAGATAAACCCTTGTAATTTAATAGATTACAGGGGTTTTTTATTTAAGCGTTGTCTAATTCGTTGTCTGTTTGTAGGTTTTGCCTTTAGAAATTAGCCTTTTTTCTTTTAAATTTTTGAAACATAAATTATTGTTTTATACAAATCTTGTTGATTTTCAAAATGTTTTGATGACTTTTGATTAGTTTTATAGTTTAATTAAAAACAAGAATTTTGTCAAAACCAGATTTTATTTTTAGATCTTATGCACTTAAAACGCATTTAGAAAAAAATGAGCAGAAATTTGATATTGGATCTTATCTTAAACTTAAGAATGAAGAAACGGATAAATTAATTTCTTCTTTAAATAGTGATTTTTCATCTTTAGATTTATTTCAGAAGTTTAATTATATAAAAGATATTCTTTGGAACTTTATATTTTATGAAAACCAAGCAGTATTAAAAGATAATTTAAATAATCTTTTCACTAATAAGTCGGAGTTGCAATCAGTTTTAACAAGACTTATATCAATTAAAGATTTAATGACTGAAGTTGATAAATTAGAGGCTAAAGATAGTGTTGTATACGTCAGTAGATATAATTTAATAAAACTAACAGAGCTATATATTTATTTCTCTTTGTATCCTTATATTTTAAATCTTGTATGTGCAGGTAATGAAAAAAATAAAGAAAAGCTGCTTAAAGAAATGTTATTATCTAGAGGTTTACATAAGAAATTAGAAGATAATAGTGTTGACCTTGATAAGATTAGAGGTGACTCAAAGGGTAGAGTTTCATTATTAAATCTTTTAGAATTCGAATCTAATGACAGTTGTTTGAATTCTCAAGACCTATTGTTAATGATGCTTAAATCAATAAAGAGTAATAGAAAGGCATATGATACTTTAGTGTTTCCAGTTATTTTACAATCAATTGTATTTTCTGATAAGGAAAGTTCGTACTCAGTTTCTCCTCATTTGATTTCCATTATTAATCTTATTTGTAAAACAACAGGTTTTTTTGAAAATGAGGAGGATTGGTTAAATGCTAACTCACCTGATAAGAGTTACGTTTCTTATTGTTACAAGTCTATTTCAAATCATTTTTTTAGATGATATATTCCTTAAGTAGATAATTTAGATACCTCATGCTTTTAAAGTTATGTTATAATATTGCAATAAATTCAGTGATATAATATGACTAAACATGCAAAATGAAAATCTTTCTTTATTTAACCTAACAGTTTCAGATTTTAAAAAGTTAATAACGCTTACTTTTTCTGAACAATTTCCTAAAAGACAAAAAGAAAAATCATTACCGAAACTTTTGACTATGTCAGATGTGATGATTCATTTTTCTATAACAAAGCCAACAATTTATAAATGGGTGAAATTTAATATTCTTCCTGCACCTTTAAAGATAGGGGGGCTTGTGTATTTTCGAAAAGAGGATGTTGAATTAATGATAGCTAATAATAAATAATATGGCAGAGATAAACTATACAAATCAACCTGTCGATACAATGAACGAATCTTATCGTGAATGTAAGAATGCTGAACACAACTGTACCAATAAGCAGTTTATGGCTAAGAATTTGCAGGTAATCTATTGTTCTGATACATGTAAAGATGCTTATAATAATAGAAAGAAACGAAAGTTAAACTTGGGGCTTTCCAAAATAAGTGATGCGAACTTAAATAAGATAATAAAATTAATGGATAATAATAGGGATGCTTGTTTTACAGAATCAGAAATTTTAGCTTTTGGTATTGATTTATCGGAGCATGATGAAGTAATTATTTTTGACCCAACTAATAATAGAGTTGCCTTAAGATTTGGTGATTTCTATTTGATAAGAACTGAGAAAGACTCAGTTCGTATATTTACTAAAAACAAGATGAATGATGAAAAACGAATTATTTGATAAATATTTTGGACCTCCAATTAATATGCCAATACCAATCCCAACGGCTATCCAAGTGCCAATTCCTAAGAGTGAAGGAATTAATTTTATATTTTTGGGAGGTGGTTTGCTAATATTGTTCTTGCTGTACAAGCTAAATTCTAAGGAAATAGAAAAGGAAAAGAAAGTTAGAGTCTGATGACATTGCTTTTGTTGTTTCCATTTACATCATAATATTTGCTTGGAATCTAGTGAAAAGGGTAGAGGTTCGAATCCTGCTACCCCGACCAATTTCCCTCCTAAAACCTACTATTTTAGGAGTAACCCATTGATTATCAAGTATTGATTCTGTAATTTAAACCATATTTTTAAAAATATGGTTTTTTTGCGTTTATAGGGTAAAACCACAAAAAAGAAAAGCAAACGGTGCAAAAAGTGGTGCAGTTTTTTAACCTGATAATGGCTCAAAAGCGGTGCAAATTTTCATTTTTTCATTTTTTTCGAGAATTTATTGTATAAAAAATATATAATTTCTCACCAGTAATGTAATATTTCTAAAGATATGAATTAATATATCTTGAAGATAATTCATTTAAAATCAATTTATTAAGTAGTTTTTAATTGCTAATTTAATAAATTTGAAAACATGGAACACAAATTATTTGTAGGATTCATTGCTCGTAAGGCAATGATGAAGAAAAACGGTAAAACACCAATTTACTGTAGAGTTCGATTTGACGGTACAGTTTCTCAATTTAATACTAAAATTGATGTCTCTTATAAAAATTGGGATTCCTTAACAACCAAAGTAATTGGAGTAAATAGAAAAGAAAAAAATCAAAAGTTAGATAAGATAAAGGTTAATCTAATAGAGAAATTTGATGAATTAGCAAAGACAAGTATAATTATTACAGCAAAGACGATTGTTGATTACTATCAGAATGGCACTCTTATTATGAATAGTATAATAAATGTTTTTCTCCAGCACAATAAAAATATGCAAGCACTAATAGGGAAAGAATATAAGTACGGTTCTTTCAAAAATTATAAAACTACTATAAAACATTTAAGGTCTTATATCCAAGACACATATAACACACAAGATATATTGCTGAACAAAATAAATTATGATTTTATATATAATTTTTCTCAATATATATTATTAGAAACAGAATGCAATCATAATGGAATGATGAAGCATATGCAAAGGCTTAAAAAGGTTAGTAATTTTTGTATAAAGCATAATTATATATCTCAAGACCCATTTATAGGTTTTAAAATAAGTTTTAGAAAGACGAATCGGGTATATCTCTCCAAACAAGAATTATATACTTTAAAGAATGTAGCCTTAAACAAGAGTTTATCCAGAGTTAGAGATATATTTTTATTTTCCTGTTATACTGGTCTATCTTATATAGATGTATATAAATTAAAGATAGAAAATATAAAAATTGGAGAAGATGGATTCCAGTGGATTTATATAAAAAGGCAAAAAACAGATATACCTTCCAATCTCCCTCTTTTACCTCCTGCTTTATTTATATTGAAAAAATATAATAAACATATAAATGAAGGTAAAATATTTCCACTTATAAGTAATCAGAAAGTAAATAAGGCATTAAAGGCTATTGCTGTTATATGTGAGTTTAATAAAAATATAACATTTCATAGTGCACGCCATACATTTGCAACTACTGTTACTTTAACAAATGGAGTGCCAATAGAAACAGTATCAAAAATGCTCGGACATAATAATATAAAAACAACTCAAATATATGCGCAGGTTATAGAGTCGAAAATAAGTGCTGATATGCTTATATTGCGACAGAAGTTAGTATAAATAGTCTGAGTTATATATTTAAGCATATAAAAAAGATTCTAAAGAATTAAATTTATATAACGATAAAACTTAAATATCAAACGCTTATTGATATAATGGATACGATAAAAAACTTATCTTTATAAGTATATTTTAGATATATATCTTTGTGCTATGAATCGACTGCTTTTTATTATATTGTGTTTAAGTTTTCAGTGTGTAAATGCACAACAATTAGACTATAGTTTACTTAATAAAGCGAATGGGTTATCGGTAAATAGTGTGTTAAATATATGTCAAGACCAAGATGGTTTTTTGTGGGCAGGAACAATCTATGGGCTAAATAGATATGATGGCAATAGTTGCACTCAATATTTTATAGAGGACGGATTAAATAGTAATTTTATTACTTGGGTAAGCACGGATAGTAAGGGAACACTTTGGGTAGGAACAAATAAAGGAGTGAATCAGTTTTATCAAAATCAATTTATAACGATTCCAGTTCAGGAAAACTCGCCTTATTCTAAGGAAATATTAATAATTAAGGAATTGAATAATCAATTGTATATGGGTGCAAAGGATGGTTTGTATCAATTTCAAGATTCTATTTTTAACAGAATTTTACTTCCAGAAATACATATTTATAATATTTGGGAGGCAGCTGATTATTTGTGGATTGCGACTAAAAATGGCTTGCATTTGTATGGTGAGGATACTTTGTTTTACCCTGATTATAAAGGAAATGTAACGCTTGTAGAGCAGGATGATATTACTTGGATTTTCACAGCTACTCAGCTTATAAATTGGGAAGAAAAAATATATTTTGAATTGCCTTTTGAAGATGGAGTAAAAGATGCGAAATATATAAATGAGAAATTGTTTTTTGGGACTTATGGTGATGGACTTTGGGTTTTCGAAAACAATCAATTTAGAAAAATAGATTCTAAGGGAGGGAAATTTGACAGGACGATACAACAACTTTTACTTACCAAAAATAATAAATTATGGATTGCCAGTAATGCAGGCATCACTTTAGTGAAAAATCCTGTTTTTGAAACAATTTTAGAAGAATATAGTTCTGGAGTTTTTCCTATAATTGAATATAAAAATGATTTGTTTTTTGGAGGGCAGAATGGAATTTCTAATCAGAAAAATGATGTCATTTCTCATTTTCCTTTAAGTGATAATGCAAAAGACCGATTTATACTTTGTATGGATACAAATGAAAGAGGAGAATTATTAGCTTCAGGTATTGGAGGGAGATTATATAAGTGGAATGAGAATAATTTTGCAGTAATAAAAACGACTCCTAAAAGTATGCAAGAGAATTTTGTGTATGATATTTGTGCAAACGATACAGCTACTTTTTATGCAGTAGGCTTGAATATTTATTATTCAAAAGGGAATAATTTTTACGATTTTCCTGCTGATACTCTGGGAGGAATGTATTATAACATTTTAGCAACAAAAAAAGGCTTGTGGATAGCAAGTTCGAAAGGATTACTTTTTTGGAATGGACATACCTTAAAATTGCTAAATGATGCGGATGGAATGCAAGACCATTCTTTAATGGTTTTGGAAAAAGATAAATGGGATAATATTTGGTTAGGAAGTGTTTCATTTGGTTTGATGCGTTACAATCATAAGGATTTTGACCATTATTATAAGCAGTTGAGCGACCCACAAATAAAATCCTTACAATGGGATAAATATAGGAACTGCCTTTGGGTAGGCACAAATGATGGGGTGAACAAAATAGATATGGATTCTTTGGGTGAAGTTAGTTATATTCATACTTACTCGACCAAAAATGGAGTGCCCTTGGGTTTTTGTCATAATAAAGGAATTGAATTGTTGAGGGATAGTACTTTACTTATTGCTATCAATGTTTCGGATACGGAGGAAGATTATATTCATAAGTATGTACCCGAAAATGAGCAAGCGAATTTATCACCTCCTAAGGTAGTATTTACTGATTTTAAGGTTTGGGCAGTTTCTAATTTTGACAAAGAAAGAGTATTTAGTTATACGGATAACAATATCACAATTGACTTTACAGTTATACAATTGAATGCAGGAAAATATGCTGAATTTAGTTGGAAACTGAACGATAATCCTTGGAGTGAAATAAGTAAGCAAAGAAGTGTTACTTTCCCTCACCTTTCTGCTGAAAAATATACTTTGAGTGTAAAAAGTAGGTTGCCCAATCAAGAGTGGTCAGCAATAGAAGAATTAAGTTTTGAAATCATTTCTCCTTTTTGGAAAAGAGGATGGTTTATTTTATTGTTCTGCACATTTGTTTTCCTTTTTGTTTATCAGTTAATGAATAGGAGAGTAAAGCAAAAACATAAAAAGGAAGAAGAAAGAATAGACTTGTTAAAGCAAAAAGCGGCATTGGAACTTAGGGCAGTTCGTTCGCAATTAAACCCTCACTTTTTGTTTAATGTATTAAATTCAATACAGGATTTGTTATTGGATAATGATGAGGAAAAAGCCAGAATTTATTTATCGGATTGTGCACAGCTTATGCGATTGGTTTTAAGCTATTCTTCACAATCAAAAATACGCTTGCATGAGGAAATTGATTTACTGAAAATGTACCTAAACTTAGAGAAATTAAGGTTTGGTGATGATTTAAGTGTTGATTGGAATATTGAAGTAAATACTCATCTTACCCAAGTACCACCACTTATCCTTCAGCCTTATATTGAAAACGCCATAAAACACGGAATAAAAACTAAAGGAAAAGTAAGTATTTCTATTTCCAAACAAAATACACAGCTTATTTGTATAATTGAAGATGATGGAGTGGGAAGGAAAAAAGCTAAATATTCAGCTGATTCAAAAGGATTACAATTAATGCAAGAACGATTGGATTCGTTGAATCAGTTAGAGGATACTAAAATGTATCAGCACAAAATAACAGACTTAACACAAGGTACTCGTGTAGAATTAAAATTAAAGATAAAATGATAAAAGCACTAATAGTAGATGATGAAGCAAAAGCCCGTACTTCCTTGCATAAATTATTAAAGAGGTATTGCCAAGATGTAAAAGTAGTAGCTACTGCCGAAAGTGTAGAGGAAGCTTTTGAGCATATTCAGAATTTTAAACCTCAATTGGTTTTTTTGGACATTGAAATGCCAGAAGAAAATGGTTTTCAGCTTTTAGAAAAATTTAAGAACCCAAATTTTGAAATTATATTTACTACTGCCTATGCTGATTATGCTTTAAAGGCATTCAGATATGCTGCTTTAGATTATTTGAGTAAGCCAATTGATTTCCGACTGTTAATTGAAGCCATAGGGAGGTTTAAGGAAAAACAAGAGGTAAAGTTTACCCACGAGAGAATGTCCTTATTGTTAGAAAATTTGAACAATAGCCCGAAAACTTTTGAGAAAATTGCTTTATCAACTCCTGAAGGCTATTTATTTGAACATTTGAATAATATTGTTTTTTGTCAGGCAAGCGGAAGTTACACAGCTGTCCATTTATTAGATGGAAGAGAAGTATTAGTTTCTAAAAACCTAAAGGAGTTGGAGGAGTTATTGCCACAAGAAACTTTTTTCCGTACGCATAAATCCTATTTGGTGAACTTAAATTTAGTGCAAAAGTATTGCAAGGAGGAAGATTGTGTATTTTTAGCCGAAAACAGCAAAATACCTGTTGCTTCACGGCTTAAAAAATCCTTTTTGGAAAGGGTTAAGAATGAGTAATGTTTACTTCCATTCATTAGGTTGTTTTAGAATATATCCTGTTTTACTTTCAACTTCTTCATTAAATTGAGAGTCGAGTAGTTTTTTTCTTTCTATTATCATTGATCCTTTAACTTCTAATGCTAATGAAGAATTATGCCTTTTAGGAGGAGGTACGAATTTAGCAAATACAGCTGAAAATCCCTATTAAACACAAGTAATTTTACTTAAATGTAACTTATTTGAAACATTTTATATACTTTTGCATATAATAAGAAACATTTATTATGAATAAAAAAAGAAAAATACTATTTCCTAGACATCAAAGAATTCTGGAACAACTTGGAGAAAACATTAAGTTAGCCAGAAAAAGACGCAAACTAACAGCCCTACAAGTTGCTGAAAGAGCTAATATATCTAGGATATCTCTCTACCGATTAGAACAGGGGTATTCAAGCATCTCTATTGCTACTTTATTTAATGTATTAAGAGTACTAGGATTACAAGATGACTTCTTAAAACTATCAGCTGATGATGAATTAGGAAGAAAATTACAAGACTTAGATTTACTAAAATAAGATGGCAAACAACAAAACAGATATATTTGTTTACGCACATTGGTTAGGTATGCATGAACCAAAAATGATTGGTATTCTTTCCGCCCACCAAGGAAAAGGAAGAAAATCATTTAGTTTTAAATATGATAAAAATTGGCTAAACTCTAAGGAACAATTTTTACTTGACCCTGACATCAATTGGTTTTCAGGTGCTCAATTTCCAAATGGAAAAGAAAATTTTGGCGTTTTCATGGATTCCATGCCTGACACTTGGGGTAAAACTTTAATGAAAAGAAAAGCAGTTCAACTTGCCCAAGAAAAACAAATAAAAACGCCTAACCTTTATGATATTGATTTCCTACTTGGTGTATATGACGAAAATAGAATGGGTGCTTTACGCTTTAAATTAAACCCGCAAAGGGATTTTTTAGACAACAGTCATGACTACCCTACTCCACCTTGGTCTTCTATTAGAGAATTGCAACATGGAGCGTCCTTAGTTGAGTCAGATAAAAATAATAATGAAGTAAATAAATGGTTGGCTATTTTAATGGCTCCAGGATCATCATTAGGTGGGGCAAGACCCAAAGCAAATATATTAGATGAAACCAAACATCCTTGGATAGCCAAATTTCCTTCCAAAAACGATACTATTGATAAAGCAAAGTGGGAATATCTCGCTTACAAGTTAGCGAAATTAGCAGGCATTGAAATGGCTAAATCAAAAATTGAGAATATCTCTGGAAATTATTCTACTTTTTTCACTAAACGATTTGATCGTTTAAATGGAGAGCGCATCCATTTTTCATCCGCTATGACAATGACAGGAAACAATGAAGATACCATAAGAGATAATACTGCAAGCTATTTAGAATTAGCAGAGTTCATACAATTTGCTGGCTCAAATATTAAAAATGACCTACACCAACTCTGGAAAAGAATTATTTTTAATATAGCTATCTCTAATACAGATGACCACTTACGAAATCATGGATTTATTCTTGAAAAAAATGGATGGAGATTATCGCCTGCTTACGACATAAACCCATCCATTGATAAAAATGAACTATCACTTAATATAGATACACACAATAATGCTTTAGATTATGAACTCGCTAAAAGCGTAGGAGAATACTTTCAATTAGAAAATAACGAAATGGATTGTATTATTAATGAAGTCAAAAAAGCAGTAAGTAAATGGAAAGAAATTGCTCAGCAAATAGGAATATCGAGAAACGAACAAGAGTTAATGAAATCTGCCTTTAATATTTAGAAAAATAATTATCGTATATTTGCAGCCTCAAACAACACTAAGGATAGTATCCTTGGTCTGACGCCTCTTAATTGAGGCGTTTCTTTTTTATACCCCACAAAGATACAGATTAATTTTTATTTTTTTAGCCGAAAACAGCAAAATACCTGTTGCTACACGGCTTAAAAAATCCTTTTTGGAAAGGGTTAAGAATAGCGATTAACTTATACTTTTTAGCGTTTATCTTCATTTTAGTAGCGATTACAAAGTCGCCTAAAATCTTATGTTTTTTGTCTTTACTTTTGGACTGTTATTAACCAAAAAGATGAAGATGAAACATCTCTTATTTCTTATAGCAACAGTAAGTTTTTCAAGTTGTAGTCAATATGTTGTCTATGATTCAAAGGTGGCCAGTAACCATAACTCTAAAAATGAAACAGCTGATAAGTTACAATTTTTTAATGCTGAAAAAATTTCCTATTGGTATGAGGTGAAAGAAGAAGACAGAGATACAGATGATGGTAGTATTAGAGTAAAAGAAACCAATACTACTAATGCTATTTCCCTTTGGAGGAATGAAGGAGTTTTAGCTACTGCTGATAAAGATAATCCTAATATACTTTATGTATCTCCTGAACAGGGAAATACAAATACTTTAACCTACCAGAAATTATCAGAATTCCCTTCAGGAGTAAGAGATAAGTTTATCAGATTATACAAAATATCTACTAAGGAACAAAGAGAGGGGTTGTTTTACCTTTTCCCTAAAGAGATTATATATGAAAGATGTGTACTTGATTGGGGAGGAAGAGAATATATTTTGGAAATGAGGAGAGCAACTTATTTAAAGATAATTTCTTCAAAAATATTAAAGCAAAAAAAGAACCAAAGAAAATTAAAAGGAAACTTTATAAAAAATCAAAACTAGTTAACTATACCATGAAAAACATTTTAAAAATATCAATCTGTTCTCTTTTATTATTTTCCTCTTGTGCAAAACATATTTATGTTGACTATCAGTATGAAAGTGAAAATACAGGAAGAATTGTTTTACAGCCGACTAAAGCAACTGAAAAAACATTTGTTTCTATTGATAATAATATAATTGTAAATAAGAAAAATGTAAAATCTGTAACGATAAACAATGTTCCTGTAGGAATGCATGATGTATATTATTCTATTGATAGTTGGATTTATAAGGAAGCATTGGATGCTAACTATAAGATTGATGTCAAAAAGAATAATGAAATAGCTAAAATTGTAACAGTCCCTCCTTATAGTACTGGTTACTGGGTTGCTGCTTCTCTTTCAGCAATAATACCTATAATAATTACTATTATAAGTGTAGAAGATGCAACTTATTATGATGACCCATATTACTATTAAAATTAAATATTATGAAAACAGCTATTACTATACTCGTTGCTCTTATTACATTTAATGTAACCATTGCACAAAAGACAAGTTCACACAATAAATTACCAATTAAACAAGGTGAACCAAAAAAATCTAATCTTACATTTTCCGCAAAAGGCATTTCACCGTTTACTGCTTTTTTGATTACCGACTTAAAGATGCAAGAAAGAAAATCAAAGAACAGTAATATTAACGATAGTTTGCTAGTCAGTAAATACAGACTCATCAGAATAAACAACATTCTTTATGCAAATTCATTTCTTCTTACATCTGATAATTACGAACCATCTGAACTTGAAAAATACGGTTTTTTATCAGGTAGTCAGTCTGGACAAATTATAACTGGTTTAATTCCCATTGACAGTATCATTGAAATTTCAAAATCGGATTTGATAAAGTACATACAAATTGGAGAGCCAGCAAAACCATTAATGGATGCTGCAAGAGCAGCAACGTGGGTTGATGAAGTTCACTCAGGTACAGGATTGCCTCAGAGCTATTTTGGAAATGGGGTTGTTGTTGGTGTAATTGATATTGGTTTTAATTATACACATCCTAATTTTTATGATGGGACTGGTTCTAATAATTACAGGATTAAACGAGTTTGGGAGCAAAACGGAGCTGGAACTCCTCCTAACGGATTTTCTTATGGTAGAGAATTAACGACACAAACAGCAATACTGAATGCACAAACTGACAGTGTAAACGAATCCCATGGAAGCCATGTTACGGGAATTGCAGCAGGTGCAGGCGGTGGTGGTGGTAATACTTATTTAGGCGTTGCTCCACAAAGTGATATTGTTCTCGTTGGTACTAATATGACAAGCACAAGTATCGGTGACGGAATTGCATACATAATGAACTATGCTACTTCTGTTGGCAAACCCTGTGTAATAAATATGAGTATAGGAGGCCATATCGGACCGCATGATGGCACATCAACTTTTGACCAGTATTGCGATGGTGTAATAGGACAAGGCAAAATACTTGTTGGTTCTGCTGGTAATGAAGGTGCAGATCCTTTGTATATTGGTAAAACTTTTACATCCTCTGATAATACACTATATTCTTTTGTTCAATTTCCAAGTTCATCAAACGGAACAAACGGAAAAACAATAATTGATATTTGGGGAAATCCTAATCAAAACTTTCAGGTTGCTGTTAACGTGTATAATACCAACACTAATTCTTTTGAAGATTGGACACCTTACTTAGCAGCTAATTCAAGTAGCACAAATAATTATACTTTATATGATGATGATACTTTTATTCCTGATGCTTGTACTGTCTATATTACAACAGAAATAAATGCACTAAATAATAAGCCAAGGGCTTTAATAACTATTGACCATACTGCACAGGACGATAGTTACAGATGGGCAATGATTGAAATTATTGCAACTACAGGACAAACAAAAATGTGGGCTGCAACTGGTGGTGCACAATTTACAAACGCTAGCAAACCATCGCCTTGGCTAACTGGTTCAACAAACTCGACAGTTGGGGAAATTGGCGGTACTGGTAATAATATCATTTCAGTTGGTGCATATACATCTAAAAATTCATGGACTGCCTTAAATGGAAGTGGACAATCTAATGGTGCGTCAAACGGTGCAATCGCATATTTTTCGAGCAAGGGACCAACTGCTGACGGAAGAACAAAGCCAGACATAACTGCACCTGGAAATGTTATTATGTCTTCTGTAAATCGCTTTGACAGTAATTATCCAAGTAGTAGTAATGATGTTGTTTCTGGAATTACCAACGGAACAAACAACTGGTATTTTGCAAAAATGCAAGGGACATCTATGGCTTCTCCAATGGTTACTGGTGTTTTGGCATTGTGGTTGGAAGCATATCCAAACTTGACACCGACACAAGCTAAAACTCTTTTGAAAGACAATGCTTGGACAGACAGTTTCACGGGAACAATCCCTGTTAATGGTAGTAACACTTGGGGTTGGGGTAAAATAGATGCACAATTCGGTCTTATTGACCTTTTAACAAAAATTCCATCACAGCCGTCTATTACTCCTTCAGGCACAGTTGCATTTTGTCAAGGACAATCAGCAACTCTCTCTGCTACGAATGGTTATCCGACTTACGAATGGTCAACTAATGCGACTACTCAAACTATAAATGTTACAAATGGTGGGAGTTACACGGCAAGAGTTACAAATAGTCAGGGGTTTATTAGCCCTTGGTCTGCTCCAAAAAATGTAACGGTAAATGCAAATCCATCTACTCCAACTGTTTCAGTCAATGGTAATTTACTTACATCAAGTTCTACAACTGGTAATCAATGGTATTTTAATGGCTCTATTATTTCAGGAGCAAATCAACAGACTTATAATGCTACTCAATCAGGGAATTATTATGTGATTGTTACAAATGGGAACAACTGTTCTTCTCAATCAAGTAATGCTTCTATAACTGTTATGGGTATTACAGAAAGTATAGCAAGTTCAACTATTTCAATTTATCCTAATCCAACTGATGGTATATTTACCATTGAATTTACTACCAAAACAGCTATAGATGTTTCTTTCAGTGTTTTAAATGTATTAGGTCAGGAGATTGCCCTCAATAAAACAAAAGCGACTGTTGGTGTTAACAAACAACAGTTTGATCTTAGCGGCTTTGCTAAAGGCGTTTACACCCTTAAACTAATAAGCGAAAATGGCGTAATTGATAAGAAAGTTGTTTTGGAGTAATACTAAATGGTTTTTGAAGCTTAATTAAGAGAAATTGGCAGAACTGATTCTTAAGTGTGAACAATATAAATAAGTAACTTTCTATTTGTTCTCACCGTTAATTAATTGTACATTTGTACCTAATTGGTACGCAAATTAATAAACAGAGATAATTATGTTAGTAATCAGCAGTAGAGAATTCAGACAAAATCAGAAGCAATATTTTGATAAGGTAGATAAAGGAGAACAGATTATTGTTCAAAGAGGAAAAGATAAATCCTATAGGTTAACCCCTATTACTAATGATGATATGTATTTTAATAAGAAAATGTTAGCACGAATTAAGGAAAGCATCTTAGAACTGGATAAAGGT
The DNA here is from genome assembly GCA_963933045.1 of uncultured Lutibacter sp. GTDB lineage: Bacteria > Bacteroidota > Bacteroidia > Flavobacteriales > Flavobacteriaceae > Urechidicola. The sequence continues at coordinate 1,642 of CAWVTS010000039.1, read as the reverse complement.
GAGCTAAAGCAAGTATCTACCTCAAAAGAAATAAGTAATTTATTAGGTTTATGAGCTATACATTAGCATTTTCTAAAAATGCTTTGGAGGATATAAAAAATCATAAAAAATCAGGAGATAGGTCTGTATTAAAGAAAATAGAAATATTGCTTAATGAGTTAATGGCACATCCAACTACAGGAAAAGGTCAGCCTGAAATGCTAAAGCATAATCTACAGGGATTATACTCGCGTAGAATTAATAAAAAACACAGATTGGTTTATGCGGTTAAAGAAGAAGCAAATACAGTTTATGTTTTAAATGCGTATTTTCATTATGAGGATAAATAGTTTTTTAATCCAGAAACTCTTCATAAGCAAAGTCCTTTGTTTTTTATACATTGTTGGCAACTGGCTTTTATATCTTTAGCATTTCATCTCTTTTTTTTAGGTCTGACTTTGGAATTAATTCAAGTCCGTCTTCATATTCCTGATAAAAATCGGTATCTAATTCTGGGTAAAGTAAATCATCTACATTTAAGTTCTCAATTAAGTCATAATATTGTACTAGTTTTTTCGCCTTTTTAAAAAAAAGTACATTGTAAAAAAGTAAAAACAATTCAGTTCCACTCATTTGGGCTTGTAAAAAATGAGAATATTTTTTGTATTTATTCCTTATTTTCTTAGCTTTAATATTTTCGTTATTAATATAGATTCCGACTTTTTCTCCTGTAAATTCCTTTTGAAAATTTTGACTTAATTCAAGTTCTTCATTCTCTTTGATATAAAGTAAAATGTGATACAAATTTCTAAAATAGTGACTTAATTGGTTGCTATATTGGTTATAAGCCAATTTAAAAACAGCTTTTGATTTTAGAGAAGGGTTACTATCTAATTTTTCATATGAGGTAGTGTAATAATCTTTGAAGTCATTAATCTCCTCATTCTTTTTTTCTTGTTCCCAATCGCACTTATCTGATAAAATATATTCAATTACTTTAATATTCTTATCAAGTTTCTCTTTTTCTTGATTAATAAATCCTTTTATTTTTTCAAAAGCAGCGTTACCATTGAAGTATGTAGTATTAGTTTCTCCTTGAATATGATTGAAATTCTCTTCTCTTAATTCTGTACTTTGCCTAATGTCATTTTGAGTTTTTAGTAAATTGAAAAACGTATTTTCAAATTGTTGAACTTGAAAAACATTTCTAGTGCTTTTCATTTCCTCCAATTGTAAGTTCAATTCTTTGCTTTGTAATCTTAAAGCTAAAAAGAATAAAATTACTCCAGCAAATGACCATACTGTTCCAATTACTCCGCCAATAAAGTCTCCAATCACACCAGTCAGCTGTTGGTCGAATTGTTCTCCATTTTCTATTAAGCGAACTGATGTCGATACTTTTGAAATAAAAATATAGGACATATAAATTCCTGCAAAAATGCTAACTATGGATATGATTAAAAGTACTATTCCAAAAAGTTCATACTTTCTGTAAATTTTACGGAATTTATATAAAATGTAATCTTTCAAATTTCAATGTTTGTGTTTTGTTCAGCTTGTTGCCAACGCTAGGCTATGCATAGTGCGGGATTTGAAAAGCGTAGTTTTCAAATTTGCACGTAGCCAAGAGTTTATATTTTGTTTTTAATTTATTCACTTTAAA
>CAWVTS010000038.1:0-15474 GCA_963933045.1 uncultured Lutibacter sp. | reverse complement strand
AGAAATAGAGTTGGATTAAAAGATCCTAATAAACCAATTGGTTCATTTATTTTCTTAGGTCAAACTGGTGTTGGAAAAACACAGTTAGCAAAAGTACTTGCCAGAGAATTATTTGATAATGATGATGCACTTATACGAGTAGATATGAGTGAATATATGGAGAAATTTGCCATTTCAAGATTAATTGGTGCACCTCCAGGATATGTTGGCTATGAAGAAGGTGGTCAATTAACGGAGAAAATCAGAAGAAAACCATATTCTGTTGTTTTGCTAGATGAAATTGAAAAGGCACATCCAGATGTTTTCAATATGCTTTTGCAGGTTTTAGATGATGGGCACATAACTGATAGTCTTGGTAGAAAAATTGATTTTAGAAATACAATTATTATTATGACATCAAACATTGGCTCACGTCAATTAAAAGATTTTGGTGGTGGTGTCGGTTTCGGTACAAGTTCTAAGAAAGATCAAGCAGATGCTCATGAAAAAAGTGTTATCGAAAATGCACTTAAAAAATCATTTGCTCCAGAATTTTTAAACAGAATTGATGATGTAATTGTATTTAATTCTTTAGAAAGAAAAGATATTCATTTAATTATAGATATTGAATTAGATCATCTTTTAAAGCGAATTTCAGATTTAGGTTACACTCTTAAACTTACAGATAAAGCAAAAGATTATATTGCTGATAAGGGTTTTGATAAGCAGTATGGAGCCAGGCCATTAAAAAGGGCTATTCAAAAATACATTGAAGATGCTTTAGCACAAGAAATTGTTAATTCAAAACTAAGTGAAGGTGATACAATCACAATGGATTTAGATGAGAAGAAAAGCGAATTAACGATCAAGATTAAGAAAAAGAAAGTTACAGAATCTTAAAAACTCCAAACCGTTCAATTTCTTGAACGGTTTTTTTATATAAAATATTCAATACCAAATATTTGTTAAAGTGTAACCTAAAATTATACTTTAAGTGTAATATAATCTATATTTGACGACATAAAGAAAAATTAAACTGAACAAAATGAAGAAAATTATTTATTTAATTGCTGCTATGGCGATAGTATCTTGTAAAAATGAGCCTAAAGATTATGTAACTTTTTCAGGTGAAATCACTAATCAAAATAGTGATTCTATTGTAGTAAGAAGCCGTACATATTCTAAAACTATAAAAGTGAACGAGGATGGTACATTTAGTGACACCTTAAAAGTTGCAACTGGAGTTTATTCATTTTTTGATGGAGCAGAATCTACTTCAATCTTTTTAGAAAATGGTTATGATATCAACATGACATTAGATACTAAAATGTTTGATGAAACTGCAAAGTATACTGGCAATGGGTCAGAGCACAGTAATTTTTTAGCTTCAAAATCTTTATTAGAAGAAAAACTGCTAGATATTGAAAATTTTATTTCTCTTAAAGAAGTTGAGATTGGACCTGCTTTAGATAAAGTTAAGTCTGATTTAAATGAATTTTACACTTCAAACAAAGCTATTGACACCTCTTTAACAAATAGTGCCCTAAATAGTTTAGAACCGATGATAAACTACTATAAAGGGAGTGTTGGAGATCAAGTATATTTAAAAACAAAATTAGTCAAAGGAACAGAATCACCAGCCTTTGAAAATTATGAAAATAATAATGGTGATAGGACTTCATTATCAGATTTAAAAGGCAAGTATGTTTATGTAGATGTTTGGGCAACTTGGTGTGGACCTTGTAAAAGAGAAATTCCTTTCTTAAAAGAAGTTGAAAAGAAATATCATGGGAAAAATATTGAATTTGTAAGTATGTCTGTTGACGCACCTAAAGATCACGGAACATGGAAAAAAATGATTATTGAAAAAGAATTAGGAGGAATTCAATTATTTGCTGATAACAGTTGGAAATCTGATTTTGTGAAAAATTATAAAATTAATGGTATCCCTCGTTTTATTCTAATTGATCCTGCTGGAAATATTGTAAGTGCCGATGCACCAAGACCTTCTAGTGAAGATTTAATAAAAATGTTTGACGAAGAAAATATATAAGCACAAATGAAAAAATTAATTATATTACTCTTAATTGTTTCTACAATCACTAGCTGTAAAGAGCCTAAAGGTTATGTTACAGTTTCTGGAGAAATCGAAAATAATGAAGCAAAAGAAATAACAATTTCTTCAAAATCGTTTTCTAAAACAATAAATTTAGACGAAAAAGGGACTTTTAAAGATACTTTGAAAATTGAAAAAGGATTATACACATTATCAGATGGAGTAAATAAAACACTTCTTTTTCTTGCTAATGGTTATGATTTAAAAATCAATTCAAATAGTGACCTTTCTGATATAGAATTTAAAGGGAAAGGTGAAGAAAGCAATAGCTTTATTGCACAACGAGTTAAATCTTCAAAAACAGATTTATTCAACCCAAAAGCATATTTTTCTTTAGAACGAGATGCATTTGATTTAAAAATTAAGGAAATTGAACAAATAAACTCTTCTTACTCTAATGAAAATGTTGATTCATCTATTATTGCACAAATACAAAATGAAGATAAACGTTTTATAGACTATCTAACAAAAAATTATGAATCTAAATATGCTTCACTAATTAAGTTTGCAAAAGGAAAACCTTCTCCTAAATTTTCAAACTTTGAAAACTATAATGGCGGAACTACTTCACTAGTTGATTTAAAAGGAAAGTATGTTTATATAGATGTTTGGGCAACTTGGTGTGGACCATGTAAAGTTCAAATCCCATATCTTAAGCAAATTGAAGAAGAATATCATGGGAAGAATATTGAATTTGTAAGTATTTCTACTGATAGACGAAACAAATATCAAGCATGGAAAAACATGATTGAAAATAAAGAAATGGGAGGAATACAATTATTCGCTGGTGAAGACCAATCGTTTTCTCAAGCATATGATATAAGAGGTATTCCTAGATTTATTCTAATTGATCCTGAAGGTAATATTGTGGATGCAAATGCTCCAAGACCTTCCGAGCCAAGGTTGAAAGAGTTATTTAACTCATTAAATATATAAAAATTTGTTTTACTGTAAAGTATTTTCATAATTAAAAAAACCTCTCAATTGAGAGGTTAAGTTTAAGAAAAAAAATTAATCTTTAAAAACTCCCATATCGGCATATTTTGCCATTCGTTTTTCAACTAACTCTATTGAATCTAATTTTTTTAATTGCCTGTATGATTTTAAAATTGCTGATTCAACACATTTAAAAGCTATTTCTCTATTATAGTGGGCTCCTCCTAAAGGTTCTATTATAATATCATCAACCAATTTCATTTTTTTCATGTCTTTAGCTGTCAATTTTAAGGCTTCTGCTGCTTGCTCTTTATACTCCCAACTTCTCCATAAAATTGAAGAACAAGATTCAGGAGAAATCACAGAATACCATGTGTTTTCCATCATCAATACTCTATCTCCAACGCCAATACCAAGAGCTCCTCCAGAAGCACCTTCACCTATAACAACTGTTATAATTGGCACTTTTAAACGAGTCATTTCTAAAATATTACGTGCTATAGCTTCTCCCTGTCCACGCTCTTCAGCTTCAAGTCCTGGATATGCTCCAGGAGTATCCAATAGGGTAACTACTGGGATTCCAAATTTCTCTGCCATCTTCATTAAACGTAATGCTTTACGATAACCTTCAGGGTTTGGCATTCCAAAATTTCTAAACTGTCTTGTTTTAGTATTATACCCTTTTTGCTGACCAATAAACATAAAACTTTGATTACCAACCTTACCAAGACCTCCAACCATTGCTTTATCATCTTTAACATTTCTATCTCCATGAAGTTCCATAAATGTATCACCAGCGATAGCATTTATATAATCCATAGTATATGGTCTATTTGGGTGTCTAGACAATTGTACTCTTTGCCAAGCTGTTAAATCTTTATATATATTTGCTCTAGTTTTTTCTAGTTTTTTTTCAAGATTCTCACATGTTTCAGTTACATCTACATCACTTTCTTCACCAATTAATTTACATTTTTGAAGTTGATCTTCAAGTTCTTTTATTGGTAATTCAAAATCTAAATATTCCATTTTTAAGTAGTTTGGATTATACTATACAAATATAGTAACTTAATACTACATTGTTTTGTGTCAATCACTTTTTTTGTAAGGCTTTTTTAAACTGTTCTTTATTTTTTAATATTCCATTTAAAAATACTGAGAACAAAATTATTATTGCTCCATAGTAAAAATTCGACCCCATATTTTCTTTCTCTGGGAATAAAAAAAGTGCTAATAATATACCATAAATCGGTTCTAAATTATATGCTAAAACAACAGAATATGGGCTAATATGCTTCATGACATATACTGAAGCTATAAAGGCATAGGCGGTACAAATAGAAGCTAGTATAAATAAGTAATAGTAATCACTTGAAGGAATATTAAAAAACTCTACATCAAATCCTTGTCCAAAAATGGCAATAAAAAGTGTTACAAAAAGCACTCCACTAATAAACTCATAAAAAGTAATAACAGTCGCAGAATGAGATTGTAAAAACTTACCATTCAACACAGCAAATAAGGATGATAAGAATGCAGAAGAAATACCTAATATTATTCCTGTTAAGTATTTAATTTCACTTTGTGTGATAATAAAAACACCTATAATTACTAATATTCCAAATATTATTTCATACCAAATAACTCCTCTTTTATAAATAATTGGTTCAATAATAGAAGCAAAAAATGCTCCAGTTGAAAACATAGCGAGAGTAATAGATATATTTGAAGCATCTATAGCTCCAAAAAATGTAATCCAATGTAATGCTATAACAACTCCAGCTCCAAATAATTTTATTACAGTTTTAGAAGTTACTTTTATTTTTGTTTTAGTAATAATAGTATAGGCGGTTATAAAGACTAAAGCTATAGACATTCTAAACCAAACAAGTGGAATTGCTTTAATTGAAATTAATTCACCTAAAATTGCTGTAAATCCTGCAATAAAAACTAAAAAATGTAAATGTAGATAGTTTTTTGTTTTTTCGTTTTTTAAACTTAACATATTTATTATCTGTTATTTACGAGCATTAAAATACAAATAGATTGCTACAAACGAAAATAATATATTTGGCAACCAGACTAACAATAATGGACTAGCATTTGCTCCTGCACCTAAAACCTCAACTATTTTTAATAAGAAAACATAAATAAACATTATTACAACTCCAATCGTCAAATTAACTCCAACTCCACCTCTTCTTTTAACCGAACCTAAAGCAACAGCTATTAAAGTCAATATATAAGATGATATTGGTAAACTTGTTCGTTTATATAACTCTACTAAATACACATTCAGATTGCCTCTACCACGCGCTTCTGAGAATTCAATATACTCTATTAATTCTGGAGTGCGCATTTCTTTCGCAAAAGTATCTATATGCAATAAATCACTTGGCTTAAAATTATATACAGTATCAAGGCGTCTACCATATGAAATGATATCATCACCGTCATCAATAATTTCACGATCATAATACTTTAACAACCTAAATGTTGAATCTTTTTTAACAAACCTTATATTATCCGCAATTAATTTCTGTTTTAGTTTAAGTCCTTCATATTTTTCATAACAAAAATCTACTCCAGAATTATTTTTCAGATGATACGATTTTATATAAACATACTCATTATCAGAAAGTTGCAAATTTATATTTCTAACAACATCATAATTTTTAGGGTTATTTCTTAAATATTGATTGTCAAATTTATTATAAATTTTACTACTCTGTGGCACAATAAAATGATTGAGCATTAATGATAAAATCGTAACTAAGGTAGCCCCAATAAAATAAGGCCATAAAAATCTTTTAAAAGAAATTTTAGCATTATTTATTGCGATAATTTCTGTATTTCCTGCCAGTTTTGAAGTAAAAAAAAGAACAGAGATAAAAAGTGCTAGCGGTAATATCATATTACCAATATTAATCACAAAATTTATATAATAATCTTGGAAGATTACACCAGCAGTCAGTTCATCATTTCTTAAAAATTTATCAACTTTTTCTGCATAATTGAAAGCCACAATTACTGGAATCAAAATCAACAGTACAAAAATGAATGAACTTAAGTACTTTTTAAGTATATATTTATCTAATATTCTCAAGTTTTACAATCTATTATTCATTTGCTTCACCATTTTATTTTTCCAATCAGTAAAATCTCCGGCTAATATATGTTTTCTAGCTTCACGAGTCAACCAAAGATAGAAACCAAGATTGTGAATTGTTGCTATCTGCTTACCTAACAACTCTTTTGCAGTAAATAAATGCTTCAAATAGGCTTTAGAATAATATGTGTCTACATACGTTATAGCCATATCATCAATAGGAGAAAAATCATTTTCCCATTTCTTATTTTTAATATTTATCGAACCGTAAGCAGTAAAAAGCATTCCATTTCTAGCATTTCTAGTAGGCATTACACAATCAAACATATCTATACCTAACGCAATATTCTCTAAAATATTTATTGGCGTTCCAACACCCATTAGATAACGTGGCTTATCTTCAGGTAAAATTGCAGTAACTACTTCTGTCATTGCGTACATTTCTTCCGCTGGCTCACCAACAGAAAGCCCTCCAATAGCATTACCTTCTGCACCCATAGATGCAATATACTCTGCAGATTGTTTACGTAAATCTTTATAGGTACTCCCTTGAACTATTGGGAAAAATGTTTGTTCATGACCATATTTAAATGGCAATTTTTCTAAATGATTTATGCAACGATTCAACCATCTATGTGTCATATGCATAGAGCGTTTTGCATAATTATAATCACAAGGGTATGGTGTACATTCATCAAAAGCCATAATAATATCTGCGCCAATTGTACGCTGAATCTCCATTACGTTTTCTGGTGTAAAAAAGTGCATAGATCCATCTATATGACTTTTAAACTTCACACCTTCTTCTTTTATTTTTCTTCTACCAGAAAGAGAATACACTTGATAACCACCACTATCTGTCAAGATTGGTCTATCCCAGTTCATAAATTTATGTAAACCTCCAGCTTGCTCAAGTATTTCTGTTCCTGGACGTAAGTATAAATGATATGTATTTCCAAGAATAATATCTGGATTGATCTCTTCTTTAAGTTCTTTTTGATGGACACCTTTGACTGTACCAACTGTACCGACTGGCATAAAGATTGGTGTCTCTATAATGCCATGATCAGTTGTCATTATTCCTGCTCTAGCCTTACTGCTTTTATCTGTACCTTTTAATTCAAATTTCATTGGTGCAAAGATAAAGAAACGAGTTAGTAAGTTTAGTTTATTTAGAAAAAATATATCAATGCATATTATTTGCTTATTTTTATAACCTTAATAAACCTTAATATATATAACTTGTTTTTTTTAAAGAAAAAGATTACTCCAATTAACGAATTATTACCTGAAGATTTTGTTGATATACATTCACATCTAATTCCTGGTATTGATGATGGAGCTAAAAATATTGAAGAGTCTATAGAACTTATAAAACAGTTCAAAAAAATAGGAATAACAAATATAATTACTACACCTCATGTTCTGGGTTCTTTTTGGCCAAATACTCCAGAAATAATTAATACGAAGTTAGATATTGTAAGAAAAGAGTTAGTAATGCAAAAGGTTAAAGGCATCAAATTAAAGGCTGCTGCAGAATATATACTCGATGAAAAGTTTATGAGGCTACTTTATGAAAAAAAGTTACTTACTATAAAAGATAATTATATTCTAATAGAACTTTCATACATAAACCCTCCAGAAAATATTTTTGAAATTATTTTTGAGATTCAAGCAAATGGATACAAACCAATATTAGCTCATCCTGAACGTTATCTCTTTTATCATAATAAATTTGATCATTATAAAAAATTAAAAGATGCTGGTTGTAATTTTCAATTAAATTTACTATCGTTAACCAACTATTATGGTAATGAGGTAAATAAAACTGCAAAACAACTATTAAAACATAATTTAATTGATTTTTTAGGTACAGATGTACATAATTCTAATCACATAAATCAAATTAAAGATATTGGAACAACTAAAAACGTTAAACTATTAGAGCCTATAATTGAAAATAATAAAATTTTTAAATTATAAACCGTACTAAGAAAAAATCTTTTTATACCAAGGCTTATTCAATTCATTTCCATAACCGTAGCCATAGCCATAGTTATTATTGCTTTGTTTTATTCCATTTAAAAGCATTGCAACATTGTTTATCTTATTATCTCTATGCAATGTAAATGGTACTTTCAACATTCGTTTATCTAGTTTCTCAGCTCTAACAACATACATAAACAAATCTGCAAATTTATCTAACAAAATAGTATCAGTAACTAAACTTACTGGAGGAGAATCAACTATAATATAGTCATACTTATCATTAACAGTTTCAAACAAGTCCTCTAACCTTTGACTCATTATTAATTGAGTAGGGTTTGGAGGTATAACTCCAGAGGTAATTATATCTAGATTATCTACTTCTGGTAATTGAATTACAATATCTTGTAAAGTTATATTTTTATCGGTAATGAAATTAGTAATTCCTATTCCCTTCTTAATCTTTAATGATTTAGAAATTGTTGGTGCTCTTAAATCTAATCCAAGCAATAGGACTTTAGAATCTGAATATGCCAATGTTTTAGCTAAGTTAGTTGCAATAAACGTTTTCCCTTCATTTCCAATGGTAGAAGTTACTACTATAACTTTACTTTTCTTTGAAGAAATTCTAAGCATGAAGTCTAAATTAGTCTTTAACAACCTAAATGATTCTGCAAGTCCAGACCTATCTAATTTTTTTACAATACGCTTTTTCTTTTTTGTTAATGGTATATCTCCTAATATAGGTAATCGCAACACTTTTTCAATATCTTCTCGTTTGTGAACCTTTGTATCTATTAATTCTAATATATATAAAATTAAAAAAGGTATAATTAATCCTAAAAGTAAAGATACGGGTAGAATAATTTTTCTATCAGGATATACAGGATAAGAAGAGCCAAAAGCAGAATCAATAATTTTTGCATTTACAGTCGTAATACCTAAAGAAATTGCAATTTCTTCTCTTTTTTGTAATAAATATAAATACAAGGATTCTTTAATATTCTGCTGCCTTGTAATATCCGTTAGACCTCTCTCCTTTTGAGGAACAGAAAATAATTTGCTATTTAAAAGTGCATCTTGCTTATTTAAACTATTAATTGTAATTCTAGTAGTGTTTTTTATACTACCAATACTTTGATTAATAGTCCCTTTTAAACTGCCAATTTGTTCATCTAAGTTTACAATAGCAGGGTGTTTTTCACTCACACTTTTTAAGAGTTCATTTCTCCTAAAAACTAGTTCATTATGTTTTCCTGTAGAGTTTGCTAATGAAGCATCTGAAAGGCCTAAATTCTCTGGAAGTATAGTAACTCCATCTTGAGTCTCCATATATTGTTCCATAGCCTCTATCATACTCATTTGGTTATTCACATCATTAATTCTCTGATTATTAGCTGATTCATTTTGTAAATTCAATCCAGATTGAGACTCAGTATTAATTATTTTATTATCCCTTCTATAATCTGCAATTGATTTATCTACAAGAGATAATTCATCAGAAACTACCTTTAACCTATTGCTTATAAAATCTGAAGTGTTTTTAGAGATAATACTTTTTTCAGTTACTGCATCATTATTATACTTAGCAATTAAATGGTTTAAAATATCTATTCCTTTTTGCTTCACTTGAGTTCTTATTCCAATATTAACAATATCTGTATTCTTTACTGGAACTATTTGAACTCCACCTCTCAAATAATCTATAATATATCTAACTGGCCATAATTTAATAACAACAGTCTTATTAATAAATTTAGCATTTTGTAATAGGTTTGGTGTAATAATAATATCACCTACAGCAGTTGAGATTTTATTTCCGTAGGCAACTTTTTTTTGTTTAGAACTATTTAATTCATAAAAAATAAACTCAGACTCTGAAATCAGCGTTATTTCAAAATTTGCACTATTATTATAAACAATTGAATCATGCTCAAGAAAATCAATATTTATAGGTGTGTTTTTATATAACTCTTTATAAATTGGATTGGTTGAAAATAAACTTAAGGCATCTTCTAAAAAAGTCTTACCCTTTTCGAAAAATTGAACATTCATTTCTAAATCTTTAACTAACTCCCCTAAAAGATTTCTTGATTTTACAATTGCTATCTCATTCTCAACGTTACTTTGTTGATTCATTAACATACCCATATCTTCAAAAACTGCTAATTCAGATATGGCACCATTACTAGAGTCATCCTTAATTTTTATCGAAGAGTTTACTTGATATTGTGGAGCAATATGTCTCAAATATAAATATGCGGTAATGAAACATAAAGATGCTCCAATAACAAACCATTTCCAGTTTCTAGTATAATTTCCTAATAAATCCTTTAAAACAATATTATTGTCAGAAAAAGCTTCAACATTTTCGTTATTACCTTCCATTCTTAAATTTAATTATTTCTAATTATTAGTGTTGTGGCGGAAAGTAATATTCCTACTACTGATAAAACAACTCCCATAGAACTAGTTTTTGATTGTTTTACTTTAGTTTTATTTGGTTCTATATATACAACGTCATTTTGTGACAAATAATATACTGGAGATTTAAATATTTCGTCTGAAGTTAGATCAATTCGTGTATAAGATTTTTTTCCATCTTTTTCTCTAATAACTAATATGTTTTTACGCTCACCAAAAATTGTCATATCACCAGCTAAACCTAAAGCCTCTAATAAAGTGATTCGTTCATTGTTTACCTGATATACTCCAGGTCTTGCCACCTCACCCAAAACAGTAACTCTAAAATTTTTCAATTCTAAATTTACAATAGGGTTTTTTACATATTCGGCAATCTTATCTTTTAATAAACCTGTAGCTTCCGTCCTAGTTAATCCAGCCATTTTAATATTCCCTAACAAAGGGAATTCAATAAATCCAGCATGATCGACCAAGTACGTTTTTGCTGCTCCTCCAGAACTATCTCCAGAAATTCCTTGACCATTAAATAATGCTACGGCACTCATATCAAATGCAAGAACAGTAACTTCAATTAAATCACTCGACTTTAATAATTGAGCCCTATTATTAACTTGATTTTCAACTTGATTTTCATTATTAATCTCTTGAAAATAAACAATATCTTTTTTTGACGTACAAGACGCAAGAATCATTAAAGACAATAACAATGTAATTACGGCAAACTTTTTACTTATAATTTTCATGGCTTTATTTATTTTTTAGAAGCTCCTTGTCTAAAATTTCATACTCAGAATTATTAGATCTATACTCAGGAATTATTTCTTTTATTTTACTTACTATTTCAACTTTTGATATTTGATCAATATTAGCACAAATATCTGCAATTTTAGGTTTGATTGCACTGAAATCTAAATTTTTAACTTTCGCTATCATTATTTTTTGGTGATATGTCTTAATGGTATTCTCTCCAACAGCTAATAATTCTTCAAATATTTTTTCTCCTGGTCTTAAACCTACAATCTTAATATCAATATCTTTTGGATAATTCAATCCAGATAATCTAATCATATTCTTAGCTAAATCAAATATCTTAATAGATTCTCCCATATCAAATACTAAAATCTCTCCACCTTTACCCATACTTCCAGCTTCTAAAACCAACTGGCAAGCCTCTGGTATAGTCATAAAATACCTTGTAATTTCTCTATGCGTAACTGTCAATGGCCCTCCAACCTCAATTTGCTTTCTAAATAAAGGAATAACAGATCCATTAGAACCCAATACATTTCCAAATCTAGTAATAATAAATTTTGTTTTAGAGGTTTCCCTAAGACATGTAATGTAGATTTCAGCAAGCCTTTTTGTGGCTCCCATAACATTTGTTGGATTAACTGCTTTATCTGTAGAGATCATAACAAATTTTTCTACTTCAAATTTTATAGCTAAATCTGCGACTATCTTTGTGCCAATAACATTAACTTTTGCTGCTTGATACGGGTTATTTTCCATCAACGGAACGTGTTTATATGCTGCTGCATGATAAACTAAATCAGGCTTATATTCATCAAAAATTTGATTCATATCATTTTTTAACCTTACATCTGCTACAATAGCTTTATAATTTAAATTGTCATTTTTCTTGAATTCTTGTTGCAAATCATATAATGCAGATTCTGCTTGATCTAATAAGATTAATTGTTTACAGTTATACGTTGTTATTTGTCTAGCTATCTCGCTACCGATAGAACCTGCAGCTCCTGTTATTAAAACTACTTTATTTTCAATTTCTTCTTTTATAATAGGGTTTTCAATATTAATTGGTTGTCTCCCTAATAAATCCTCAATTCGTACTTGTTTTATCTGAGCTAATTGTAAATCACCATTAATCCATTTTTCAACAGGTGGTACAATTTTTACTTTTATTAACAAAATGATTAAAGAATCAACAATTTCTCTAAGCTTGACTGGTTCTACTTTTTGAATAGAAACAATTACTTCTGAAATATTTAATCTATCTATAAAATCTTTATTAATTTGATTTGGCTTATAAACTTTAACCATATCAATGTTTTTTCCTGATTTTGATTCATTATCATCAATAAAACCAACAATTTTATACTTATTATAAATATCATTCTTAATAGCTTGACTGGTTATTAAACCTGAATTCCCTGCACCATAGATTAAGACATTTGTTGTTAATTTTAAATCAGAAATAAAATACTTATATAGTTCTTTGAATATAAATCTGGAAGAAACTAAAATGACTATATTTAATAAATAATGTATATAAATAATAGATAATGGAATACTAATTATTTGATTAAACCCCAATTTATTTACCAATAATACAATCAGAATTAGTGAAGTGGCAAGGATATTTACACCAATTACAATATTATTAGCATCTTTTAAACCTGTGTGTCTAATAATTCCTTTATGAGAACCTATTATCAAAAATGATATTACTGATATAATTGCAATTAAAGGTAATTGTGCTATTAACAGCGAACCTTTAAAATCCGGTTCAAAATTAAATCTAATAAAATATGAAATTGTGAATGTAATGAGTACTATAGTTACATCAATAGCAAGCACTAACCACTTAGATGAATGGTTAGCAAATATCTTCTTTATATAGTCTTTTATACTATCCAATACAATCTTTAATTTTTATTATAACTCTGTTTAAATCCTCTTTAGTTAAGTTGGAACCGCTTGGAAGGCACAATCCTTTTTGAAATAAATCTTCTGAAACCCCATTTACATAAGACGGGTATTTAGAAAAAATAGGTTGCATGTGCATTGGCTTCCATAATGGTCTAGATTCTATATTTTCTTTTTCTAAACAAAGTCTAATATGCTCTCTTTCGTCGTAACTTCTTGTCAATATACATGAAAGCCATCTATTTGAAAAATTGTTTTTAGTTTCATCTAAAAATGAAACACCCTCAATTTCAGACAATTCTCTAAAATAGGTGTCATAATTTTTTCTTCTAGCGGCAACTCTTTCATCTAAAACTAACATTTGTCCTCTTCCTATACCTGCTAATACATTAGACATTCTATAGTTATATCCAACTTCTGAATGCTCATAATGCGGAGCATTATTTCTTGCTTGAGTAGATAAATAAATTGATTTTTCTTTTAATTCTTTTGTATTAGAAACCAATGCACCTCCTCCAGAAGTTGTAATAATTTTATTTCCATTAAAAGACAAAATAGAAACTTCTCCAAAAGTACCACACTTCACATTCTTGTATGTACTTCCAAGCGCTTCAGCACTATCTTCTAAAACTGGAATATCATATTTGTCTGCCACTTCATTTATTTCGTCTACCATATAAGGCATACCATATAAATGAACAGCAATAATTGCTTTCGGTTTTTTTCCTTTACTTATTCTATCTTTAATCGCTTTTTCTAAAGTTTCTGGACACATATTCCATGTATCTTTCTCACTATCTACAAATATAGGTGTAGCCCCACAATACATTATAGGGTTTGCAGATGCTGAAAATGTAAAACTCTGACAAATCACTTCATCACTGTAGCCAACTCCTAGAAGAATTAATCCTAGATGTATTGCTGCAGTACCTGAACTAAGTGCAGATACATAAACCTCTTGATTTAAATAACTTTTTATATCACTTTCAAAACCATTTACATTAGGTCCTAAAGGTGCTATCCAGTTAGTATCAAAAGCTTCATTAACAAATTCAATTTCTTGTCCACCCATGTGTGGGGATGATAGCCAAATTTTTTTATTCATACCAATTCAATATAGAATATAGTTGCGGTCAAATATAGCAATTATTATGAAATATAAAAGAGAAGTGTTTTTTAAAAGTGTTTAAATATTGATTATTAAATTTTTAAATATTAAATTTAATATAGTGTTTTATGAAATAGAGATTCAATTTTTATGGAGATCTAATAGATGGAAACTGAGCAATAAATACTTTTAGAACACACTAAATTTTACTATTTTATAATAGTACTTTAACAAAAAATTTGTAACTTTGTAAAGTTATCGGCCCCAAAATTAAAAAAACTTGCTGTTATAATTATTTTAAGAAAAAGACAATGGAATTTCAAAAACTATTCTTAGCAACCTTGTTGTTGCTTACATTTACAATTGACGCACAAAATTTACATGACGATTCAAACGCTGCTTTCCCGTCAAACCTATTAATTGAAGACACGAATGCTACAAATGGATGGACAAGTCCAGGTAGTTCAATAATAAATTCAATTTCATCTACTCCACAAAATGGTTTGTATGCTGTACAATTAATTTCTACTTCTGCTACTGATATTGATAGAGTAGCTGAATATACTTTTGATGCTGTTGTAAGTGAAACTTATAACATTAGTATTTGGGTAAGAGAAGGTGACGCAAACAATTCTGGTACTGATCGTCCTGAATTTTCAAATTGGGCAGATTTAACTGGCTTTACTTCAACTAAAGTTACATCCGGAACTACATGGACTGAATATACTTTTTCCGTAACTGCAAATTCAACTACACCTATAATAAGAATTTATGCACATACTTTATCAGGAACAATTGGGGATTCAGTTGAAATAGATAATGTGTTAATAACTAATTTAACTTCAGATACTACACCACCTTCAATAATTTCAGACTTAAGTGCTGCAAGTGTTGCTGAAACTACTTTGACACTTAACTGGACTGCTGCAACTGATAATGTCGCTGTAACTGATTATGGGGTTTTTAAAGATGGATCACTAGAAAGTTTAACAGCTAACGCTAACACTTATGAAGTTACTGGTTTAACTCCTGGTAACTCTTACAACTTTACTGTATATTCAATTGACGCAGCAAATAACCTTTCTTTAGTAAGTAATACATTGAACGAAACAACTATTGACGTAACGGCTCCAACTGCAATTTCAGATT
>CAWVTS010000037.1:0-16429 GCA_963933045.1 uncultured Lutibacter sp. | reverse complement strand
GGTTTTTAGATTATGCATCTTATGTAATTTTAGAACGTGCTGTTCCTGCTATTGATGATGGTTTTAAGCCAGTACAACGTAGAATTATGCATTCTATGAAAGATTTGGACGATGGTCGTTATAATAAAGTAGCAAATATTGTTGGTCATACTATGCAATATCACCCTCACGGTGATGCTAGTATTGCTGATGCTATGGTACAACTTGGTCAAAAAGAGCTGCTAATCGATATGCAGGGAAACTGGGGAAATACGCTTACTGGAGATAGAGCAGCAGCCTCAAGATATATTGAAGCGCGTTTGTCAAAATTTGCTTTAGAAGTTGTTTTTAACCCTAAGACAACTGAATGGAAACAATCATATGATGGTCGGAGAAAAGAACCGGTAGATTTACCAGTAAAATTCCCATTATTACTTGCCCAAGGTGCTGAAGGTATTGCAGTTGGGTTATCAACTAAAGTATTACCACACAATTTTATTGAACTGATAGACGCATCTATTAAGATATTGAAAGGCCGTAGTTTCACCTTAGTTCCTGATTTTTTGAATGGTGGGATTGCTGATGTATCTAATTATAAAGATGGTTTGCGAGGAGGAAAAGTTCGTGTGAGAGCAAAGATTTCTCAGTTAGATAAAAAGACATTAGTAATTACTGAAATTCCTTTTGGAACCACAACTAGTTCGTTGATTGATTCTATCTTGAAAGCCAATGAAAAAGGGAAAATTAAAATAAAAAAGATTGAAGATAATACAGCAGCAAATGTAGAGATATTAATACAATTGCCAAGTAATGTTTCTCCAGATAAAAGTATAGATGCTTTATATGCTTTTACAAATTGTGAGAGTTCAATTTCACCTTTAGGATGTATTATAGAAGATAATAAACCAATATTTATTGGTGTTACAGAAATGCTGAAACACTCTACGCATCATACAGTAGATTTATTAAAACAGGAACTTGAAATACAACTTGATGAATTAGAAGAACAGTGGCATTTTGCTTCGCTAGAACGTATATTTATTGAGAATAGAATTTATCGTGATATTGAAGAAGTAGAAACTTGGGATGGTGTTATCAAAGCAATTGATAAAGGATTAAAACCATTTACCACAGATTTAAAACGAGCAGTAACAGAAGAAGATATTGTTAGACTTACAGAAATTAGAATTAAAAAGATTTCTAAATTTGATATTGATAAGGCAAAGCAACATATAGAATCTCTTGAAGATAAAATTACAGTTGTTAAAAACCATCTGAATAATTTAATTGAGTACGCTATTGATTACTTCAAAAACCTTAAAACTAAATATGGAAAAGGTCGTGAGCGTAAAACTGAATTAAAAGCATTCGATGATATTGTTGCTAGTAAAGTAATTATCAGAAATACAAAACTGTATGTAAACAAAGAAGAAGGTTTTGTTGGAACGTCGTTACGTAAAGATGAATATCTTGGTGATTGTTCTGATATTGATGATATTATTGTCTTTAGAAAAGATGGTAAAATGTTAATTACAAAAGTTGACTCTAAAACGTTTGTAGGAAAAGACATTATCCATATTGCAATATTTAAAAAGGGAGATAAAAGAACGGTTTATAATATGATCTATCGTGATGGCCCAAGAGGTCCGTCACTAATGAAACGTTTTAATGTGACGTCAATTACACGTGATAAAGAATATGATTTAACTGCAGGAAATAAAGATTCTAGCGTTCATTATTTCACAGCCAATCCTAATGGTGAAGCAGAAACGGTAACCATATATTTACGTGCTGTAGGAAGCATTAAAAAATTGAAATGGGATATAGATTTCTCTGAGCTCTTGATTAAAGGGCGTAGTTCAAAAGGAAATAGAGTCACTAAATATGCCGTAAAGAAAATAGAGTTTAAAGAAAGTGGAATATCAACTTTAAAACCACGAAAAATTTGGTTTGATGATACTGTACAACGTTTAAATGTTGACAGTAGAGGAGAATTATTAGGTGAGTTTACTCCTGAAGATAGATTGCTAATTATCAATCAAAAAGGAATAGTAAAAACCATTACTCCAGATTTGTCAACGCATTTTGGCGATGATATGATAATTCTTGAGAAATGGATTCCAAACAAGCCAATTTCTGCTATTTACTTTGAAGGAGAAAAAGAACGTTATTATTTAAAGCGTTTTATGATAGACAATCCGAATAAAGAAGAATTATTTATTTCTGAACATTCAAAGTCTCAATTAGAATTTATTTCTACAGACTTCAGGCCAATGGGTGAAGTTGTTTTTTCAAAAAGAGATCTTGAAAACTTAGAAATAAATTTAGAAGAGTTTATTTCTATTAAAGGGATTAAATCACTTGGAAACCTGCTGACTATTGAAAAAATAAAGCAAGTAAATCATTTAGAGTCATTGCCTTACGACGCCCCGGAAATTGAACAAGTTGAAGTTATTATAGAAGAAATTGTTGAAAACAATCTTGAAGAGTTGGAATTAGAGGTGCCTCAAATAATCAAAGAAGTAGTAATCATAGAAAAAAGTATTCCAATAATTGATGAGAATAAAATAATACCAATCATTAAGCCAAAAATAAACAAAGTTGACGATGACGATCCTGGTCAAATAACGCTCTTTTAATAGATGAAAACAATTGGATTAATTGGAGGAATAACACCAGAATCAACGATTCTGTATTACAGAATTTTAAATGAATTATCCTCAAAGCAATTTGGTGGTTCTCATTCTTGTAAGTTGATTATTAATTCAGTTGATTTTGAAGAGATTGTAAAACTTCAAAAATCAGGTCGTTGGGATATTTTGAATACTATAATGGCTGATGCAGCCATTAGTTTAGAAAAAGCAGGAGCAAGTTATATTTTAATTTGTGCTAACACAATGCATTTAACAATTGATGCCGTTAGAGAATCTGTTCCGATTCCAATTGTTCATATTGCTGAGGCTACAGCAAAGCAGATTGTCCATAAAAAATTGAGTACGGTTGCATTATTAGGTACAAAATACACCATGGAGAATACTTTTTTTATTGATGTTTTAAAAAAACATGGTATCAAAACGATAATACCAGATGAAAATGATCGGCAAATTGTTCATGATGTTATTTATGATGAACTTTCTAAAGGTGTTTTAAATCCAGATTCGAAACAATCCTATTTAAAGATAATTCAAAAGTTAATTGATACTGGAGCAGAAGGGGTTATATTAGGTTGTACGGAAATTCCTCTATTGATATTGCAAGATGATGTAAATGTTCCTACTTTTGATACTACAACAATTCATGCTACTGAAGTTTTTAAACTAGCATTAAACGAATGAAATATTTTGCCAGCACACTTTTAAAGTTAGATTCTTTTTGGAATATATTTTTATATTCACTAATAATAGTATTTGTTGCTTGGATTATTTCAAGAATAGTTCGTTTTTTTATAACAAAATTGATTAAACATAAAGATCAAAAAAGAGCTAGAGACTATAGTACTACAAGTCTAAAATTCTTAATGAATTCGGTAACTTTTTTTGCTGGTATAGTAGCGATATTGGTAATAATTTTTACCGTTCCAGTTTTTAGAGCAAAAGCTACACTTATTTTTTCTGGAGCTGGAATTCTAGCTGCAATTCTTGGTTTCGCAGCACAAGCAGCAATATCAAATTTAATTGCTGGAGTATTTATTGTTATTTTCAAACCATTTAGAGTTGGCGATTTTATTAGACTGGATGAAAGTAGGTTAGGAATTGTTGAAGACATCACATTGAGGCATACAGTAATTAATAACTTTGAAAATAAGAAACTAATCATTCCGAACTCTGTAATTAGTACAGAATCAATACTAAACAATACTATTGATGATTCTAAAGTGCTCAGTTTTAATAATTTTAAGATTGATTTATATGCTGATATTGATCTTGCTAGAAAAATTATACAAGAAGAATCTCAAAAATTAGAATTCACTATAGATAATCCTGAAAGTAGAATATCTAAAAAGAAAGATGAAATTGATGTTAGGGTTATATCTACTATGGATAGTAGTATTCATTTACGTGCGTATGTTTGGATAAATGAGCCATTTGAAGAATACCGAAACCGAGCAATTTTGACAGAAGAAGTCCACAAAAGATTCATTAACGAAGGTGTTGAAATGCCTAAAGAAATGCGTAGAATTTTTAAAAGTTAAATCTATTTACTATGAAGAAAATCATTTCAATTATTATACTAGCATTCACTATAACTTTGAATGCTCAAGTAGAAAACAACTCTTTGCTTACCATAGATCAAATAATGCAAGCTGAGAAGTTTATTGGATACGCTCCAACTGATATTTTTTGGAGTGCAGACAGTAAAACTATTTATTTTAATTGGAACCCTAAGAATGAGCCAATTTCAACATTACATAAGTATAGTTTATATTTAAAGAAAATATCTCCAGTAAGTGCAGAGGAAGAAATGAATTTGACAACTAGTTATGATGTTGATTTCTCTAAAGATAAATCAAAAAAAATATTTGTAAAAAACGGTGATATTTTCTTGTATGATTTGAATACAAAAACCACTAAAACAATTGTTAATACATTTAGCGAAAGAGAGTCTAATGTATTGTTTTCTAATAATGAACAAAGTATTCAGTATCAAAAGGATAACAATGTTTTTGAGTTAGATTTGAATAACGGAAAGATTGTGCAAATTACAAATATAAAGTCTGGAAGTGAAAGCGGAGAAAGCCTTGACAATGATCAGGATACATGGTTAATACAGCAGCAAGAAGATTTGTTTGAAGTATTGAGAGATAGAAAAATTCGTAAAGAATTGAAAAAAACTCGAACAGAAGAAATGGAAATTAAAAAGCCGAAAACTATCTTCTTAAATGGAAAGTCTATTTCAAATATTACTTTAAGTGAAAACAATCAATTTTTAAGTTATAAACTGTCTACATACGCAACAAATAAGCGTACAATTGTTCCTCATTTTGTAACAGAATCTGGTTATACTGAAGATCAAAAAGCATACGCAAAAGTAGGAGAGAAGCAAGACACTCACGAATTATGGGTGTTTGATTTTAAACGCGATTCTTCATATCAAGTAGATGTAACAGGATTAAATGGAATTTATAACAAACCATTATATCTAAAGGATTATGATACAAATTTCACGCCAAAATATGAAGAGCCAAAAGGTATAAATTTCTTTAGCGCAAACAATAATGATGCAGATACAAGCGCTGTTTTAGAAGTTCGTTCTGATGATAATAAGGATCGTTGGATTGCTACTATTGATTTTGAAAACGGAAAATTAATTGAAATAGACCATCAACATGATGAAGCATGGATTGGGGGTCCTGCAATTTCTTGGTGGAATGGACAATCAGATATAGAATGGTTGGATAACGAAACAATTTATTATCATTCTGAAAAAACAGGATACAACCATTTATATAAAGAAAATGTTGCTACTGGAAAAGTAAAAGCATTGACTTCTGGTAATTGGGAAGTGCATAATGCAGATGTATCTAACGATAAAAAATCAATGTATATCGTTACAAATGAAGTGCATCCTGGAGAAAGACAGTTGTATAAACTGAATTTAAAAAGTTTAAATAAAGGGAAATTAACAAATCAAGTTGGAAATAGTGAAATTACTATTTCTCCAAATCAACAACATTTTGCAATACGCCATTCTTTTAGTAATAAACCTTGGGAATTGTATTTATTGAATAATGAAAAAGGAGCGAAAGAATCTCAAATTACATATTCTACAACTTCAGAATTTAAAGAATATGATTGGAAAGTTCCTCAAAACATCACGTTTAAAGCATCAGATGGAGTAGATGTTGCTGCACGATTATATAAGCCAGAAGGTGGATCTAATGGAAAGCCAGCGGTTGTATTTGTACATGGAGCAGGATATTTGCAAAACGCACATAAATGGTGGAGTGGATACTATAGGGAATATATGTTTCATAATATATTAGTTGATAATGGCTACACAGTTTTAGATGTAGATTATAGAGCAAGTAAAGGCTATGGACGTGATTACAGAACAGCAATTTACCGTCATATGGGAGGAAAAGATTTATCTGATCAAGTAGACGGCGTAAATTATTTAGTGAAAGAATTAGGTATTGATAAAGACAATGTTGGAATTTACGGAGGTTCTTATGGAGGTTTTATCACAATTATGGGAATGTTCAATGCGCCTGAAACTTTTAAAAGTGGTGCGGCAATTCGTTCGGTAACAGATTGGGCACATTATCATCATGCATATACTTCTAATATTTTGAATTCTCCAGTTACTGATTCAAATGCATATCAAAAGAGTTCGCCAATAAACTTTGCTGAAGGTTTAGAAGGTAATTTATTGATGTTACACGGAATGATTGATGACAATGTTCATTTTCAAGATGTTGTGCGTTTAACACAGCGTTTGATTGAATTGAAGAAAGATAATTTTGAAATGGCTATTTATCCTCTAGAACGTCATGGTTTTGTTGAGCCAAGTTCTTGGACTGATGAATACAAACGTATTTTTAAATTGTTTCAGACGACTTTGAAAAATCAATAATACAAATGAATCAAATTTTAGATATTTTCTTTTATATTAATTATAATATTACTTTTAAGTTATTTAAAAACAAAGAATATCCTGTATTTTCAAGTATTGTTGTAATTACTTTTTATCAAGTATTTACTTTATTATTTATTTTAGATTTTATTCTATTTCAAATACTAGATAGAAGAGATGTTGTATTGGAAAGAAGTGAAATTCTTGGTTTTATTATAATTACTATAATATTAATATTTAATTATTTCTATTTTCATAAAAAAGAAAGGTATAAAAAAATTATTAATAAGTATAATGAGGTTAATAAACAGAAAGTGAATTTATATTATACTATATCTATTGTATATATGATTTTTATAATTTTATTAAATATTTATTCTGTTTATTCTATTAAGAATAATATTCATTGGTGGTAATTATATTTGTTTTCTCCCTTTCAACATCATCAACAGCACAATAGCACAAACACCACAAACCAAGAATCCTGCAAATAGAGGTAAAGCAGTTGTTTTTACAAAACTGCCAATATAACTAGCAATTGGTACAGCCATAATAGTTGAGAAAAAACCATTTATTGCAGAGCCTATTCCTGCAATATGACCAATTGGTTGCATTGCTAATGCGCGCGTATTTCCAAAGATAAAACCTAACGAGAAGAACTGTAATCCAAAGAATATCAATAATACTGTAACACTTGGATTTGGACTTCCGTAAAAAAGGGAGATGTAAATTATTGGTATTAAAGTGAACATAAGAGTTGCGGCTTTTACAAGTTTCAACATTCCATATTTCATTACTAATGTTCCGTTTAGAAAAGTAGCAAAACCTACAGAAATTGCTAGGCCTGCAAAGATATAAGGGAATTCTTCAGACAAGTGATATTGTTCTCTAAAAATATACTCTGAAGCACTTAAATACACCATGAAGGAACCGGTAATAAATCCTGAGTATAGTGTAAACACGATAGCTTGTCTATGTTTCACAAACTCTTTTGTTCCAGTTACAAACATTTTCAATGTAAATTTCTTCTTGTTTTCTGGTTTCAATGTTTCTGGTTGTCTTCTCCAAAGCCAAAGCATCACAAACCCTCCAAAAATTAATTGGCTATTAAAAATTGATTTCCATCCATAATTGTCAAGCATTATTTTACCTAGAGCAGGAGCAACCACAGGAACTAATATAAAAATAACAACAATAAAGGACATGATTCTCGCCATATAATCTCCACTAAAAGTATCACGAACCATAGCGATACTAATAGTTCTTGGTGCAGACAAACCAACACCTTGTAGTATTCTTCCAAAAACCATCATTTCTATACTAGTTGCCGAAACACAAATAAAACTTGCTATAACAAAGACTATAAACCCAAAATAAACCATTGGCTTACGACCAAAACTATCGGATAGTGGACCAAATATTAATTGACCAAAACCAAGGCCTAAAAAAATCATTGTGATCAATAACTGATTATCAGTTGACTCCTGAATACCAATTGAAATTCCAATTTGTTTTAAAGCTGGTAATAAAGTGTCTATTGATAAAGCAACCAAAGACATTAAAGATGCCATTAATGCAATAAATTCTAATTGTGCTTTCTTTTCTTGTTGTTTGGCCCTCATTTATATTTTCTATCTTTTAATCTTATTTAGTAGGTTTTCCTTCACCTTTTCAAACCATTCCTCCTTAAGAATTCCTAAGACAATACTATTTCTTCTCCCAGTAACACTTTTACAATTACTTCGTAAAACACCTTCTAATGTACACCCTATACTTTTCATAGCAGCAATACTCCTTTTATTAGTATTGTCTGCTCGAAATTCAACTCGATCTAAACCTAGAGTTTCAAAGGCAAATTGTAATAATAATAACTTACAATTTTTGTTTAATCTTGTTCCTTGAAAATCTTTTCCATACCATGTATAGCCTAATTGTATCGTGTTATGAACTTCTTGATAATCATAAAAACGTGTGCTTCCAGCACACGAATTTGTTCGCTTATCAAAAACAATAAATGGATATGATTTTTTTTCTTCTTTGTTCTTAAATGCAGCATCCATATAGGTTTTTAAATTTTCTAGGCCATTAGCAGGTAATAGAGAATAGGTCCATAAGTTTGGTTCATTGATAGAAAATTGGGATAAATTCTCAAAATCATCTGGAGTTAATGGCCGTAATTGAACAACATCGTTTTCTAAGATGTAATCTTTATTAAAATCTAATTTCTCCATATTAATTCATTTTTTCAAAAAATGTCAATTCATAGTTTACTAATAAATTTGGATGCGCAATTTTTATGATGTCTTTTAATACTAAATCTGGTCGAGTAGGAGCTAATTCATAATACAAGACTCCACCTGTTTCTCCTTTGTTATTTGCAAACGTGTATAAAGCATTGTTGTTAAATGCACTAAACTGCTTATAATGTTTACTTGATTGATTCATTTGTTCTTTTGTACTGAAGTATCCTGGAGCAAGCCATAAATCAGCATTTTGTGCCTTGTCAAGAATGCTTTCAAAACTTAATTGTAAACTACCTTTTCCTTTAGTTTCTAGCCATAAGTAATCAGTGTTCGCGTCATTTAAAAACTGAGCAACAAAACTTTCTCCTGCAGGTAAATTCCAAACATCTTTAAATAATGCACCCGATAAAACGGTGGGTTTATTTGTTGTCTTTAAAGCAAGTTTTTTCGCTTCGTTATATTGATTTTGTATGCTATTGAATATTGAGTCTGCCTTTTGTTCTTTATCAAACAAAACACCAAAGAAACGAATCCATTCTACTCTTCCTAAGGGAGTTTCTTCAAGCCAATCACCATTATATATAACAGGAATCCCACTTTTTTCAACAGTAGAAAGGGATTTGTTGGTTCCACTAACAGAAAATCCTACAACCAAGTCCGGTTCAATGTCAATCAATACTTCGGTATTTAGATTAGAATCCATTCCTAATTCTCGAATATTTCCATCATCTATCAACTTTCTAGTTTTCTTAGATGAAACATATTTTGTGCTTGGAAAGCCAATTAATGCTTCTTCTACACCCAATAATTCCAACATTGGAATGTGTGTTGTGCTTGTTACTACAATTTTTTCAATCGGAATTTGTATTATTTTATCGGTTTCAGTGAATTTAGAAAGATCAGTAGTACTGGATACAAGCGTGTATTCATATTGTATTTTAGAATCTTTATAAGGCGCTTTTATTATTAATTTTTTATAATCTTTAAACCCCTCTATTTCAAACCCTTGTGCTAATTTAATTGAAGTATTAATAGCTGATTTTTTAATTTCTTTTTGAACCTCTTTTTTACAAGAAGTAAATAGAAAAATGAAAGAAAAAAGGAGTAGATGCAAATAGTTTTTCATGGTCAATAAATATAAGTTTCGAAGGTATTAAAAAACTTCTCATTATTTAGTTGGGGAGTTATAATATTTATACTTTTGCCGCGATTATGGTTTTCAAGCCTATATTTTTTAGGCACGAAATTAATAGGGAATTTGGTTTAAATCCAAGACTGTTCCCGCAACTGTAAACTTAGTCACTTTTATTAGTGATGATTACTGTTAAATCTTTATACCACTGTTCAAATAGAATGGGAAGGTAAACAGTAATACGTGAGTCAGGAGACCTGCCATTATCATTGAGTAACAAACTTTCGGGAAGAAAGGTTTGGTATAGAGAGTTTCTATTCCCAAATTTTCACCTGATTTAATTAGTATCAAATTATTAAATCATTAAGATGAACAAATCAATTATTAAATGTAGTGCCTTAGCACTAGTATTGACTGCAAATGTTGTGTTTGCACAAGAAAAACAAGAAGAAAAAGTCGAACAGTTAGAAGAAGTAGTTCTTTCTGATTCTAGATTTGAATTGAAAAAAGAAAATTCTGGAAAAGTAATTTACAAAATTACTCAAAAGGATATTCAAGAAAACGCTGGTAAAACAGTTGTTGATTTATTAGATTATGTTGCTGGAGTTGAGATTAGTGGTAATAATAATGCTGATGGTACAAATATAGGCTTGTACTTTAGAGGGGGTAGAAATCGTCAAGTTGCAATTATGATTGACGGTGTCTTAGTAAGTGACCCAACAGGAATTGCTTCTACTTATAATTTGAACTTATTAAATGTAGATCAAATAGAGTCTATTGAGATTTTAAAAGGATCTTCAAGTACTCTGTATGGTTCTGGTGCTGCAACAGGAGTGATTAACATCAAACTTAAAAAAGCGTCTAAATCACCTATTTCTTTTAATTATACTGCAAGTTTAGGGACAAACAATACACAAAGAGATCGTAAAAATAATTTTGATGAACTCAATCAAAATGTAGGTGTTAGAGGAACTTTAAATAAGTTTAACTATTTAGCAAATTATAGTATTTCAAAATCAGACGGAATGTCTGCAGCAAATGATAAAGGTGCAGTAACTCCTTTTGAAAATGATGCTTTTTTTGCTAATAACGGTTTATTGAAATTAGGGTATGAAATCAATGATAAAATAGATATTGAGTTATTTGGAAACTTTAATAAATACGAATATGATTATGATGGAGGAGCTTATTCTGACTCTGATATCAATAATGGGTATGAAGAAGAGTTAAAATTCGGGTTAAAATCAAACTTTAAATATAACAAAGGTGAATTAGTTGCTATCCTTTCTAAAAGTGACTTAGAAAGAGGCTTTGATAGTTATAACAGTTGGTCAAATACAACTGACAGTTATCTATATAAAGGTAAAAGTGTATCTGCCGAATTGATAAATAAATATAATATATCTGAAGAAATTCACGCTATAATTGGTGTTAATTATCAAGATTTTGCTAATCAAACAAATACTCCGTTTGGAGATATTAATGAGGATATTGCAAACTATTCAACACTAGACCCTTATTTAAATGCTATTTATAAAGGAAAAAGCGGTTTTAATATGAATGTTGGAGCACGTTTAAATAATCATAGTGAATATGGAAGTCATCTTGTATATCATGTAAATCCTTCTTATAATGTTGTTTCTAATGATAACACTAAATTAAAAGTTTTAGGATCATATTCTACAGCATTTATTGCACCAAGTACCTATCAATTATTTTCAGATTATGGAAACCTTGAGTTGAACCCAGAAGAAAACACAACAATTGAATTTGGATTAGATGCTTCATATAAAAAATGGCTAAAAGCAACAAGTGTTTTCTTTTATAGGGAGGAGGATAGCAAAATTATTTTCGTAACAGATCCTACAACATTTGCTAGTCAATATGATAATGCTGCTAATACGACAAATGCTAAAGGTGTTGAAACAACGGTAAACATTATTCCGGTAGACAAAGTAAGAGTAGATTTTGCTCATACTTTAACAAATAAAAGCGATGATTTAAATTACATCCCTAAAAATAAGTTTACTGCAAGAGTATCTACAACTTTATTAAAGAACACTACTTTTTCAATAGGGTATAAAAACGTATCAGAAAGAACTTACTTTGACCAATATGGATCATTTGGAACTGCAGGTGAAGATGTTGTTTTAGATGCTTATAATTTGATTGATTTCAATGCAAACTATACGTGTAATAATGTAACTTTCTTTGCTTTATTAGATAATGCTTTTAATGAAGATTATGAGGATGTATTAGGGTTTTCAACAAGGGGTAGAAACATAAAGTTAGGATTGAAATTAAATTTCTAAATTAAAACGCTTCAATAAAAAAGCCTCAAATTTAGAATTTGAGGCTTTTTTTATGTTTAAAACATTTCTTTGACTTCTTCTTTTATAAATGTCAATCCAGTTGTTGAAGGAGGATTTCCTTCAATCATTCGCTTCAAAATAGCCTCTCTTAATTCTTGAGCATTTGTAACTCTATTGTCTTCTGCAGTTTTCTTAACAATATGCGTTGTTGCATTTTTTGAAGTTACCAACACACTCCAGCATTCTTCGCTAATATAAATTTGCTGTGATAAATTATGCTCAAATTCTTGCTCAACACTTTGAATTAATTTCTGCACATAGAGTTCTTTATCTTCTGAAGTAGGAGTGACTCTTATCAATAATTTTGAAGGATTAATTCGCTCCATGAACAAGGTCATTCTTTCGTATGCATCTATGCGCATTGAAAGCATTTGTTTTTTGTCTTCTCTTAGTAGTTTAAAGTTCTCTCTACTCTGTTCTTTTTTAAATTGATGTGAAAAGAAGTAATATGCAACTAAACCAGTTACGATTGATGGAATTGTATAACTTAGTATTTCTATAATTTTTTCGATCATTTTATTAACTTAAAGTATAAAAACAAATATATGATTATTTGAATTTAATAAGTAAATAAATTTGTCAATAACTTTTGTTGTTTCACTCTAAGCAACGTCGTATTTTTGAATTCTAAGAAAATCGAATTGTCAGAATACTTAAACGAACTTAACGAAGCACAAAAGGAAGCTGTACTCCACATGAATGGACCAATGATTATCATTGCTGGTGCAGGATCTGGAAAAACACGTGTACTAACCTATAGAATTGCTCATTTAATGAATCAAGGTATAGATTCATTTAATATTCTATCCTTAACCTTTACAAATAAAGCAGCACGTGAAATGAAAGATCGTATTTCAAAAGTTGTTGGTTCTAGTGAAGCTAAAAACTTATGGATGGGAACTTTCCACTCTGTTTTTGCTCGTATACTTCGCTCTGAATCTGATAAATTGGGCTTTCCTTCTAATTTCACAATTTATGATACACAAGACTCTGTACGTCTTTTATCAACGATTATTAAAGAAATGCAATTGGATAAGGAACGATATAAGCCGAAACAGGTTTTAAGTCGGATCTCTCAATTCAAGAATAGCTTAATAACTGTAAATGCATATTTTGGAAATTCTGATTTAATGGAAGCCGATAAGATGGCTAGTAGACCACAAATGGGAAAGATTTACACACAATATGTAGAGCGTTGTTTTAAATCTGGAGCAATGGATTTTGATGATTTAATTTTAAGAACCAATGAATTGTTAAATCGTTTTCCAGAAGTACTTGCTAAATATCAAGATAGATTTAGGTATATTATGGTTGATGAATACCAAGATACAAATCACTCACAATATTCTATCGTTAAAGCTTTAGCTGACCGTTTTCAAAATATATGTGTTGTAGGTGATGACTCACAAAGTATTTATGCTTTTAGAGGTGCTAATATTCAGAATATTCTAAACTTTCAAAAAGATTATGATGATGTAAGTATTTTTAAATTAGAACAAAATTATAGATCTTCAAGTAATATTGTCAAGGCTGCTAATAGCATCATTGAAAAAAACAAGACACGTCTTGATAAAGAAATTTGGACCGCAAATAGTGAAGGTTCAAAAATAAAAATAATGCGCACTTTCTCCGATGCAGAAGAAGGTCGTTTTGTTGCTGACTCCATTTTTGAAAACAAAATGAATAAGCAGTTACATAATGATAATTTCGCTATTTTATATCGTACGAATGCTCAATCAAGGGCCATTGAAGATGCTCTAAGAAAAAAAGATATTGCTTATAGAATGTATGGTGGAGTTTCATTTTACCAGCGAAAAGAAATTAAAGATACCTTAGGTTATTTACGTTTGTTGATTAATCCAAATGATGAAGAAGCATTTAAAAGGGTGATTAATTATCCTGCTCGTGGAATTGGCTCAACTACAATAGATAAATTAGCAGTCGCTGCAAATCATTATAAAAAATCTATTTTTGAAATCCTTCAAAATTTAGATTCTATTGACTTAAAAATTAATTCAGGAACTCGATTAAAACTTGCCAACTTTGCAACAATGATTCAGAGATTTCAAATAGAAGCTCAGACTAAAGATGCATTTGAAGTGACCGAATTGTTAGTAAGACAAACACGTATCATAAAAGATTTAGAAGCAGACGGCACTCCAGAAGCAGTGAGTAGAGTAGAGAATGTTCAAGAATTAATGAACGGAATTAAAGATTTTATTGATGCCCAAAAAGTTAAAGAAGAGGATGCATCATTAGCATTTTTCTTAGAAGATGTTGCATTAGCAACCGATTTTGATAATGATAAAAAGGATGATAAGCCTAGAGTTTCTCTGATGACTATTCACTTGTCAAAAGGACTAGAATATCCAATTGTTTATATTGTTGGCTTAGAAGAAACATTGTTTCCTTCTGCAATGAGTATGAATACTAGAAGTGAATTGGAAGAGGAGCGAAGACTGTTTTATGTAGCCTTAACAAGAGCTGAAAAAGAAGCCTATATAAGTTATGCCGAATCACGTTATCGTTGGGGAAAATTGATTGATTGCGAACCAAGTAGATTTTTAGAAGAAATTGATGAGCAGTATTTAGAGCATTTAAGACCAAGATATAAAGCCCAGCAAAATAAATTTATATCTGGTGATATCTTTGGGGATATACCTCCAAATACGGTTCGGTTTAAAAAACCACTTTCAAGAACTACAATGCCTAAGCCAAAACAAATCCCAAAAACAATTCAACCAAAGTTTAAACCTTCAAGTAAATTTAAAAAACTTAATAACTCTTCTACTGTTTCTAATACAAACTTATTTGATAGTACTATTACTGTTGGTAATTTTGTAGAACATCAACGTTTTGGAAAAGGAGAAGTGATTAGTTTAGAAGGTATTGGCGCTAATAAAAAGGCAGAAATAACTTTTGCAAATCATGGTACCAAAAAACTACTATTACAATTTGCTAAACTTAAAATTCTTGGCTAAAATATTCGATATTTATTTTTAAATAAATATACTGTTAAATATGAGTAATTGATGTAATTTGCACAACCAATTTCTTATAGATAGAAATTATTAACTTCAATAGTGATTATATGACATTTGACTTA
This sequence comes from uncultured Lutibacter sp., assembly GCA_963933045.1. Lineage (GTDB taxonomy): Bacteria > Bacteroidota > Bacteroidia > Flavobacteriales > Flavobacteriaceae > Urechidicola. The sequence continues at coordinate 1,024 of CAWVTS010000037.1, read as the reverse complement.
CAATACAATTCTGAAAGAACCAATTTAATTATTCCAGAATACGGAAGACATATACAGCAATTAGTAAATCATTGCGTGAGTCTTGAGGATCTAGAAGAGCGTAATAAAATGTCAAAAGCAATTGTAAATGTGATGGGTAATTTACAGCCACATTTGCGTGATGTGCCAGATTTTAAACACAAACTTTGGGATCAGTTATTCATAATGTCTGATTTTAAATTAGATGCAGAATCACCGTATCCTCAGCCTTCAAGAGAAGAATTAGCAGAAAAGCCAGATTCATTGCCGTATCCAAAAACAGCGTCTAAATATAGATTTTACGGTAATAATATTCAGACTATGATTGATGTTGCTAACAGTTGGGAGGTAGGAGATGCTAAAGAAGGTCTTACTTTTGTGATTGCAAATCACATGAAGAAATGTTACTTAAATTGGAATAAAGATACTGTTGATGATTCAGCAATTTTCAAACATTTATTTGATTTATCTGATGGAAAGATAGACTTGAGAAATACGGAAGAAAAGTTAGCTGAAAGTCATACATTGATTCGAAAGAGACCGCCTGCTAAGAGTCAAAATTATCAAAAAAATAAAAATCAAAAGAGCAATAATAATAATAAAAATTATCGTAAAAAAAACTAGATAATTTATGGCTACATTTAAAATTGAAGGAGGGCATAAATTAAAAGGAGATATTACACCTCAAGGTGCAAAGAATGAAGCATTACAAGTAATTTGCGCTGTGCTTTTGACTTCAGAAAAAGTTACAATTAGTAATGTACCAGACATTATAGATGTCAATAAATTGATATTCATTTTAGGAGAATTGGGTGTGAAAATTGAAAAAACTTCAAATGACACTTATATTTTTCAAGCGGATGATTTAGATTTAGAATATCTTGAATCTGATAAATTTAAACGTGATGGAAGTTCATTAAGAGGTTCAATCATGATTGTAGGCCCTTTGCTTACTAGATTTGGTAAAGGATATATTCCACGTCCTGGAGGAGATAAAATTGGAAGA
>CAWVTS010000036.1:0-16549 GCA_963933045.1 uncultured Lutibacter sp. | reverse complement strand
GAGCACCTGACTCATAATCAGGGGGTCGAAGGTTCGAGCCCTTCTGGGTCCACAAAACAATACAAACCTGTAAATTAGGTTCTTAAATAAGAATTATTATATTTGCATCACTGTTTAACCCCCCCCAAAGTGAAAAAGAGTACTGTTATAATATTGTTGACAATGGTTTTATTAATAAGTCAAACTGCTTATTCTCAACCACCACCGCCAAATCCCCCAGGAATCCCAATCGATGGAGGTGTCTTCTTCTTATTATCTACTGCTATAATTTACGGAGTTACCAAAATTAGAAATAATTGAAGTTAATTATTTTGTATAAGCCGAGCAACGTATTTTCCAATTACATCAAACTCTAAATTAACAATATCATCAACTTTAAGATTGTTGAAGCAGGTGTTTTCCAGAGTATAAGGTATAATTGCTACACTAAAAGTATTTTTCTGTGAGTCAACAACAGTTAGGCTAACTCCATTTATAGTTATAGAGCCCTTTTCAATTGTAATATTATTATTCTTCGAATTATATTTAAAAGTAAATCGATAACTTCCATTTTGAGATTCTATAGAAATACATTTTGCTATTTCATCTACGTGACCTTGTACAATATGACCATCTAAGCGGTCACCTAATTTCATAGCTCTTTCTAGGTTTATTGAATCCCCAATAGTTAGGTTTTCTAAGTTAGTTTTATCTAGAGTTTCTTTAATAGCAGTAACTGTATAAACTTTTTCTTTTATATCTATTACAGTTAAACAAACACCGTTGTGAGCAACACTTTGATCTATTCTTAGTTCAGAAGTAATTTCACTTTGGATGGATATATGAAAATTATCATTTTCTTGAACTATATTTTTAACAATACCTAAAGTTTCTATGATTCCAGTAAACATCTGATTAATTTATTGATTACTTTTGATGTGTCAAAAATAAGAATAATATACAACGGAATGACTAAAGAAGATAAAATAAAAATTGGAATTTCTATTGGTGACATAAATGGTGTAGGAATAGAAATTATTTTAAAAACATTTTCAGACAAGAGGATGTATGATTTTTGTACGCCAGTAATTTTTGGTTCAAACAATTCAATTTCATTTTATAAAAAAATATTAAATTCTAATATACAAACACATAATATTACTGATTTAAATAATATTTCAGATGATAAATTAAATGTGATGAGTTGTTGGAAGGACAATGTTGATATTACACCTGGAAAAGCGAATAGAACAGGAGGGAAGTATGCGTTGATATCTTTAAAATCTGCTGTAAAAGCATTGAAATTTGGGAAAATAGACGCTTTACTAACAGCGCCTATTAATAAGGAAAATATTCAGTCTGATGACTTTAAATTTGCAGGTCACACAGAATTTTTAGATAGCGAATTGAATGGTGAAAGTTTAATGATTTTAATGACCGATGAGTTGAGAGTTGGTTTAATCACAGGACATATTCCAGTTGCTGATATCTCAAAGACAATAACATCAAAACTCATAAAAGACAGGGTAAATACACTCTATCAAACCCTTAAGCAGGATTTCGAAATTTCAAAACCAAAGATTGCTATTTTAGGACTTAATCCTCATTGTGGAGATAATGGAGTTATAGGAAAAGAAGATGATGAAATTATAAGACCAACAATAAAAGAAATTCAAGAAGAAGGGAAGTTAGTTTACGGACCTTATGCAGCAGACGGTTTTTTTGGTTCCAAAACCTATAAGCAATATGATGGCGTATTGGCTATGTATCACGATCAAGGATTAGCCCCATTTAAGTCATTATCTTTTGGGAAAGGGGTTAATTTTACAGCAGGTTTAGATAAAATAAGAACTTCACCTGACCATGGAACTGCATATGAAATAGCTGGTCAGGGAAAAGCAGACGAAAGTTCATTTAAAGAAGCGTTATTTAAAGCAATTGAGATTTATAAAAAACGTCTGAACTACTTGAAGTTAAACAAAAATTCTTTAAAATAAATTTACATAAAATAAAAAAGTAAAATTGGTGTAATTATTATTGATATTTTTTTATATTTGCACGCTCAAATTGGTATTCAAAATGAACGACTTAAAAGAATTTAATTTATCTTTTAGAGGGCTTAAGATGGGAAACCATCAATTTGAATATGAAATTGGCACAAAGTTCTTTGAACATTTTCAATATTTTGAATTTATAAAAGCTGATATAAAAATTGACTTAAACTTTGAGAAAAAGCATAATATGTTTAATCTTATGTTTAATTCAAAAGGAGTTGTTACAGTTGCGTGTGATTCAACAAATGAACCTTTTGAACTTAAAGTTAAAGGAAATTTACCATTAATTGTAAAATTTGGTGAGGAATACAATGATAATAATGATGAAATATTAATTATACCTCAAAACGAATTTCAATTAAATGTATCGCAATTCATTTATGAAATGATAGTACTAACATTACCAGTAAAAAGAGTCCATCCTGGAATTAAAGATGGCAGTTTGAAATCTGAGATATTGAATAAGTTACAAGAATATAAAGTTAAAGAAAATACAATTGACCCAAGATGGGCAAAATTAAAAGAATTACAATCGAATAAAAAAATATAAAGATGGCACATCCAAAGAGAAAAATATCGAAAACAAGAAGAGACAAGAGAAGAACTCATTATAAAGCATCTGTTCCTCAAATTGCTGTAGATCCAACTACGGGTGAATCACATTTATACCATAGAGCTCACTGGCACGAAGGTAAATTATACTATAGAGGAGAAATTGTAATTGATGGAACTTCTACAGCAGTAGAAGCCTAAATTACAAATCACATAAAAGCACAAAAAAACTCTCAATTTGAGAGTTTTTTTGTGCTTTTACTATAAAAACAGCTTAAAAATTGATAATTTTTATATTTTTTGTGAAATAATTTTCATTACTTTGACACTCTTTTAAGAGTAAATTTTTAAAATATGACTAAAATTACTGCTGCTATTACTGCTGTTGGAAAATATCTTCCCGATTTTGTTTTGTCCAACAAAGTTTTAGAAACAATGGTAGAAACTAATGATGAATGGATTCTATCTAGAACCGGAATTAGTGAACGAAGAATATTAAAAGGAGAAGGTAAAGGAACTTCATTTATGGCGATAAAAGCCACCGAAGATTTAATTCAAAAATCTAAAATAGACCCAAAAGAAATTGATTTAGTCATTGTTGCTACTGCAACGCCGGATATGCAAGCAGCATCAACAGCTGCTTTTGTTGCGTCTAGCGTTGGTGCGACTAACGCATTTGCGTTTGATATGGATTCAGCATGTTCAAGTTTTCTTTTTGGAATGTCAACTGTTTCTGCATTTATAGAGTCTGGAAAGTATAAAAAAGTATTATTGATTGGAGCTGATAAAAACTCGTCAATGATAGATTATGAAGATAGAGCGACATGTATCATTTTTGGAGATGGTGCTGGTGCAGTATTATTTGAGCCTAATTCAGAAGGGTTGGGAGTACAAGATGAGTATTTAAGAACAGACGGTACTGGAAGAGAATTCTTAAAAGTTAAAAGAGGAGGTTCTTCATATCCATTTAAAAAAGGAGATGTACATGATGAGGAAAGTTTTGTACATCAAGAAGGTAAAACAGTGTTCAAAAATGCTGTTTTTAACATGGCGGATGTAAGTGAAAAAATACTTGAGAGAAATAATCTAACCAAGAAAGATATTTCTTGGTTAGCAGCACATCAGGCAAATAAAAGAATTATTGATGCGACAGCTCAAAGAGTTGGGTTAGATAAATCTAAAGTAATGATTAATATAGAGAAGTGTGGAAATACTACTTCAGCAACTTTACCATTATTATTAGCCGATTACGAATCAAAATTAAATAAAGGAGATAAAATTATTTTCGCTGCATTTGGTGGAGGTTTCTCTTGGGGAGCTATCTATTTAAAATGGGCATATTAAAACTAAAACTAACTACTAAATTATTTATTAATTATGGATTTAAAAGAAATTCAAAATCTTATTAAGTTTGTGTCAAAATCTGGCGTAAATGAAGTTAAACTAGAAGTTGAGGATTTTAAGATAACAATAAAAACGGGTCATGGAAGTCCTGAAACGACTATAGTTCATCAAGCACCTATGGCTATGCAACACCAAATGCCAGTTGCACAGGTTTCAACTCCACATGTTTCGGAAATAAAAGGAGAATCATCATCAGATGAAGACTCAAAATATATAACAATTACCTCTCCAATTATTGGAACTTTTTATAGAAGACCATCACCAGACAAATCAAATTTTGTTGAAGTTGGTGATAGTGTACAAGCCGATTCTGTTGTTTGTATTATTGAAGCAATGAAATTGTTCAATGAAATAGAATCAGAAGTTTCAGGAAAAATAGTAAAAGTATTAGTTGATGAATCTTCTCCAGTAGAATTTGGTCAACCATTATTTTTAGTTGACCCATCATAAATTATTGCTTTTAATTCCGAATTCGATTTTCGAATTCTTAATTCTTATTGAGTTATGTTTAAAAAAATATTAATAGCAAATAGAGGTGAAATAGCATTACGTATTATTAGAACATGTAAAGAAATGGGTATAAAATCCGTTGCTGTATATTCTACTGCGGATGCTGAAAGTTTACATGTAAAATTTGCTGACGAAGCAGTATGTATTGGACCACCATCTAGTAGTGAGTCTTATTTAAAAATATCAAATATTATTTCAGCGGCAGAAATCACGAATGCTGATGCAATTCATCCAGGATATGGATTTCTTGCTGAAAATGCAAAATTTTCAAAAATTTGTGAAGAGCATGATATTAAATTCATCGGGGCAACTGCTGAGATGATTAATAGAATGGGAGATAAGGCATCTGCAAGAGCGACTATGGAAGCTGCAGGAGTTCCTTGTGTTCCAGGTTCTGATGGAATTTTGGAAACTTTCGAAGAAACCGAAAAATTGGCTGATGAAATGGGTTATCCTGTGATGCTAAAAGCAACTGCAGGAGGTGGAGGAAAAGGGATGCGCGCCATTTGGAAGAAAGAAGATTTACGAAAAGGCTGGGATGATGCACGTCAAGAAGCGAAAGCTTTCTTTGATAACGATGCCATGTATATGGAAAAGTTAATTCAAGAGCCAAGACATATTGAAATTCAAGTTGTAGGTGATGCTTATGGAAAAGCATGTCACTTATCAGAAAGAGATTGTTCTGTTCAACGTCGTCATCAAAAATTGACTGAAGAAGTTCCATCTCCATTTATGACAAAAAAGTTGCGTAAGGAAATGGGAGATGCTGCTGTAAAGGCTTCAGAATTTATTAGTTATGAAGGTGCTGGTACCGTTGAGTTTTTGGTAGATAAACACCGAAATTTTTATTTTATGGAAATGAATACTCGTATTCAAGTGGAACATCCAATTACTGAACAAGTAATAGATTTTGACTTGATAAGAGAGCAAATTTTAGTTGCGGCTGGAGTTCCAATTTCAGGAAAAAATTACACACCAAATTTACATTCTATTGAGTGTAGAATTAATGCTGAAGATCCTTATAATGATTTTAGACCTTCGCCTGGAAAAATTACAACTTTACATGCTCCTGGAGGTCATGGAGTTCGTTTAGATACTCATGTGTATGCGGGTTATAGCATTCCTCCGAATTATGATTCTATGATTGCGAAGTTAATTACTACTGCCCAAACACGTGAAGAGGCAATAAATAAAATGAAACGAGCATTAGATGAATTTGTAATTGAAGGAATTAAAACAACAATTCCTTTCCATAGACAGTTAATGGATCACCCAGATTATGTTGCTGGAAACTATACAACTAAATTTATGGAAGACTTTGTAATGAAACCGTTGGAAGACCAATAAGTTTTAAAATATTAGTAAAATAATAAAGGATACAAGAAATTGTATCCTTTTCTTGTTATATTTGATATCAAATTACTTCTAGATGAAACAAAAAGACTTACACATTGATGGTATTGATAAAATAATACTAAAGCAATTGATTGCAGATGCTAGAACACCAATATTAAGTATTGCTAGAAAAGTAGGAATTTCTGGAGCTGCAATTCATCAAAGACTAAGAAAATTAGAGGCCTCAGGACTTATTTCAGGTTCAAATTTAGTTTTAAACCCAAAAATACTAGGTTATAAAACGTTGGCATTTGTAGGTATCTTTTTAGATGCTGCAAGTAAATATTCAGCAGCAATTAAAAGACTAAAAGAAATCCCTGAAGTAATTGAAAGCCATTATACAACAGGGAATTATGCTATTTTTATTAAAATTTTATGTAGAGATAATGAGCATTTAATGAATTTGTTAAATAAAGAAATTCAATCTATTAAAGGTGTTGCTCGTACAGAAACGTTTATATCATTAGATCAACATATCAATAGACAGATTAAATTATAATTAATCTCTGCCTAAATAGATCATTACATAATATAATAGTGTAGCTAACGCACCAATTGCAGCAACTACATAAGTTCTAGCAGCCCATTTTAAAGCGTCTTTTGCACCAGCCTGCTCTTCATCCGTTAACATGTTTTTGTCGTCAAGCCAAGCTAAGGCTCTATTGCTTGCGTCATATTCTACAGGTAGTGTAACAAAACTAAAGAAAACAGTTGCAGCAAATAAGATGATTCCAATTGGTAATAAAATTGGAAATGCTTGAATAAATAAACCAGCCATAATAATCCACATAGAAAGTTTACTTGCGATACTTACCATTGGAACCATACTTGATCTAAATTGCAACCAAGAATAAGAGGTTGCGTGTTGAATAGCGTGCCCAACTTCATGAGCTGCTACAGCTGCAGCTGCGGCATTTCTTTCATTATATACTACTTCACTTAAATTTACAGTTTTGTCTTTTGGATTATAGTGATCTGTCAATCTTCCTGATGTTGAAATTACTTTTACATCATAAATACCATTATCAGAAAGCATTTGTTCAGCAATTTCTTTTCCAGACATACCATTCTGAAGAGTTATTTTTGAATATTTTTTAAATTTCTTTTTTAGTGTAGACTGTACGATCCATCCAAATAAAGCGATAAGACCAAAAATTACATAACCGAATATCATATATTAAAATTTTATTTTTGTAAAGTTAATTAATAATTGTTTTTATTTATTGATAACTTTATAGCATAAATTATTCCATAAAATTTTTCAAGACATAATGGCAAAAATTCCACACATATTACTCATTTATACAGGCGGAACTATAGGAATGACTAAAGATTATGAAACGGGTGCGTTAAAAGCTTTTAACTTTGACAAACTACTGAAACATATTCCGGAGTTAAAACATTTGAATTGTACTATAGAAAGTGCTTCTTTTGAAGACCCAATAGATTCATCCAATATGAACACAAAATATTGGGTAGATATTACTGAAATTATTGAAAAAAATTATGAGAAATTTGATGGTTTTGTAGTATTGCATGGTTCAGATACAATGTCTTATACGGCATCTGCATTAAGTTTTATGTTTGAAAACTTGTCAAAACCAGTTGTATTTACGGGTTCTCAATTACCAATTGGTGATTTAAGAACAGATGCAAAAGAGAATATGATTACCTCAATTGAAATAGCAGCTGCTCAAAAAAATGGAAAACCAATAATTTCTGAAGTATGCTTATACTTTGAATATAAATTATATAGAGCAAATAGAACTACAAAAATTAATGCAGAGCATTTTGAAGCTTTTTCATCACCAAATTATCCGCCTTTGGTAGAAAGTGGTGTACATTTAAAGTTTAACGAATCAGTAATCGCTAAGTCAAGACGATTTAAGAAGATTAAAATTAGAAAGAAATTAGAAAATAATATTTTTTTACTAAAACTATTTCCTGGGATTACTAAAAATGTAGTGAGTAGCATTTTGAATATTGAAGGTTTAAAAGGTGTAGTGCTTGAAACATACGGTTCTGGAAATGCACCAACAGATAGTTGGTTTATAGATTTACTATCAAATGCATTAAAAAAAGGGATTAAAATTGTTGATGTAACCCAATGCGCAGGAGGAAGTGTAATATTAGGTCAATACGAAACAAGTGTGAAGCTTCAAAAAATAGGTTTGATAAGTGGAAAAGACATTACATCAGAAGCAGCACTTGCTAAATTAATGTATTTGTTGGGGGAAAATATACCAAACAAAAAGTTTAAAGAAATATTTGAAACACCTTTACGAGGTGAAATGATATCATAATCACTATAATTGCATCTTTATTTTAAAAATAAATCAATAGAAAAGATAATTAATTAAAAAATTGATAATAAAAGACTTATGGAATGTATATAGATATGAATAAATTAATATCAATGAAAACGAAAATTAAATTTTCGCAACTCAACATTTTTTTGTTACTTGCTGTTCTCAAATGACAAATGTAGATAAGGGGTTAACTATATGAGCATTTACATGCCCTCCTCCTTATTTAATATTATTTATTTTGTAAAAAAGTTTTTATATTTAACCCGTTAACTAATAATTAAATTAACAATTACACAATGAAAAAATTATTTACTATCCTAGCAATCACTGGTTTATTGTTTTTAGGAACTACTCAAAGTACGTATGCACAAGAAGAGACACAAACTGAAGAAGTTGAAAAAACGTTTCATCAAGAATTAAAGCAACGTTTTATTCAAGGAGGACCATTTTTTATGGGAATTGTATTGATAGCATTAATTTTAGGTTTGGCTATTGCAATTGAAAGAATTATTTATTTAAACATGGCTTCAACTAATACTGATAAGTTAGTTGCTGATGTAGAAGAAGCTTTAGCATCTGGAGGAGTTGAAGCAGCAAAAACTGTTTGTAGAGATACAAAAGGACCTGTAGCGTCAATTTTTTATCAAGGTTTAAGCCGTTCTGATGAAGGGATTGAAGCAGTAGAAAAATCTGTAGTAGGTTACGGAGGAGTTCAAATGGGATTATTAGAAAAAAATATTTCTTGGTTATCATTATTTATAGCTTTAGCACCAATGTTAGGGTTTATGGGAACTGTAATTGGTATGATTAAAGCATTTGATGATATTGCAGTATCTAACGAGATGTCTCCAGCAACTGTTGCAGGTGGTATTCAAGTAGCACTTTTAACAACAGTATTTGGTCTAGTTGTAGCTATTATATTACAAATTTTTTATAATTATATTATTGCAAAAGTTGATGATATTGTAAATAACATGGAGAATGCTTCAATTTCACTGGTAGACTTATTAGTTAACCATAAAAAATAATTGGAGATATGAATCATAAATTATATAAATTCGTAAAAATAGGTTCTGGATTACTCGGTGTCATTGGTGTAATACTATTAGTTTTAGTATTGTTGGCTGGTGACGAGGCTGTAAGGACTGATTTAGCAACTCAATCGAGAGTTGTAGACCCTTTCATAACGTTTACTTTCGTTATATTAGGGATAGCATTGATATTAACCCTTGGTTTTACTTTGTTAGGATTGTTAAAAAATCCAGTAGCATTGAAAAAATCATTATTAACATTAGCCGTTTTAGGTGTTCTATTTTTTATAGCTTATATGTTGTCTAATGGCGATGCTGTTACAGATAAATTTAATCAGGTTATTAAAGATGGTGAGGCTGGGCCAGTGTCTAGAAGAGTTGGAACTTTAATTAATTACACGTATATTCTTGGAGTTATAGGACTGGTATGTGTTTTATGGGGTTCTTTGAAAGGAATGTTTTCTAAATAATACCTAAATTAATTATGGCAAGAAGAGACACACCCGAAATTAATGCAGGATCTATGGCCGATATTGCGTTCTTACTACTGATATTTTTTTTAGTAACAACGACAATGGATATAGATGCAGGGATTTCACGTAGATTACCAGAAAAACAGCCTGATACTGTAGAGCCACCTGTTATTAAAAAACGTAATATTTTTGAGATAAGTATCAATAGAAATGATGATTTATTAATTGAAGATGAATATCGGACAGTTGATGAAGTTAAACAATTAGCTGTCGATTTTATTGACAATGGAGGTGGATTAGGAAATATAATTGAATTGTTTGGAGAAACTGAAGGTACAGAATGTACTTGGTGTCAAGGGAAAAAAGATGAATCATCATCCGATCATCCTAATAAGGCAATTATATCAATTAAGACAGATAGAAGTACTACTTACGGAATTTATATAAAAGTTCAGAACGAAGTAAGTGCAGCACTTACTTTTTTGAGAAATAGATTGGCAAAAAAGGAGTATGGGAAAACCTATACTGAAATGGTAAAGGAGGATAAGAATAATAAAATTAATCCAGATCAATCTTTAAAGGATAAGATTAAAAAGATCAAGGTTATGTATCCTGAGATTATTACAGAACAAAATAATTAAATACTAAAGTATGTCTAAATTTAAAAAAAATAAGAAGGGACTTCCACCTATTAACACGGCATCATTACCTGATATTGTATTTATGTTATTGTTCTTTTTTATGGTAGCGACTACAATGAGAGAAACTTCAGTTTTGGTTAAAAATGATTTACCAAATGCAACTGAAATTAAGAAGTTATCTGAAAAAAGGTTAACCAGTACAATTTATGTTGGACCTCCAATCAGTTCTCCTAAAGGAGTTACAGATGCAGGAGATTTAATACAATTGAACGACAAGATAGCAAGTGTTAAAGATGTAAGAAAATTTATTTATATGGCACGTGATGGAGTTCCATCTGAAGAGCAAAGCGCTATGACTACTTTAATAAAATCTGATATTAATAGTACCGTAGGTACAATATCTGATATTAAAAAGGAATTGAGAGAAATCAATGCATTGAAAGTAACTTATGCTACGCGTCAAGGAAGTGAAAAGAAGTAATTTTTTCTAAATAAGAAAATAAAACGGCAACCAAATCTTGGTTGCCGTTTTTCGTTATATTTGTATATGAATAAGCCTATTTTAATATTTTTAGTATTCCTCACTTTTTTTCAAGCGTATACTCAAGAAGCAAAAGATAGTTTGTTTATAGATTCTAATTATTTGGAAGATCAAATATATTTAGGAATTGCTTATAATGTTTTACGTAAACAACCTGTAAATTTTAATCAAAATGGATTATCTGGAGGTCTTTCTATAGGGTTTATAAAAGACATTCCTTTAAGTGAAGAAAGAGATATTGGTTTTGGTATTGGTTTAGGATATGCATATAACGCTTATATTCAAAATTTAAAAATTTCATCTACATCAAATATAACTCAATTTGAAGTCTTAGAGTCTTCTAGTTTTAATAGTAATAGATTTTCAATTCATTTGATAGAAGTGCCCCTAGAGTTTCGCTGGAGAACTTCTACAGCCTCTAAATATAATTTTTGGCGTGTATATTCAGGAGTTAAATTTGGTTACCTATTCGCGAGTAGTTCTAAAATTTCTGAAGATGTAAATGTTATTAAACTAAATAATATAAGTCAGTTTCAAAAACTTCAATATGGGCTAACTTTGAATACAGGGTACAATACATTTAACTTAAGCTTGTATTATGGTTTAAATTCTCTATTTAAAGATGCTAAAATAGGAAGTGAACAAATCAATTTAAAGCAATTTAATATTGGATTAATGTTTTATATATTGTAAATAGAATATATAGCGATTTGAGAGAATAACCCAATTGCAAAACCTAAATAAACTTCTTTTCCTATATGCGCCTTTAAAATTAATCTAGAAGTAGCAATAAAACCTGCCAGTATAAAAAGTGCTGCTATAATTATGATTAAATTTAAGTGATAAGCATAACTCAAGAGACCAATAAACCCAATTAATCCACCAATACCAATAGTATGCATGCTAATTTTAAAATTGATGTATAATAGTAAGTATGAGATTAATAAAACGAGAGTCATTCCAAAATAAAACAATGCCAATTCAGGTACAATACCGGTTCTAAATAAAATGATGCCTAGCAAATATGAAAGAACAGTAAAAAAGAGTAAAGGGAATTTTCTTTCAACTACAGTCAACATTTCATAAGTTTCAATTAATTTTAGTTTCTTTAATAAATAAATAAATACTAAGGGCAATATGTAAACAGTAATAAACGATGAAATAATTATTGAGCGTTCAGCAGTTTCATCTACATGTCTTGGTAAAAAAATAAAATATAAAATTGTCGCAACAATAGGTATTATTATTGGATGGAATACAAATGAGATAAGCGTATTTATTTTTATTTTCATTACAGTTTTTTACGTAATCTAGCAACAGGAATATCAAGTTGCTCTCTATATTTTGCAATTGTTCTTCTAGCAATTGGATACCCTTTTTCTTTTAACAATTCAGACAATTTGTCATCTGTATAAGGCTTTTTCTTATCTTCATTTTCAACGATAGTTTCTAAAATTTTCTTAATTTCTCTGGTTGAAACATCTTCTCCTTGATCGTTTTTCATTGATTCAGAGAAAAATTCTTTGATTAATTTTGTTCCATATGGTGTAGAAGTATATTTACTATTTGCAACTCTTGAAACAGTAGAAACATCCATTTCAATTTTATCAGCAATGTCTTTTAAGATCATAGGTCTTAACTTACGCTCATCACCTGTTAGAAAATATTCTGACTGATAATTCAAGATAGCACTCATCGTTAATAAAAGAGTTTGTTGACGTTGTTTTATTGCGTCAATAAACCATTTCGCAGAATCTAATTTTTGTTTTATAAATAGTACAGCATCCTTTTGAGATTGTGTTTTTTTATTAGTGTCTTTATAGCCTTTTAACATATTGTTATAGGCAGGAGATACATGTAATTCAGGAGCATTTCTAGCATTGAGTGTTAAATCTAGTTCTCCATCAATAATACGAATAGTGAAATCTGGAACTATTTGTTCAGCAATTTTATTACTACCTACATATGCACCTCCAGGTTTTGGATTTAATTTTTCTATTTCTAGAATTGCATTGCGTAATTCAACTTCAGAAATATTAAATTTTTGAAGTAACTTGTTGTAATGTTTTTTAGCAAAAGGGTCAAAAGCATTTTTCAGTATATCTATTGCTATTGCTCTACTTGGTTTTTCTTCTTTTCTTGATAATTGCAAGATTAAGCATTCACTTAAATTTCTAGCACCTACTCCAGCAGGATCTAATTGTTGAACAATTTCTAAGAGTTTTAAAACTTCAGTTTTATCAGTAAAAATGTTTTGAGTAAAAGCCAAATCATCAACAATATCTTCAACATCTCGTCTAATATATCCGCTTTCGTCAATACTACCAATCAAAAATTCAGCTATAATCTGCTCTTGTTCTGTAAACCGATAGGTGTTTAATTGACTTTTTAAATGTTGATTAAAAGTTGTTCCACTTGCATAAGGTATGACTTTGTCTTCATCATCGGCAGAATAATTATTAGCTTGAGTTTTATATGAAGGTATATCATCATCACTCAAATATTCATCAATATTTATATCTTGAGTATCAATGCTTTCAATATCAGATGAATCATCATATTCATCATGATTAAGGTCATCAAAAGTGTCTTCAATTTCTTCTTTTCCGTTTTCAAGAGCAGGGTTTTCTTCAATTTCTTGCTTCAATTTTTGTTCAAAAGCTTGCGTAGGCAACTGAATCAATTTCATTAATTGAATCTGTTGAGGGGAAAGTTTTTGTGATAACTTGTAATGAAGATGTTGTCTTAGCATATTTATTTTAGATTCATATCAAGATATAACCTGCAAATCAAAAATACAATAATTAATTATTTAAAAGATATTTATTTTATACTATCACTTAACATTTAGAATTCGGCATTTTGAGGTGTTCTTGGAAAAGGGATTACATCTCTAATATTCCCCATACCAGTTACGAATTGTACAAGTCTTTCAAAACCAAGACCAAAACCACTATGAACTGCCGTTCCAAATTTACGAGTGTCTAAATACCACCATAATTCTTCTTCGTCAATATCTAAGGCTTTGATTTTATCTTTTAATACATCAAGACGTTCTTCACGCTGTGCGCCTCCAGCAATTTCACCAATTCCTGGGAAAAGAATATCCATTGCTCTTACAGTCTTCCCATCATCATTTAAACGCATATAAAACGCTTTAATGTCTGCTGGATAATCAAATAATATAACTGGACATTTAAAGTGTTTTTCAACTAAGAAACGTTCATGTTCACTTTGTAAGTCAGCTCCCCATTCATTGATTGGGAATTTAAATTTTTTCTTTTTATTTGGTTTTGAATTACGTAAAATTTCAATTGCTTCAGTATAACTTACACGCATGAAGTTGTTTTCTGTAACAAACTTTAATTTATCAATTAAAGGCATTTCACTACGTTCAATTGCAGGCTTCGATTTTTCTTCTTGTAATAAGCGCTCTTCTAAAAATTCAATATCATCTTTACAATTTGCTAATACATCATTGATAACCGCTTTTATGAAGTCTTCACCCAAATCCATATTTCCATCTAAGTCCATAAATGCAACTTCAGGTTCTACCATCCAAAATTCTGCAAGATGTCTGGTTGTATTTGAGTTTTCTGCTCTAAAAGTCGGTCCGAAAGTAAAAACTTTTCCTAGCGCCATTGCATAAGTTTCAGCTTCGAGTTGACCAGAAACTGTAAGATTTGTTTCTTTTCCAAAGAAATCTTTGGTATAATCTACTGATCCATCTTCATTTTTTGGCGCATTATTTGGTTCAAAAACTGATACTCTAAACATTTCTCCTGCACCTTCAGCATCAGATCCTGTAATAATTGGAGCGTGAAAATTGTAAAAACCATTTTCTGTAAAATATTTATGTATTGCAAATGACAATGCAGATTTCACACGCATAACTGCACCAAAAGTATTTGTTCTAATACGTAAGTGTGCATTTTTTCTAAGAAACTCTAAAGTGTGTTTTTTTGGTTGAATAGGATAATCGTCTGGATCAGCATCTCCTAAAATTTCAATTTTAGTGACACTTATCTCAACTTTCTGCCCTTTTCCTTGACTTTCTATAAGTGTTCCAGTTACAGCAACAGCTGCTCCTGTAGTAATTCTTTTTAAAAGGTTTTCGTCAGTATTTTCAAAATCTACAACACATTGTATATTATTGATTGTTGACCCGTCATTTAAAGCAATAAAACGATTTGCTCTAAAAGTTCTTACCCAACCTTTTACATGTACTTCCTGTGCTATTTTATCTGAATTTAACAATTCAGCGATAGTATTCTTTATCATTCCTTAAATTTTGAAATGCAAAGATACTGAATGAATTTATAAATTTGAATTTGAAATAAGATTTATTCTGTCACATTTTCATCTTCCAAAGGAAGAATTGGTACAGTAGGTTTCTTCAATGTTTTCTTATTAGCAATTCTTGATTCTAATGTTAAAAGTAATGAAGGGAGTAATAACAAATTTGACATCATAGCGAATAACAGCGTTATCGAAACTAATCCTCCTAGAGCCTGCGTTCCTCCAAAACTTGAAACGGTGAACACTAAAAAGCCAAAGAACAAAACAATTGAGGTGTAAAACATACTTACTCCAGTCTCACGTAAAGCTGCATAAACGGATTTTTTCACTTTCCAATTATTGGCTTGTAACTCTTGTCTATATTTTGCTAAGAAGTGTATTGTATCATCTACTGATATTCCAAAAGCAATACTAAAAACTAGTATTGTTGATGGTTTTAGTGGAATTCCAAAATAACCCATTAATCCTGCAGTGATTAATAATGGTAATATGTTTGGCAAGATTGAAATTAAAATCATTTTATAAGAGCGGAACATGAATGCCATGAAAATGGCAATTAATAATACTGCAAGTGATAATGATAAAACCAAATTGTTAATCAAGTATTTAGTTCCTTTCAAGAAAATTAATGCTTTTCCAGTTAATGAAACATCATACTTATCATTTTTAAAAACATTATTGATTCTTGCTTCTAAACGATCTTCAATCACTTCCATTTTAGTAGTTCCAACGTCTTTCATGTAGGTTGTGATTCGGGCATATTGACCTGTAGAATCTACAAAATTCTTTAACATACTTGTGCTACTAGAAGAATTTTTAGCATACTTTAAAATATAGTTTTTATCTTGACTTGTTGGTAATTGATAATATTTTGGAAGACCACTATAAAATGCTTGCTTAGAGAATTTTACTAAATTTACGACAGAAACTGGTTTTGAAAGTTCAGGAATTTCATCAATAGTTTCATTTAATTTCTCAATTTTTTTTAAAGTAGAAAGTTCCATTACTCCTTTAGGTTGATTTGTGTTTATAAGGATCTCTAAAGGCAAGATCCCTCCAAACTCTTTTTCAAAAAAGCGAATATCATGATAAAACTCTTTGTCTTTGGGCATATCATCTATCAAACTTCCTGAGAGTTTCATTTGATATACTCCAATTATACTTGCAATAATTATAACTACAGTTGCAGAATAAATAGTAATACGATGATTACGCACCATATTTTCCATCCAATTTACAATTATATCCATCCAAGTTCTGTCCAAATGTTTTAGGTGTTTGTCTTTGGGCATTGGCATGAAACTATAAATAATCGGGATAATAAAAAGGGCTAAGAAAAAGATAACAATAATGTTAATAGA